>JALYHU010000169.1 GCA_030776345.1 Pseudomonadota bacterium | reverse complement strand
TCGCGTCCTTGATCCGATAGAGGTCGAACCAGAAACTGTCATAGGTCTTGCCCGGCGAATCGGGATCGGGGCGCTTGATTTTCAGGACCACGAGCACTTTGTCGCCTTCGGCGATCACGGCCACGGGCGGGTGTTGCACCCCCTCCATCGGATCGACAGCCGGATGCTTGGCATGTGGATCGGGCTTCCACATTTTATCGAAGGTATCCACGAACCCCTTGAGTCCCGAGGGTATGTTGGGGTTATGCTCGATCACGTCCTCGGCGAGGAAATTCTTGGCCTTGCTCGCGTCGCGGGAATCGAACACTTGGTGAGAAAACTCCAGAACGAGCTGCTTGTTGGCATTCGCTTGCGCCGCCGTATCGGCCGCTGCGGCCGCCGAGCCAAACGCCAGCATAACCGTGCCGAGCGGGGCAAGGATTCTCTTCATAAAACGGATGTCCTTCGCTAGTAAGAGTCATGTCCGATGGCAGCAACTCGCTGCAGCCGCGACGGTTATTATCGAAATTAATTGCAATCACGCTGAATGCCCGACACAATCACAAAAGAAATCAATGAGTGGATAAAGATACCATAAAAATTGAAATTGCCGAAAAAAATGGCGGGCGCGGCTCCTTTGACCCCGGCATGGCGCAGGGGCTGGTGCTCATTGCACTCGCTTGGGTCGCCCCGGCGGCGGCGGTGGTGATCGCACCCGTCCTGCCCACCATCGCGCGGGAATTCAGGAACGTGCCCGCGGCCGATATGAAGATCGCCCTGGTCGCGACTGGGCCGGCGCTGCTGGTGGCGCTTCTCGCGGTGCCCTATGGATTCCTCGCGGACAAAGTCGGCCGCCGCAAGGTGTTGCTCGCCGCCTTGTTTGTCTACGGGGCGGTGGGAATGGCCCCTGTGTTGTTGAGTTCGCTCGATGCCATCGTGGCGTCGCGTTTCGCCGTCGGCCTGGCAGAAGCTGCGGTGATGACGTGCAGTACCACCCTGATTGGCGATTACTTCCAGGGCCGCCGTCGTGAACGGTGGCTTGCTGCGCAGGCTGGGCTCGCCCCCCTGGCCGCCGTGTGCCTGGTCAGCCTGGGCGGTACGCTGGGAGCATTCGGCTGGCACACTCCGTTCCTGGTGTATGCGTGGGGATGGATACTCATCGTGCCGGTTCTGTTGCTGCTGCGAGAGCCCAGGCCGGAGCCGGCGGCCCACCCCGGAGAAATGGTGGCGGCCGCTACCCAACCCTTCGGGTGGGGCAGGCCCATCGGAATTTCGATCGTGGTGATGCTCTCGATGATCGCCTTCATGGTGACGGTCGTGCAGTTCAGCTTTCTCGTGACGGAACGCGGTATGAGCGCCCCCGCATCGATCGGTCTGTGGTCGGCCCTCATAACCCTGGCCAATCCGGCCGGTTCTGTGATTTTTAGCCTGATGAAAGGCCGCCCCGCCGCGAAATTGGGGTTGGCCTACGCTTTGTTCACTGCCGGCTTCTTCCTCATGTCCCTGGTGCCGACCGTTGCGGCTGCCATCGCCGGCGGAGTCATTGCCAACCTCGGCGCCGGGATCCTGCTGCCGACGGCGATCACATGGCTGCTGTCGTCGGTGCCGGCAGCAATGCGTGGCAGAGGATCGGGACTCTTCACCGCGGCCAACTTCCTGGGCCAATTCCTGGGGCCTCTGGCCATCCTTGCGCTGGTGAAGACCACCGGCAGCCTGAGTCACGCCATTCTCGCCGTCGGAGCCGCTTGCACCTTGGCGGTTGGGGCTTCCGTTGCCAGCATCGTAGTACCCCTTCGTTCTACCAAACCGCCGAGGAAACACCGACATGATCCATCGCCTCAAGGCCGGAGTCAGCAATGAAACGAGGGCCGAGGATGGCCTGCAGGTGCGCGCCGTCGTGGAGAAGATCCTTGGAGACATCGCAGCGCGCGGCTCCACCGCAGTCCGGGAATACTCGAGCCGATTCGATGGCTGGTCTCCCGCCCAGTTCCGATTGACGAGAGAGGAGATCGACGACTGCGTCCGAAGTATCCCCCTCGACACGATTCGAGACATCGAATTCGCGCAAACGCAAATCCGCAACTTCGCCTTGGCGCAGCGCGAGTGCATCAAGGATCTGGAAATCGAGACCATGCCCGGGGTGGTGCTGGGCCATCGCAATGTGCCGGTCCAGAGTGTCGGTTGTTACGTCCCGGGAGGACGCTACCCCACTGTGGCGTCGGCGCACATGAGCGTGGTGACCGCGAAGGCTGCCAACGTGAGGCGCGTCGTCGCCTGCGCACCGCCCTTTGCGGGCCGGCCGCATCCCGCCATCGTTACGGCGATGCATCTGGGCGGCGCGGATGAAATCTACGCGCTTGGGGGTGTGCAAGCCATCGGTGCGATGGCGCTCGGCACCGAAGATCTCGCCGCCGTCGATATGCTGGTGGGGCCCGGCAATGCCTACGTGGCGGAAGCCAAGCGACAGCTGTTCGGTAGAGTAGGCATCGATCTGCTGGCCGGGCCCACGGAAACTTTGATCATTGCGGATGACAGTTGCGACGCCGAGATGGCCGCCGTCGATCTGATCGGCCAGGCGGAACACGGTCCGGGCAGCCCCGCAATTCTCCTCACCAATTGTGCCAGCTTGGCGGCACGAGTGCCGAAGGCCATCGACACCTTGCTCGAATGGCTGCCGACGGCCGATGTGGCCCGCAAGGCGTGGGACAATTGTGGAGAGATCATCCTGGTCGACACCATCGAAGAACTCGTCGAAGAGGCGGACCGTATCGCCTCCGAACACGTGCAGGTCATCACGCGCGAGCCCGATTATTTTCTGCATCATTTGCGCAACTACGGGGCGCTCTTCCTGGGAGCCCGCACCAATGTCGCTTTTGGCGACAAGGTGATCGGTACGAACCACACGCTGCCGACCCTGCGCGCCGCCCGATACACCGGCGGACTGTGGGTTGGAAAATTCCTCAAGACTTGCACGTTTCAACGCGTGACGAGCGATGCATCGAGCGCCTTGGTCGGCAGCTACTGCTCGCGATTGTGCGAGCTCGAGGGGTTTTCCGGCCACAAAGAGCAGGCGGATCTGCGTGTACGCCGCTTTGGCGGGAGTTCGGCGGAGGAGCGCTCCGATGCGCTGCGGTGAGTCCGTCGCGGTCGTGACCGGCGGCACCGGGGGCATCGGCACGTCGATTTGTGAAGCGTTGGCTGCCATCGGATTCGTCGTCGCCGTGGGCTACGGCAAATCACAGCAGGCGGCCGAGCGGCTGGCCACGAAACTGCCCGGCACGGGGCACATGGCATTGAGCACGCCGGTCACGGACAGCGATGGGCTGCAGGCGATGGCGCGTATCGTTCACCAGCGGTACGGGCGCTGCGATGCCTTGATCAATTGCGCGGGCACGACGCGGTTCGTCGCGCATGCCGACCTCGACGCTCTCGACGATGGCCTGATCGAGGACATACTCGCCACCAACGTTCGTGGCAGTTTCGCCTCGCTACGCGCGCTGCTGCCGCTTCTGAGGGCCAGCACACTGCCCGGCGGTGGGGCCGTCGTCAATATCTCCTCGATCGCAGCGCGTACCGCAATGGGCAGCAACGTCATGTATTGCGCATCGAAGGCGGCAGTCGACAACATGACCCGATCGCTGGCACGCGCCCTTGCGCCGGCGGTGCGGGTCAATTCGGTTTCGCCGGGCCTGGTCGATACCGAATTCGTCAAATCGCTCGATCAGGGCTGGCGCGACGAGCAGGCGGCACGCACTCCCCTGGGACGCTTGGCATCGGCCAATGATGTCGCCGCCGCGGTGGTTGCGGTGATTCGTGACCTGACCTTCACCACGGGTGCGATATTGGCGGTGGATGGCGGCCGTCCGCTGCAGTAAACTTCCGCCATTCAAGCGCGGCTCGAGCATGCGAAACAAAACGATCCTGATCACCGGCGGCACCACGGGCATCGGCTTGGCCACTGCGCAACTGCTACAAGCGAGGGGCGCCCGCGTCATCGTTACCGGGCGCAATCCCGCGACGCTCGCCGGCGCGCGTGGCACCCTCGGAGACGCGGCGGTCGTCATTGCCTCCGACTCGAGTTCGGTTGCGGATGCGCAAGGTCTTGGTGCCGCGGTGAAAAAAGTTGCGCCCCAGCTCGATGGCGCGTTTCTCAATGCGGGCATCGGCGCTCCCGGATCGGTTGCGGCCATGACACCCGAGGCTTTCAATGAATTGTTCGATGTCAACGTGCGCGGCGTTTTTTTCCAACTTCAGTCGCTGTTGCCCATTCTGGGTAATCCAAGTTCGGTCATATTCACGGCATCGGTCGCGGCGCAACTGGGCGTGCCCGGGGCCAGTGTCTATGCGGCCGCCAAGGCTGCCGTAGTCTCGCTCGGCAGATCGCTCGCCGTCGAACTCGCGCCCCGCGGCATCCGCGTCAACACCATCAGTCCCGGACCCATCGAAACGCCGATTTTGGACAAGAGCGGGATGCCCGCCGAGGCGCAGAAGGCATTCAAGGATCACATGGCCGCGCAGACTTTGCTCAAGCGGTATGGCACCGCCGACGAAGTTGCCAATCTCGCCCTGTTCCTGCTATCCGACGAGTCGAGCTACGTCATTGGCGCCGACCACACGATAGACGGCGGCATCCGCCTTACTTGAGGCCGGCAAATTTCCCCGCTACAGCTGTTTCAACACGTACTCGGCCGCAGAAACCTTGAACTCGCCGGGCCCTTCGATGAGGACATGGGTGGCCACTGCGTCCTTTGCGACGATGGCGAATCGCTGGCCGCGAATGCCCATGCCGTATCCGGTGGCATCGAGTTCGAGCCCCAGCGACTTCGCATACTCGGCATTGCCGTCGGCCAACATCAAGATCTTGTCGCCCACTCCGCCCGACTTACCCCACGCGTTCATGACGAACACATCATTCACCGCCGTGCACGCGATGGTGTCCACGCCCTTTTTCTTGATGTCGTCGGCAAGTTCGACGAAGCCCGGCAAATGCTTGGCATCGCACGTGGGTGTGAAGGCACCGGGCACGGAGAACAACACGACGGTCTTGCCGGCGAACAGTTCGTCGGTCGTAAGCTTCTTCGGACCGTCCTTGGTCATCCTCGTGAACTTACCCTCGGGCATCTTATCGCCGACTTTGATGGTCATTGCTCGACTCCTTGAAACGTGACGTCACGGGGCTCGACACGCCTCACGAAGCGGCAGCCGAACCCAGCTTTTCGGAATACAACTCCCACAGTTTCTTCACGCGCTCGCTGGTATTCGGCGCCGACTTGAGACCGCCGAAAGCCTTCTTGGCATCCGCCGTGTTTTTCAGGGCAGCCTGGGCGCGGCCCAGATAGACGTAGGCCTCGTCCGGGTGCTTGATCTGGCCCTTTTGGATACCGCGGTTGATGGCGGTTACGGCGCTTTGATAATCGCCCGAGCCGAAAAATACCTCGCCGGACTTGACATCGAGTTCGCCGGCCGGATTCTTCGCCGCTTCCGCATCGAACTTCGCCGCGTCCCTCTTATCGGCTTCGGCGCGCGGCTTGAGAGAATTCAAAAGACGCGTCGCGCGATCCTTGTCCTTCTGCTCGGTGAACAGCCCGGCGGCGGTGCCTTTCTCGATGACCATTTGCGCCTCGCCGGGCAGCGCGGCATCGCCCAGCAGCTGCGCCATTTCCATGTAATCCGAGCCGGCGTTCATGGAGTTGGTGTCGTACATCAGCCGGTAGACCATCAACAAGTTATGATCGTCGCGCTCTTCCTGACGCTCGACGCGCAGCAGCGTGTTCCAATAGTTCGTCTTGTTGGTGAGCCTGATGAGATCCGCCAACACCGACGCCATCGCTCCGTTGTCGCCCGCATCGGAAGCACATTGCAGTTTGAACTGGTACAGGTTCTCCTTCGGCGTTTCCCCGGCCTTACGCGCCGCCGCGATCGCCTTATCGGCCCAGACACCCGAATTCTTGCAGTCCTTTTGCAGGTAATAGATCTGGCTCATCACCGCGAGGTCGTCGGTGTTGGCGCTCCCGGCATCGGAGACTTGCTTGCCCCACTCGAGCGCCTTCGTATATTGCTGATTGCCGGCGCTCAAACGAAACAGCATGCGCGTGGTTTTTGCAGCTTCCTCGGGCGTGTACTGACCCGTGGCGAGCGCCTTCTCGTAATTCTCTTCGGCATCCTTCAAATGGTTCAGACGGACGTTGGCGAAGCCCTTGAAGTCATAGATTGTTTTCTTGTCGAAAGGCGTCAGCGGCGATTTTTGCTCGGCGGCGTCGAGATTCTTGAGAGCGTCCGCCCAGCGGCTGGCCTGCAAATCCTTTTGGGCCTCCGTCATTTCCTTGGCTATGACACGGCTGATCTGCTGCTCCTTCGGCTTGTCGGCCGCCACAGCGCCTTGCGTCGCGGCGAGGCTTGCGACCGCGAGCCAAAGCCCAAGCCAAAGCTTTACGTTGAGAGTGGAATGAGTCATAGCTAACCTCGTAACCTGAAATTGGATATTGGTCTTGGGCGGCGCATCGCCGAAACGAACGGCGCGCCAAAAACTGACGCGCCGCCAAGAACGAAACATGCCGCCGGACCGTATTGTTAGAACATCGTATTGTTAGAACAAGTCGTTGTTGACGAATCCGATCTTCTTCAGCCCACGGCTCTGCAAGTCCGCCAGGGTCTGAGCGACCTTTTCATATTTGGCGAACTTGTCGACGCTGATATGCACCTCCGGCTGCGGATCCTTCGGTGCCTCTTGGGTGATATAGCCTTGCATCGTCGTGCGATCCACGGGACTCCCGTTCCACGACAAGGTGCCGTCGAAATCGATGGACAAGTTGACGATCTCCGGCGGCGGCGGCGGCACGAAGTTCGGCGGCGGCGGCAACGGGTTGTCGATCTTGACCGCGTGGGTCACCGGGGGAAGAGAAATGATGAAAATGATCAGCAGCACCAGCATGACGTCGATCAAGGGCGTCATGTTGATGTCGGTAAACGACTGACCCTCACTACTGCCTACAGCCATTGCCATTCGAATATCTCCTAGGGCGCTTCGCCGGGGTGAAGCGGAGAGGTCAAAAACGCCACTTTACGGATGCCGATTTTCTGAGCGGCCACCAGCACCTGGCCCACATACATGTAGCGCGCATCGCTATCGCCCCGAATGTGGACCTCGGGTTGGGGCTCCATGCGCGCCGCCACCCGCAGTTCCTTCAGCAACGCCTCCTGGCCGGTCAACAACCGGGTGTTCCAATAAATGCCGCCCGACTTGTCGACGGCAATGGTCACGTCCTCCGGCTTCGTCTGCGTGGGCAGGTTGCTCGCCTTCGGCAGATTGACCTTGATCTCTTTCAACGCCACGGGCACCGTGATGATGAAGATGATCAGGAGCACCAACATGACGTCCACCAAGGGCGTCACGTTGATGTCCGAGAGCACCTCGCCTTCGGTTCCGCTAGAACTCATCGCCATGGGCGCAAACTCCTAGCGGGCTGCAGCGGGACTGGGCTTGACCACGGGCGATGGGGTCTTCTCCATGCCCAAGCCCATCTTCGCGCCGGAGATCAGGTACGCATGCAGCTCGTGCGTGAAGTGGCTGACGGCCTCCTGCAAATTCTTATTGCGGCGCAGCAGCACGTTGTAACCCAGGACGGCCGGCACGGCGACGAACAGACCGATGGCGGTCATGATCAAGGCTTCACCGACGGGACCGGCAACCTTTTCGATGGAGGCCGATCCTGACGCGCTGATCGCGATCAAGGCGTGATAGATGCCCCACACCGTGCCGAAGAGCCCGACGAACGGCGCGGTGGATCCCACGGACGCGAGTACCGGCAAGCCGGCCTGCATACGGCCGATGATGGAATCGGCCGTACGGTTCAAGGACTCGGTGATCCATTCGCTGGTGCCGATGGCACCGGACAGACGTGCCTTGTTCACCTCGTGATATTCGTAGGCTTGTTTACCGGTCTCGGCCAGCGCGCGAAACGGGTTGGCTGATCCCTTCAGCTTGACGAGCGCATCGGTCAAGCTGCCGGAACTCCAGAATTCCTTCTCCGCTTCGATTGCCTGCAAGCGCTGCCGACGCTGATCGAAAAATTTCGTGATCATGATGAACCACGTGAGCAACGACATAATCAGCAAGATAACGAGTGTGGACCTCGCGACCAAGTCACCTTGCTGAATTAGCGCACCAAGGCCAAACGGATTTTCGACGGTAGTCTCTGACATGGACCGAGTTCCTCTACTTGAACAAATTTATTGAAGGGTCAAAAAAATCTTCGGACGAAATGTTGCTTTGCCTGAAGCGCTGCTGCTTTGCTACTTATTCGTGAGTTTCCACACGATGGGTATCGAAACCGTCTTCTCCACCGGCTTGCCGTCTTCGGTGGCGGGGATCACGCGCTGCCCATGCACACCCTTCAGACAGGCGTCGTCCAGACGCGGGAAGCCCGAACTCGTTTGGATGGTCTCGTTGGTGATGCGTCCGTCCGCGGCGACGGTTACCTGCACCGTGCAGCGGCCCTCCTCGTTCGCTCGCTTCGAGGCGTCGGGATAATACTCCTCGCCGATCTTGAGCGGATGCTTCGGATCCATCTTGATGCTGGTGCTGGCCTTGGGCGCGGGCGGCGGCGCCTGAACCACCGGCGCCGGTGCCACGGGTTGCGTCTGCGTGACCACGGCAATCGCGTTGGTCTGTTCCTGCGGTGCTTGAATGTCGACGAATTCAGGCGGCGGTACGTAGGGTTTGATTTCTTCGAGTTTGGGCGGGGGCGGCGGGGGTTTGTCGACGTCTTTGGGTTTGTCGATCTGGGCGATTTCTACGGGCGGAATGATCGTCTGTGCCAGACGGCTCGCGAGGCCGGTATAAAATGCCCAACCCACCACGACGTGGAGAAGAATGACGACAAGGAGGGCGACACCCCGCTTGCCTGAAAACATTGACGGCTCTTCGTATTTATACATAAGTCTGGTTGCGACCCTACCCCTGACGGTTTCACCTAACGATTTCACGGCGCCCTGCGCGCCCGCTGCGCCCTGATGCGTCGCACCTTCAACGTGCGCTGCTCGCACCGTCCGCACGCATCGGCCACCGCGTTCCGAACTCACGCCGACGAATTATTCAGCGGCGTCCCTTGAGAGTCCTTTCGGCGACAAAGAGACTGACACATATCCCGTCCGAACTGCAAGCGGCAGATTCCTACTCCAAATCCGTTACTGCACCTCGCGACGCACTGCTGACCGCCTTCGAATACTTTGCCAACACGCCGCGCCGTGCATAGGGGCGCGGCGCTTTCCACACCTTGCGCCGCGCCCGCAGTTCGGCGGCGCCGACGTGCAGCGTAATTTCCCGACGCTCCGCATCGATGGTGATCTCATCGCCGGTTTTGACCAATGCCAGCGGGCCGCCCAGCGCGGCTTCGGGCGCCACATGTCCCACCACGAAACCGTGGCTGCCCCCGGAAAAACGGCCATCGGTGATGAGCGCGACCGTGCTTCCCAGTCCTTTTCCGATGATGGCGCCGGTCGGGCTCAGCATTTCGCGCATGCCCGGGCCGCCTTTCGGTCCCTCATAACGGATGATGACTACGTCGCCGGCTTTGACCTTGCCGCCAAGAATGCCCTGCAGCGATGCTTCCTCGGAGTCGAACACCCGCGCCCTGCCCTTGAAGCTCAGTCCCTCCTTACCGGTAATTTTTGCAACGGCGCCCTCGGGGGCGAGATTGCCGTAGAGGATGACCAAATGGCTGTCTTTTTTGATGGGATCGGCCAGCGGCCGCATGATCTTCTGGTCGTCCGGGTACGGCGCGACGGCGCGCAAATTCTCGGCCAATGTCTTGCCCGTGACGGTCAAGCAATCGCCGTGCAGCAATTCTGCATCGAGCAGTGTTTTCATCAAGGGCTGTATGCCGCCGATGGCGACCAGCTCCGACATGGAATAGCGCCCGCTCGGGCGCAGGTCCGCCAGCACCGGGACGCGCTTGCCGATACGCGTGAAATCGTCGAGCTGCAGTTTTACGCCGGCCGACGAGGCGATGGCGAGCAGATGCAGCACGGCATTGGTCGAACCGCCGAGCGCGATGCAGACCGTGATGGCATTCTCGAACGCCTTGCGCGTCATGATCTGACGCGGACGCAAGCCGAGTTCGAGAAGGTTGACGACTGCGGCACCGGCGCGGGTGCAATCGTCGCGCTTCTCGGCGGACACCGCGTTCTGGGCGGAACTGTTGGGCAGGCTCATCCCCAACGCCTCGATGGCCGACGCCATGGTGTTCGCCGTGTACATACCCGCGCACGAACCGGGGCCCGGAATCGCGGTACGTTCGACGAACTTCAATTGTTGTTCCGACACAGTCCCCTGCGCAAAAGCCCCCACCGCCTCGAACACCGACACGATGTCGCGGTTGTCGGTTCCGGGGAGGATGGTGCCGCCGTAAACGAAGACCGCTGGACGGTCGAGCCGTGCCAGCGCGATCAGGCAACCCGGCATGTTCTTGTCGCAACCGCCGAACGCGATCACGCCGTCGAACCCTTGCGCGCCCACCACCGTCTCGATCGAATCCGCGATGACTTCGCGCGACACCAACGAGTAGCGCATACCGGGCGTGCCCATGGAGATTCCATCCGACACCGTAATCGTCGCGAACGTCACCGCCCGGGCGCCGTGCGCCTCCACGCCCGCGGCCGCCAACCGCGCGAGTTCATCTATATGCATGTTGCAGGGCGTCAGGTTGCTCCAGGTAGACGCAATACCGATCTGCGGTTTCTTGAAGTCGTCCTCCGCAAAGCCGACGGCATGCAGCATCGCACGCGCCGGCGCCTGCTTGACTCCCTCCACCACCAGGCGCGAGTGACTACGGGTATCGATGGGCTTGGTTGTTCTTGTCATGACCTTGATGCGGCCTGTGTTGAGCGATCGGGCGCGGAGCATAAACACGGGCGTTGCCACAGCGCAACATATTCATGGAAGCCCCTGCGCATGAAGCGCCGACCCGAGGCCTACGCCCCGCCGGTGCAGCCGTAGCGTTCGACCAGATAGCGATACACCCCGCGCACCGCCTGCGCTTCGGCGCCGACGCCGCGCCCGGGACGCTCCTTCGGATTCCACGCATACAGATCGATGTGCATCCAGTGGGGCGTTTCGGTCACGAAACGTTTGAGGAACAACGCGCCGAATATCGCACCTGCGAAACCCGAGGCGGCCACATTGTTCAGATCCGCGATCTTGCTGCCGAGTTCATCATCGTAGCCGGCCCACAAGGGCATGGGCCAAAGCGGATCGTGTTCGAGCGCAGCCGTTTGCGCGAGTTCATTCACCAGAGTCTCGTCGCTGCCGAACAAAGCAGGCAACTCGGGCCCCAAGGCGACGCGCGCCGCGCCCGTCAGCGTGGCAAAGTCGATGATGAGGTCGGGCCGTTCGGAATCGGCGAGCGCCAGGGCGTCGCACAGGACCAAGCGGCCTTCGGCATCGGTGTTCCCGACCTCCACCGTCAAACCCTTGCGCGTGTGCAGAACGTCGCCGGGCCTGTAGGCGTTACCGCCGATCGAGTTTTCCACGGCAGGCACGAGCACGCGCAGCCGAGCTCTGATCCCGGCACGCATGAGCATGTTGGCGAGGGCCAGCGTCACCGCCGCGCCGCCCATGTCCTTCTTCATCAGCGCCATGCCCGAACTCGGCTTGATGTCGAGGCCGCCGCTGTCGAAACACACGCCCTTGCCCACCAGCGTCAAGCGCGGCAGTTCCTCGGCGGCCCCCGGGTGCTCGCCGTGCCGCAGGTGCTCGCGATCCCGCACCTCCCGCGCGGGCGGCGACCAACGAATGTCGATGAGCCGCGGCGCGGCCGCACTGGCGCGTCCCACCGCATGGATCGCAGGAAATTTGGCGGCGAGCAGTTCGTCTCCCACCCATTCTCTATAGTCGGCCTGGTGACGCTCTGCGAGGTGGCGTGCGGCGGCGGCCAATTCGGCCGGTCCCAGGTCGCTGGCGGGGGTGTTGATCAAGTCACGCGCCAATTTCAAGGACTCGGCGGCATTCGCGACGTACCCCTCGTCCGCATTCTCGGGCACCTCCAGGGTTGCCGCCCGGTCCGACTTGCTCGGACGGTACCGCTCGAACCGGTAGGAGCCGTACAGGAATCCGAGGCTCAATTGCGCGGCCTCGGCGTCGCTCCAGGTCTGAGCGAAGTGGAACCGGCGCGGCGGCAGGCGCTCGGCGAGTCCCGCGGCATGCCACAGCGACAATCCCCCTTGACGTCTGCCGAGACCGCTCAGGGCCATCTCGAGGGCGCCGCTGGAATCGGGAACCAACAGGATGCGATGCTTTTCGCCCTTGAACTCATGCTCGCTCAGCCACGCCCGGATGAAACTCGATCTCGCGGTTCGCCAGGCATCGATCTCGTCGTCGTACAACAACCAAAGCGGAATCGACTTGGTATCGGTGGTCATGGATGGCAAACCTTTTGGAAGCGGACCCACGCTACGGCAATGGCCGCGGGACCCTTGCATCATAAGAGATTCTGTGTTGCTATTTGCGGCTAGTTAACACGTTACGGTTAACACGTTTCGGCTGGTTAACACGGCATTGCCATCTTAAGGCACTGCGCCGATCTTATGGACCCCGCTCAGGGCTAGTAGTCTTGGAGGCGGGGTCTTGCGTTTTTATCACCAGGAGCACCACATGCGTTTGTATTCGCAAAAAGACGTCGACAAGAAAGCACTGCGCGGGGCACGCATCGCGGTTCTGGGCTATGGGAGCCAAGGCCGGGCGCACGCGCTCAACCTGCATGACAGCGGGTTCGACGTCGTCGTCGGCGTTCGCAAGGGCGACAGCTGGAACAAGGCGAAAAAAGACGGTCTGAAAGTCACGGAACCCAAGGACGCCGTCAAGGGCGCGCAATTGGTGGCCATGCTGGTTCCCGACATGACTCAAAAAGCGCTGTACGAGGAGCTCAAAGCGGACTTCGAGCCGGGCGCGACGCTGCTGTTCGCGCACGGCTTCAACGTGCATTTCAAGCAGATCAAGCCGCGCAAGGATCTGGACGTGGTGTTGATCGCGCCGAAGGGCCCCGGCGACCTGGTGCGCCGTCAGTACCAACAGGGCCGCGGCGTGCCCTGCCTGATTGCGGTGGCGCAAAATCCCTCGAAGCGCGCCAAAGCCAATGCGCTCGCCTATGCGGACGCCATCGGCGGGACGCGCGGCGGCGTGCTGGAAACCACGTTCGCCGAGGAAACGGAGACGGATCTATTCGGCGAGCAGGCCGTGCTGTGCGGCGGCGCCACAGAATTGGTGGTGAAAGGCTACGAGACTCTCGTCGAAGCCGGCTACCAGCCTGCGGTGGCCTATTACGAATGCTTGCACGAACTGAAGCTCATCGTCGATCTGCTGCACGAGGGCGGCATCACCAAGATGCACCGCTTCATCAGCGAGACCGCCAAGTACGGCGATCTGACGCGCGGACCGCGCATCGTCAACAAGGGCACCAAGAAAGAAATGAAAAAGATCTTGGGTGAAATTCAACAAGGCAAATTCGCGCGTCAATGGATCTCCGAGACAAAGACCGGCCGTCGCAAATATTCCAAGCTATTGAAGGCCGACCTCAAGCACCCGATCGAAAAGGTCGGTGCGCAGCTGCGCGCCCGGATGCCCTGGTTGGAATCGGGCAAAGCCTGACGGAGAGCCATGAACGCTCGTACCCTGTTCGACAAGGTTTGGTCCGCGCACGAAGTGGTACCCGAGACGGCGGATACGCCCGCCGTTCTCTACATCGACCTGCACCTCATACATGAGGTCACGTCGCCGCAGGCGTTCAGCGCTCTGAAATCGCTGGATCTGCGCGTGCGGCGTCCGGACAGAACGCTGGCGACCATGGACCACTCGACGCCCACGTCGAGTGAACAGGTGTTTGGCAACGTCCCAATCAAGGTCGACGCGGCCGCCAAACAGGTGCGCCAGCTCGAGAGCAATGCCGCCGAATTCGGGATCGAACTTTTCGACATGCGCGATGCGCGCCGCGGCATCGTGCACGTCATCAGTCCCGAGCTGGGCTGCACTCAGCCGGGGATGACCATCGTCTGCGGCGACAGTCATACCAGCACCCATGGGGCGTTCGGCGCTCTCGCCTTCGGCATCGGCAGTACGGAGGTAGGACATGTGTTCGCGACCCAGTGCCTGTTGCAGCGCAAGCCGAAAACCTTCGCCATCAATGTCGAGGGGAAGTTGCCGCCGGGGGTGAGCGCCAAGGACTTGATCTTGAGCATCATCGGCAAGATCGGGGTGTCCGGGGGCACCGGCTACGTGTTCGAATATCGCGGCTCTGCCATTCGCGGGCTGTCCATGGATGAGCGCATGACCATCTGCAACATGTCGATCGAGGCCGGTGCGCGTGCCGGGATGATTGCGCCCGATGAGGTCACCTTCGAGTACCTCGAGAGCAAGCCGCGCGCCCCCAAGGGGGCGGAGTGGGACGCTGCGCTGGCGCGCTGGCGCGGCTTCGTCACGGATCCCGGCGCGGTTTTCGATGCGTCCCTGGACATCGACGCATCGACCTTGGAACCCATGATTACCTACGGCACGAATCCGGGAATGGTGCTGCCCATTACCGGCGCAATACCGCGCACCGCGGGCGGCGGCGACCCGGTCCTCGACAAAGCGCTGGCCTACATGGGTTTCCACGGCGGCGATGTCATGCTGGGCAAACCGATCGATGTGGTGTTCATCGGCAGCTGCACCAACGGCCGGCTCGAGGACCTGCAAGCGGCTGCTGCCATACTCAAGGGCCGCAAAGTGGCGGCCGGGGTGAAGCTGCTCATCGTGCCGGGCTCGCAACAGATCAAGCGCGACGCCGAATCCGCAGGACTCGCGCAAATATTCAAGGACGCCGGCGCGGACTGGCGCGAGTCGGGGTGTTCCATGTGTCTGGGAATGAACGGCGACACGGTGGCCGCGGGCCAGTACTCCATCAGCACCAGCAATCGCAATTTCGAAGGCCGGCAAGGGGTGGGCGCCCGCACGCTGCTGGTGAGCCCGATGACGGCCGCGGCCAGTGCGGTGCGGGGCAAGATCACCGATCCGCGAGATTTGCTGTCGCGAGATTTGCTGTCGCCGGAATCGCCGTGATGGAGCCTCTCGAGCGCGTGCGCGCCAAGACCGTGGTCATTGCTTCCACCAACATCGACACGGACCAGATCATTCCGGCCCGATTCTTGACGACCACCACCAAGGAGGGCCTGGGCAAGCAGCTGTTCGCAGATTGGCGGTACCTGGCCGACGGCACGCCGAATCCGAGCTTCGTGTTGAATCAGCCCGCGGCGCGGGAAGCTCGGGTGCTGGTGGCCGGACGCAACTTCGGCTGCGGTTCGTCGCGCGAGCATGCGCCGTGGGCGCTGCTCGATTACGGCATACGGGCGGTCATCAGCACCGAGATCGCCGACATCTTCAAGACCAACGCTCTGAAGAACGGCCTGCTGCCCATCACGGTGAACGAGGCCACGGCGCAATGGCTGTTGGACCATCCGGGCGCCGACGTGGACATCGATCTGGCCGCTGCCCGTCTGACGTTGCCCACCGGCGTGTCGACCGGCTTTCCCATCGATGCATTCGCCCGCCACTGCTTGTTGAACGGCATCGACGAACTGGGCTATCTGCGCAGCAAACTCGAAGTGATCGAACGCTACGAGAGCGCGCGGCCATGGTGAGCCTCGATGCCGGCGCAGCGAGCCGGCGCGGACGCGCGGGGGCGGTGAGGGCCACGATCGCGGTGCTTGCCGGCGATGGTATCGGCGGCGAGGTCACCGCGGAAGCGGTGCGCGCGCTGGTCGCGGTGGGGGGGAAATTCGGACATTCGTTCGAGTTCGAAGCCGCGCTGCTGGGCGGTGCCGCCATCGATGCAACGGGCGAGGCGCTGCCCGCCGCCACGCTCGCACTGTGTCAGAGAGCCGACGCGGTGCTGTTGGGCGCGGTCGGCGGCCCGAAGTGGTCGGCGGCGGATGCCAGCGTGCGGCCGGAACAGGGTCTGCTCGGCCTGCGCAAAGCGCTTGGGCTCTTCGCCAATCTCCGTCCGGTGGTTCCGCACCCGGCGGTGCTGGATGCATCGCCCATCAAAGCGGAACTGCTGCACGGCGTCGACATCATGGTGGTGCGCGAACTGACCGGCGGCATCTACTTCGGCGAGAAGCAGCGCAGCGCCACCGAAGCCGTGGACGTGTGCCGCTACAGCGTCGTGGAAATCGAGCGCGTGGTACGTCTGGCGGCACGCTTGGCGCAGGCGCGCCGCCGGCGGCTGACGTCGGTCGACAAGGCCAATGTACTCGAGACTTCGCGGCTGTGGCGCTCGGTGGTCGAGCGCATCCTGCCCCAGGAGTTTCCGGACGTGAGCTTCGAACACATGCTGGTCGATTCGGCCGCCATGCACCTGCTCCGGCGGCCGCGCGATTTCGATGTCATCGTGACCGAGAACATGTTCGGCGACATTCTCACCGACGAGGCGTCCATGTTGGCCGGCTCCATGGGCCTGTTGCCGTCTGCCTCGCTGGGCGCCGACGGCCGCGGGGGATTGTTCGAACCCATCCACGGTTCGGCACCCGACATCGCCGGCCTCGGCATTGCGAATCCCTATGCCGCGATTTTGAGCGCGGCGCTGTTGCTGCGGTACGCGCTCGAGCTCGAGGCCGAGGCAGGCGCTTTGGAAGCTGCAGTTTGCAAAGCCGTGGAGTCGGGTGCGCTGCCCAAGGACCTGGCGAAGCCCGGAACCACTCCCGTATCGTCGCGGCAAGCCGGTGACGCCGTGCTGGCGGCGCTGGCCGCGCCGTAGCCGCGGCGGCGGAGTCAGCCGGCGCGCACAGCGCCGAGTTCCGTGGCGCCGGACGCAACCCGCTCCACTCGTTCGAGGGCGGCTTGCAAATCGGCGACCAGGTCCGCCGCATCTTCGATTCCCACCGACACGCGCAGTAACCCCGGATGGATGCCGGCACGCAGCCGGGCGGCCTCGTCCATGCCGGCATGCGTCATGCTCGTCGGGTGCGCGATCAGGCTCTCGACGCCGCCGAGCGATTCGGCGAGGGTGAAGCAGTCGAGCCCCTCGACGAACGCCTGCACCGCCGGTTCTCCGCCCTCGAGTTCGAAACTCAGCATCGCGCCGAAGCCGCTTTGCTGCTTGCGCGCCAGTGCATGGCCCGGATGCGTGGCGAGGCCCGGGTAGTACACTTGTTTCACAGCGGCATGGCCATTCAACGCATCCACCACGGCCAGCGTATTTTCGGCGTGTATCCGCGTCCGCGCATGCAGGGTGCGAACTCCGCGCAAGGTCATGAAGCTGTCGAAGGGCGCGCCCGTCACGCCGATGGCGTTCGCCCACCAGGCGAGGTTCTGTGCGAGTTCCGCAGTGGCTGCGATGACGGCACCGCCGACGACATCGCTGTGGCCGTTCAAGTACTTGGTGGTCGAGTGCATGACCAGATCGGCGCCCAGCGCCAAGGGCTGCTGCCACACCGGCGAGAGAAAGGTGTTGTCCGCCGCCACCAGTGCCCCGGCCGCGTGCGCGGCGTCCGCGACCGCGCGAATGTCGACGATGCGCAGCAACGGATTACTGGGGGTCTCGATCCACACCAGTGCCGGCTTGCGCTCGAGCGCGCTCGCCAGGGCGGCCGGATCGCTCTGGTCGATGAAGTCGGCGATCAGTTTGCCTTTTTTTTCCAGTGCCGCCAGCAAGCGGTAGGTGCCGCCGTAACAATCGAAGGGCGCCAGCACGCGCGCATCCGCCGGCAGCGTTTCGAGGATCAGGGTGATGGCAGCAAGGCCCGTGCAAGTCACGACCGCCCCCGCACCGCCCTCCAAATCCGCGAGCGCGCCGGCCAGTTGATCGCGCGTCGGATTGCCCGAACGGGTGTAGTCGTATTTGCGCGGCTGGCGATAGCCCTTGAAGGAAAAATTCGTCGACAGGTAAATCGGCGGCACCACCGACCCATACTGCGCGTCCGACTCCAGCCCGGCGCGCACCGACCGCGTGGCGATGGTTTTCTTGGGTTTGCGATCTTTGCTCATGTACTACTCCGCGAGGGCGTTTCTGAGAATGGGATTGAGCACGCCGCTTTCTTTCAAGAAGGCGTCGTGCCCGAAAATGGAGTTGATCTCCACCAGTTTCTTGGGCCCCGCCAAGCGCGCGGCCAGGGCCTGCATGTCGTTGAAAGGCACCAATTGATCCTCGCGCGCGGCGACCAGCGTGGCGGGTGTGCGAACTTCGGCGGCATCCACCTCGTGCAGATCGATGGATTCGCTCAAGGCAAGGAACGACTCCGCGCGGTACTTCTGTACGTAATCATCGCCGCGCGCGAACAGGTAGCCCTCGACCGGAAACCGAAAGCGCTCCGCATCGCGCACCGCCGGTCCGCGGAAGCGCGTCGCGAACTCCACCTGGCTGCGATACGTGGTCATCGCCAGGGCACGCGCCAGCTTCAGGCCGGCTGCGCCGTCGCCGCGGGCAATGGCCTCGCGGACTATCTGACGCTGCACGCTGCGCCACGCGGTGGAAAGCACCTGAGCTCTGTCGGCGGCGCTCACGATGACGATGCGGCCCACCAACGCGGCGTGTCGCGCCGCGAAACTCAGGGCCACCATGCCGCCGTAGGATGCGCCGACGATGGCGTGCAGTCCGCTCAATCCCAAGTGCATCACCACGCGGCGCAACACCTCGGCTTGATCGAAAGAGCTCACCGGCGGAAACGTCGACCCGCCGTCCGGGGTCGAACTCGAACCCATGCCGCCCAAGTAATCGATGCCGAGCACGCGGTACAGCGTGGTATCCACGCCGAGGCCTGGGCCCACGATCTCCGGCCACCAGCCTTCGGGGCGAATCAAATATCGATGCGCCGATATGCCGCCCAATACCGCCACCACCGGCGCATCTCGCGGACCCACCAGGCGGAAGGCCACCCGCGCGTTCGGCAACGCGTCTCCGTAATGCAGGCGCCACCATGTCGGCAAATCGACCACTGCGTCGATGACGGAATCGTTCGACGAAACACCGGGGGGATTTTCAGACAACTCTCGCGCCACCAAGTCCTCGCTTCTCCAAGGTTGACATGACCCCTGGGAGCACGGCGCTCTTCGGCTGCGCGCAGCGTTACCGCCACTCGACTCGCCGCTCATCTACCGGGGAGCCAGACGCTCTGCCCGCAGGAGTTGGCACCGTTCCAACGAATATTCCCGGTTCGGGAGATCCGTGGTGGTTGCCCCGGCTTCTAAGGGCCTTTCCCTCAGCCGGTCTAGATGAACCCGCGAATTCTAAGTAGGCGACCGGGTTGCGTCAAGGGCACTGCGCCGGGCCCTGGCGCCGGAGCGGGGGCCGGAGGGGCCGCTTGCATCTCCGCGGACAATGCATTAATGTACTAACGCATTAATACACCGGCTTGTCGCGACCGCGCCCTCCCGCCACCCCCTTCAACCCGCCATGAAAACCAATCGTCCCGTCACCGTCCGCCAGGAGCAGCAGCATGAACGCGCCCTGTGCAGCGCGATCCTGGCGCTGCACAGCGTCGAGGAGTGCCGGAGTTTTTTCCGCGACCTGTGCACGCCCGCGGAGTTGCAGGCGATGGCGGACCGCTGGGCCGTGGTCGAACTGCTGGAGCGCGGCCTGCCCTACCGCGAAATCCACAAGCACACCGGCGTCAGCGTCACCACCATCGGCCGCGTGGCGCGCTACCTCACCTCCGGCAACGGCGGCTACCGCGCGGTCACCGACCGCTTGAAGGTCAAACTAAAGCACTCCCTATCATGCGATTGAAAATAGCCATCCAGAAAAGCGGTCGGCTCACCGACAGTTCTCTCGACCTGCTCTCGAGGTGCGGCCTCAAATTCAGCCGCGGCAAGGACCAGCTCATGTGCTACGGGGAGAACATGCCGCTCGACGTGCTGTTCGTGCGCGACGACGACATCCCCGACCTGGTCCAGGAAGACGTGTGCGATTTGGGATTGGTGGGGCTCAACGTGGTCGAGGAAAAACGCTTGGCGTTTCAGGCGCGCGGCATCGCCCCGCTGTTCGAGTTGGTGCAGCTGCTCGATTTCGGGCGCTGCAAGCTTTGCATCGCCGTGCCGGACGGCTTCGATTACCGTGGCGCGTCGTCGCTCGAGGGAAAGCGCATCGCCACGACCTACCCGAATATTTTGGCTCGCTTTCTCGCCGAACGCGGTATCAAAGCCGAGGTGGTGGTGCTGTCCGGCGCGGTCGAGATAGCGCCGCGGCTCGGGCGCGCGGACGTGATTTGCGACCTCGTCTCCACCGGGTCCACCCTCGCAGCCAACCATTTGCGGCAAGCCGAGACGGTGTTGGAAAGCCAGGCTGTCCTGATCCGCACGCCCGTTCCCATCCCCACCGAGAAGCAGGATTGGACGCGGCGCCTGCTGCTGCGCGTCGACGGCGTGGAACAGGTCAAGGGCAGCAAGTACATCATGCTGCACGCGCCCCGCTCCGCGCTTCCCGCCATTGCAAAGCTGTTGCCGGGCAGCGAGGCGCCCACCGTCATCCCCTTGGAAGGGCGCGGCGATCGGGTCGCGGTGCACGCGGTGTGCCGCGAGAACGTGTTCTGGGAACTCCTCGAGGACCTGAAGAGTGCCGGAGCGAGCTCCGTGCTGGTGCTTCCGGTCGAGAAGATGCTGGCATAGCCCGCATGCGCATCCTCGATTGGAATTCGCTCTCGACCTCGGCACGACGAGCCGCTCTGCAGCGGCCGGCGCAGCGCGACAGCAAAGCCACTGCCGCCGCGGCTCAGCGCATCATCGACGATGTCAGGCAGAACGGCGATGCGGCGCTGTTCGAACTCACGCAGCGCTACGACGGCGTCGAATTGAAGGAATTGGCTGTTTCGAAAGCGGAGTTCGCTGCGGCCGAAGGCGCCTTGAGCGCGGAGCAGCACACTGCCATCGAAACCGCCATCGCCGCCGTGCACAAATTTCATGCCGCGCAGATTGCGGCGCCGCTCCGCGTAGAGACCGCCCCGGGAGTGGTATGTGAGCGTCTCAGTGTGCCCATCCGTGCGGTCGGCTTGTACGTGCCCGCCGGATCGGCGCCGCTGCCCTCGACCGCCATCATGCTGGGCGTTCCCGCCGCAATCGCGGGGTGTCCGGTGCGCATCATGTGCACCGCCCCGACGCGCAGCGGCACGGCGCACCCCGCGGTGCTGGTCGCCGCCCGCAAAGCGGGTATCGAACAGGTATTCAAGGTGGGCGGCGCGCAGGCCATCGCCGCCATGGCCTACGGCACGGCCTTGGTGCCGAAATGCGACAAACTGTTCGGTCCGGGCAATGCGTGGGTCACCGCGGCCAAACTGCTGGTGGCCAATGACGCCGCCGGCGCCGCCGTCGATCTGCCGGCCGGTGTCACCGAAGTCATGGTGATCGCCGACGACAGCGCGCGTGCCGACTTCGTCGCGGCGGATTTGCTCGCGCAGGCGGAGCATGGCAGCGACGCGCAAGCCCTGCTGGTGACTACTTCCATCCGTCTGGCGCAAAGCGTGGCGGACCAGGTACAAAGGCAAATGCGAATGCTGTCACGCGGCGCGATTCTTTCCGAGTCAGTGGCCAATATGCGTTTCCTGGCGGTCGATTCCCTGGAAACGGCCTTCGGGGTGGCCAACGAATACGCCCCGGAACACCTGTTGCTCGAGATCGAGCAGCCCCGCAGCTGGTTGGCCCATGTGACGGCCGCCGGAGCAGTGTTCCTGGGCAGCTGGTCGCCGGAATCGATGGGTGACTATTGCAGCGGGCCGAACCACACGCTGCCCACGTATGGTTTCGCCAAGGCGCATAGCGGACTCGCGCTGGAAGACTTCCAGAAGCGCATCACGGTGCAAGAACTGACGCCGGCCGGACTGCAGGGCTTGGGTCCCACGGCGCAGATTCTGGCGGGTCTCGAAGGCTTGGATGGGCATGCGGCGGCGGTGAGCATCCGCCTGCGGGCAATCGGCGGCGGAGTTCGGCCGTGAATCCGGTGTTGTCGCTCGCGCGGCCGGACATTCTCACCATCAAGCCGTACTCACATGCGGCATGGCTACCCTCGCTGACCCGGCTGCACGCCAATGAGGCCCCGTGGCGGCCGGCCGGAGACACCACCGAGGCGGGGCTCAATCGATATCCAGAGCCGCAGCCGGCGGCGCTGGTCAGCCGGCTGGCCGAACTCTATGGCGTTTCCGCGACAACGCTGCTCGTCACTCACGGCAGCGACGAAGCCATCGACCTGCTGTCGCGCATGTACCTGCGCGCCGGTGTGGATGCCATCATGCAATGCACCCCGACCTTCGGCATGTATCAAGTCGCCGCACGCATTCAGGGAGCAGACGTGATCGATGTGCCCCTCGACCGCTCCCGCGGCTGGGCCGTCGATGTGGACCGGCTGCTGGCGGCCTGGCGCCCGCACGTCAAACTGGTTTATCTTTGCTCGCCCAACAACCCCACCGCCAATTCGCTGGACGTGGCGGCGCTCGAGGCGATTTGCACGGCCCTCGACGGCAGGGCCATGGTCGTCATCGACGAGGCGTACATCGAATGGTCGCGCGGCGCGAGTCTGACGCCGTGGCTCGAGCGTTTTCAAACCGTCGCTTTCCTGCGGACGCTCTCGAAAGCGCATGCGCTGGCGGGCGCACGCATCGGCGCGTTGATCGGGTCCGCCGACATGATCCAGTTGGCCAAGCGTGTGATTCCGCCCTACTCCCTGGCGCAGCCCACCATCGAAGCCGCGCTGCGTGCCCTGCGTCCCGGTGAAGTCGCCGCCTCGCGGGAGCGCCTCGAGGCGCTGTTGGCGGAGCGCGAGTACCTGCGGCAACGCCTGCAATCATCGCCCTGGGTGGAGAAAGTATGGCCCAGCGATGCCAATTTCGTGTTGCTCGACTGCCACGACGCCGAGCGCTTCATGCGCTCGAGCATCGCGGGCGGATCGATCGTGCGTGACCTGCGCGGCAATTCGGCGCTGCCGAACTCGCTGCGCATCTCCGTGGGCACCCGCGCGCAAAACGACGCGCTGCTTCACAGCGTGGAGGCAGCATGACGGAGCATGACGGTAGCGCGAAAGGCGCGCGTGTTTTGTTCTTGGACCGCGACGGCACCCTCAACGAGGAACCGGCCGACGAACAAGTCGACAGCCTGGAGAAAATTCGCTTGATGCCGGGGGTCGTTCCCGCCCTCTTGGAATTGCAGCGGGCCGGATTCCGGTTCGTCATGGTCACCAATCAGGACGGGCTGGGCACGCCCAGCCTGCCCAGCGAACAATTCGACTTGGCACATCAGTTCATCGTGAGGCTGTTTGCCTCGCAAGGCATCGAGTTCGACGCCATTTTCATCTGTCCGCACTTCAAGCAACAGGACTGCGCCTGCCGCAAGCCCAGAATCGGCCTGGTGAAGGACTATATCCAAACCAATCCCTTGGACAAAACGCGCAGCTACATGATCGGCGACCGCGATACCGACCTCGAGTTCGCGGCCAATCTCGGAATTCACGGTCTGCGAGTGCGCGCGGCGGGGACCGGCGAGGAAACGTGGCCCGCAATCGCACGACGCATTCTGAGCGCGGCCCGCCATGCCCAGGTGCGGCGCACCACCAAGGAAACGGACGTGGCGATCGACTTGGATCTATCGAGCGAAGGACCCATCACCGTGAACTCGGGTTTGGGGTTCTTCGACCATATGCTGGAGCAGATCGCCCGCCACGGCGGATTCGCATTGACGCTTACCTGCCGCGGCGATCTGCAGATCGATGAGCACCATACCGTCGAGGACTGCGCCCTCGCCTTAGGCACTGCGCTGCGCCAGGCGCTGGGCGACAAGCGCGGCGTCGCACGCTACGGGTTCTTGCTCGCAATGGACGAAGCCGAGGCACAGGTGGCGCTCGATCTGTCGGGCCGACCGTATTTCGTCTGGGAAGGACGCTTCGGACGCGAACGCGTCGGCGACCTGCCCACGGAACTCGTACCGCACTTCTTCCGCTCGCTCGCCGAAACGCTGGGCGCCGCGTTGCATCTGCGCGTGTACGGCGAGAACACGCATCACATGGTCGAATCTTGCTTCAAAGGCGTGGGCCGAAGCTTGCGCCAGGCCATACGGTTGGAAGGCAACGAATTGCCGAGCACCAAGGGTGTGCTGTGAGCGAGGGGCAGCGGCTGTGAGCGCAAGCGGCGTGGTGATCGTCGCCAGCGGCGGTGCCAATATCGCCTCGCTGCAATTCGCGCTGGAGAGGCTGGACGTGCCCTCGCAGGTGTCGGCCCAGCCTGAGATAATCCGCGCGGCGAGCCACGTGATCCTACCCGGTGTGGGTGCGGCCGCCGATGCCATGACGCGGCTGCGCAGGGATCACCTGGACGAGCTGCTTCCGACCTTGCGCCAGCCGGTGCTCGGCATCTGTCTCGGGATGCAGCTGCTGTTCGAGGCTTCGGATGAGGGCCACACCCGATGCCTCGGAATCATTCCGGGGCGCGCGGTGCGGTTCACCGAGGCGCCCGGCCGGCCCGTCCCTCACATCGGTTGGAACACCCTGGACATCGAGCGTGAATCGGCATTGCTCACCGGCCTCGAGGCCGCAGACTATGCATATTTCGTTCATAGCTACGCGCTGCCGGTGACGGGCGCGACGGTGGCTAGCACGCGTTACGGCGCACCGTTCACCGCCTGCGTGGAACGCGGCAATTTTTTTGGCGCACAATTTCACCCCGAGCGCTCCGCAGCCGTGGGTGCCCGAGTGCTGCAGAACTTTCTGGCCCTGTGAATGCCGAATGAGTGATGTAACCCCAGTCATGCGTCTCATTCCCGCGATCGATTTGAAGGACGGCCGCTGTGTGCGGCTGCTGCGCGGCGATTTCGCCGCCGAAACGCGCTACGACGCGGATCCGCGCGCTCTACTCGTCAAGTACCGCGATTTCGGCGCTGACTGGCTCCACATCGTCGATCTGAACGGTGCCCGTGACGGAGCCCGCGTCAATCGAGACAGCATCGCGGAGCTGGCGGCGCAGAGCGCCGTGATGCTTCAGGTGGGCGGCGGCCTGCGAGAGACCGGCGCGGTGGCGGAGATCTTGAACGCGGGTGTCGGCCGAGCCGTCGTCGGCAGCTTTGCGGTCACCCGGGTCGATCTCGTGCGCACGTGGCTCGAGGACTTCGGCGCGGAGCGCGTGGTCTTGGCGTTCGACGTTCGGCTCGATCCGGTACGCACACCCCGGGTCGCCATCCATGGATGGCGCGAGCAGTCGCAGCTTTCCCTCTGGGATGCAGTGGAAAACTTTGCGGACTACGATCTCAAGCACGTCCTGTGTACCGATGTGAGCCGTGACGGCGCGCTGTCCGGTCCGAACGTGGAACTCTATGACGAGGCGGTGCGGCGTTTTCCTCACATCGAGTGGCAGGCATCGGGCGGGATACGCGATGCGCACGATCTGCACACGCTCGCTCGAACGGGGGTAAAGGCCGCGATCAGCGGCAAGGCGTTGCTGGAAGAGCTCATTCCACTCGAGGATTTGCGGCCATTCTTGCCAAACGCATAATCCCCTGCTTAGACGTACGCGACGGGCAGGTGGTCAAGGGCGTACGCTTCCGCGATCATCGGGTCGTGGGCGACATACTCGCGCTCGCCGGACGCTATCGCGACGAAGGCGCCGACGAGTTGGTGTTCTACGACATCTCGGCGAGTCCCGAGGGCCGCTCCGTCGATAGATCCTGGGTGAAACGGGTCGCACGAATCTTGGACATCCCGTTCTGCGTGGCCGGCGGCATCCGTTCCGTCGCGGAAGCCGAGGAAGTCCTGGCGGCGGGCGCGGAGAAGATTTCCATCAACTCGCCGGCGCTGTCGCAACCCGACTTGATAAATGCCTTGAGCGAACGCTTCGGGGCGCAGTGTGTGGTGGTGGGTATCGACAGCCAAACGATCGATGACGGTTTTCGCGTTCAGCAATTCACGGGCGATGTACGCCGAATGCGCGACGCCGGACGCGACACGCTCGATTGGGTGAGAGAGGTTCAGGAGCGCGGCGCGGGGGAGATCGTGCTCAACTGCATGGCCAGCGACGGCGTACGCCAGGGATACGACATCGCTCAGCTGCGCGCCGTGCGCAGCGTGTGCCGCGTACCCCTGGTGGCCTCGGGGGGCGCGGGGTCGGCGGCGCATTTTGCCCAAGTTTTCCAAACCACCGATGTGGATGCTGCACTGGCCGCCAGCGTATTCCATTCGCGGGAGATAGAGATACCTGCATTGAAGCAGCGGCTGCGCGCTGCCGGCATCGAGGTGCGACCGTGATGGATCAGACCAAGCTCGATTGGGACAAGGGCGGCGGCTTGCTGCCGGCCATCGTGCAGCATGCCGAGAACGGCGCGGTTCTCATGTTGGGATACATGAACCGCGAGGCGCTGGCCGAAACATTGGCCAGCAATCGAGTGACTTTCTGGAGCCGCAGCAAACGGCGGCTTTGGACCAAGGGCGAGACCTCCGGCAACTTCCTGGAACTGCGCGGGATCGCCGCGGATTGCGATGGCGACACGTTGCTCGTCCTGGCCGACCCCGCAGGACCCGCATGCCACCTGGGAACGCGCACGTGCTGGGGCGAGGACGCGCTGCAGGCGGCCGCCGAGAAGCTGGGTTTCATGAGTACGCTGGAAGAAATCATCAAACAGAGGATCGTTGCAACTCCGGAGGGAAGCTACACCGCCAAGCTGGTGGCCGAGGGTACGCGGCGAGTCGCACAGAAAGTCGGCGAGGAAGGTTTGGAGCTCGCCCTTGCCGCCGTGGCGCAGCCGGACGAGGACATCATCGCCGAAGCGGCGGATTTGCTGTACCACACCCTGCTCCTGCTGCAGGTCAAGGGCCTGTCGCTGGGCAAGGTGATCGCCGAACTGGAATCGCGCCACAAGCAGCAGCCCCCCCGCTGACCGGCTGTCGCGAAGTCATCACACGGGATCGTCGTCAATTGAATGACCCTGATCCTCCTGGGTGCCTTGGTTGGCATCTTTGGCATGGCTGGCTCCTTTTTTTGCTTCGCGGGCGAGTTGCTGCCGCAACTTCAACCAATTTTCGCGCGCCTGGCGGCGAACCTCCTCTAAGGAAATCGGCTCGAGCTTTATAGTTTTCGTCTCGATTTCCGATGCCGCAACGTCCGGCTCGGAAACCTTATCATCGTCCTTGGGCTTAGGGTTCTCGTATTCATTTACCAAGGAGGAGGTATCAAGACTAAATACTCGTTCGACTGTTTGCACGAAAAGTTCGGCGTTCCGAACAACTTCCTTGGCCTCGCTTAGTTCAATTTCGGTCCCAGTGTAGTCGGCTTTTATTCGAAGCGATTCTGTCCGGCTCAATTGGGTCGCGAGTTGTCGATCAATCTTGCCGGACTGAATGGCATGGCTGCGAAATGCTTCGATAATTCCGTTATGCGTTCGTGGCAGCTTGTCTTCGCTGACGCCTGCACGTAAGAGCGCAGCCTGAGCGATGTCGAACATCGCGTAGTAGGATCGACTGACCGCGCTATCGTTGTCGCCGGCGTTCAAAGCTAGCCTGGCAACTTTCAGAGCCTTTTTGCCCTTTCGCACCAAGGCGCGTTCGAAAAGCCCCTTTGTCACAGAACGATGCCTTCGCGCGCAACGTTCCTTAGGAACCCCGGCCTAGGAAATGCCGCTGGATTTAGCCAGTCTTCGATCGCAATCGTAACCGGCTGAACCATGATCCCGGTATCGAGATACGCGTAGTACGCCAGTTCAGCCAACATCATCAAAGTCATGCCATCGTCGCCACGTTCGTGCAAGATCAGGGCGACGTCCGCGTCACTATCCGGCCGGTGCTCTCCGCGCGCACGCGAGCCAAAAAGTATCGCTCGCTCCAGCTGTATATCGGCTGGAATCCGCGCGAGGAAGTCGCGTACGGCGCCCTCGGTATCTGGATCCAAGAATTTCATAGCCGGCATTTTGGACGCAACGCCGAAAGCAGGCAATTTTCGTGTAGTGAATCATTACCGCTACCGCTCACGAGCGCCGATCCGGCGGCGGAAACAGTAGCCCGCATTCACGGGGACGGCTACGCGATCCGTGCAGTAATTCTCCGCAAATAACGAGGGCCCACGACGGAGCGAATCGCAACAGCGATCCGCTCCCATATAACCCATTGAGTTTCAACAGGTAAACGTACGAACTGTTCGCCAGGGCCTCGGCCATTGCCCACCAATACAACGGGCGCACGCGCGCAGGCCCGGCGTGGTCATACAGGGGGATCCACCGCTTCGGCGAAACGCGCCACGACAAGAAATAACCCGTACACTAGCGTCCTGCGCAGCGCCTTGGGGGACGCCGATGAAGTCGGGCGGTACGGGAAATCTGGTCTCCATCGTCACGCTTTTCTTGATGTTGCCGGGCTGCGCGGCACTGTCCTCCAAAGATGCCGGCGAGGCCCGCGCCCCTGGGTCCACCGACGTCACGTCATCCCCTGCATCGCGACCGAACGAATCAACGACACCGCCGGCGAATCCCGCGACGGACGCAGCGGCGCAAGCACCCGCCAACACCCGAGCGGCTGCCTCCACCCCGGCCGCCGGCACCTCGAGTGGGCAGGCCCCTGGGCACCGGAGGATCCCCGCTCCCCCCGTCCGAAGCGCGGCCCAAGGGGTTACCGCTGCGAATGCCCACGCGGCTCAGCCGGCGTCCTCCGCCGGCACCAAACCGACTGCAGCCGACAAACCCAGCGCGCCGAGCGCGCCGGCGCTCGATTTGTCATCGCTGGAGCAGCGCCTCAAGGACACGCGCGCGATCGGCGTCTTCACGAAACTGAGTCTGAAGAATCAAGTCGACGACTTGCTGGCCCAATTTCGAGCCTACCACCAGAGTTCGACCAAGACGCCGCCGCCGGCCGATTTGCGGCACCAATATGATTCGCTCATAGTCAAGGTGCTGGCGCTGTTGCAGAATGGAGATCCGCAACTGGCGTCAGCCGTCTCCTCCTCACGGGAGGCTATCTGGGGCATTCTGGTGGACCCGGAAAAATTCGCGAAAATCTAGGTAAGTTCGGGAGGACGTACGATGCATCAGCGCTCAGCCGCTCTAGTTTTCATGACGGTCGCCACGGTCGCTACCGCCCGCTTTGCCGCGGCGGACGTGTCCTCCGGCAAAGACCTCAAGGCGACGATCGCGCTCAACGGGCTGCCGTGCGATCAGATCGTCGACGTGAAGCGCAATGCGGACAGTGACTATAGGGCCACTTGCAAGGATGGCAACCGCTATCACATTTTCGTGAGTGCGCAAGGGCGCGTCGTCGTCGAGAAGCAATAGGCCACCGACGCAGCTCTCCCGCTGCGGCAACGGGCATACTTCGCATACTTCAATCGGCTCTGGTGTGGCGTAGTCCCTCGTCGGCTTCGCGCAGCCAGTCGTCTCGGTCGGCCGAAACGGGCAGCGCCTGCGCCGCGTCGCGGGCGCGCTCATAGTTTTCCCGCGCGCCCTTCGGATCTCCGGTCTTCGCCAGCGCCTCCGCCAGCGCCAGCAAATTTGCGGGATACCGCGGCTGCAAAGTGACGGCGCGCCGCGCCGCGGCCAATCCTGCCTCGGCATCGCCCGGTCCCAACGGCCAGCCCGGCGCGCGCACCAACACCAGCGAGCGCACCCGCGCGGGACCGCCGTAGTCGTAGTGGGGATCCGCAGCCTCGGCGCTCGACAAGGACTCGAGCATGCTGCTCAGCAGTTCGCCGGCACGCGTCGGATGTGCCCGCGCCTCGAGACCCTGAGCCAACGCCCGTCCGTACAAACAGGCCGCGGCTTGCGGCGCGCGCGCGAGGCAGGCTTCCGCGTCGCGGCTCGCATCGCTCGCCAGTTCACCGCGAATCCGCGAGTCCGATTCATGGTCGCTGCGCTTCGCGTCCGAGGCAATGGCCGTGGCCAGTTCATCCACGGTGCCTGGGGTGGGGCTGGGATGGGATGCGGGCCGCAACGGGGCCCGGCACGCCGCCATCAGCAGCGCGAGCATGACGCAGCCCACCCAACCTTTCGCGGCGCTGCCGGTTGATTTCACGGCGCTTTGATTTGAGCGGGCAACTCTGGCGCCACGAAGCCGCGCAGATGCAGCGCAGCCAGCGCATCGGCGCTCTCGCCGGCGTGACCCAACTTGAGAAGTCCTTCCTGCAAGGTCCGTACGCGGGCGGCGGGGAGCCGGGAATCGACGGCCGCAACGAGCGCAACGGGCAACGGCGCGGATTGCGTAACCGGCTTGAGCTGGGCCGCGAAGGGCAGCGTCGCCAGCGCCGCCGACTGGGTCTGATCGAGTAATGCCACCACCTTTTCGCCGGCGGCCACCCTTCTCAAGGCACTGAGTATTTGTCCCGTGTACTCGATCCTCACATCCGGCGGCAGCGACCACCCCTCCAGCGCATAGCGGCGCACGAACTCCGGAGCGTAGCCCGCAACGCTGAGGATGGTGTATCCCGCCATCGAGGCCGGCCCGGCCACCCCGCCGGTTTTTGCCACCAGCGTCCACCGCTCCTTGGGACCGATATCCACCATGTCCGCTTGCGCGAGAGGCATCAAATGCAGCTCGGCACCGTGCTGCACGAAGAACGGGAAAGGCACGAAGGCCAGCACCGCATCCGGATCGCCGAGCTTCTTGAGTCCACCCTCTTCGGTGGGATCATAAACGGCGGCAAGACCTCCGGAAGGCCAACCTGCGGATGCAACGGCGGCCTTCGCGAATTGATCGACGTAGGGCTGCGCATCCCCCGCCCCTCCCGGATATCCCGGAGCGCAGAACACGAGCGTGGCAAGCGAAGCCATCAGTAGTGTGCTCATGACAGTAGGCTATCATTCCCCTGCGCTGGGAGCCTACTGTATCGGCAAGAGGGCGCGTTTTATCATGAGCACGCCCGTCTCGCCCAAGCTCCTGCGACTCTTCCTCCGCGTGTTGCGCGCGCGGCCCTGGATCATCGGCGCATTCTTGATCCTGGCCGGCGCCGGCATCTATGGAGCCATGCGCATACCCACCGATCCGGCGATCGAGCGTCTCGTCATCGCCGGCGATCCGGTGGCGCAGGCCACGCTCGAATTCGAGCGAGTATTCCCCGAAGGCGATCAGGCCCTCATCATGCTCGAGGCGCCAGAACCCTTCAGTCCGGCCGCGCTGCAGGGTGCCGTGCGGCTGGAACGGGACCTCAACATGATTCCGCACGTCGAGGCGCACAGTCTGCTGACTCTCGTCCGCCGCGTCGGGTCGAGCGGAGAAATCGGTGCGCAGGAGGCCGTGCGTATACGGTCTTTCGCGACCGGTACGTCGCTGTTTCGCCGCGCCGGACTCGTGGGCGAACACTATCTTGGCGTCGCGCTCGAACTGCGCGTGAATTCCCCTGCCGAGCGCGACCGCGCATTGGCGGCCATCGATGCGCTGGTGCTGCCGCTGGACGGCTCGGGCAAACCCTTCTCTGCCGTTCGCCGCGTGGGCACGCCCTGGCTCAACGCGTGGCTCGAACGGCAAACCGGTACGGCCACCAAGAAATTCATGCCGCTGTTCGGGGCGTTCTTGATGACGCTGGTACTGGTGGTGTACCGCTCGTGGCGCGCGTTGGCGGCCATCCTTCTCACGCTGGGCGCCGTGGTCGCCATCGCCATGGGACTGGGCGACATCTTCGGCTGGCCGACCACCGTCGTCTCGGCGTTGGTCCCGTTGACCGTCATGGTCACCACCACCGCCACGCTCGTGTACATTCATTCTCGCTACATGGAGCCCGACGATGCGCCGAGTTTACTCGAGCATCACGCACGGGCGCTCGCCAACAAGTTCCTACCGTGCACGGCCTCGATGTTCGCCACCGCGGTCGGCTTTGCGGCGCTCGTCGTGTCGGACATTCGTCCCGTCCGTGAGATGGGCTTGTGGACCGCGTGCGGGCTGATCGTGGCGTGGTTGGGCTGTTTCACTCTGTTTCCGGCGCTGCAGTCGCTGCTGCGTGCCCCACTGCGCGCAAAGGCAGCTTCGGCGGGCAAATGGTTTCCCGCTTTCATCGACATATTGATCCCGGCGACGCGGCGCCAGCGTTGGCCGCTGGTCATCGGCGCCCTCGTGTTGATGCTGTGCGGAGCCGCCTCGCTGTTCGGCATTCCCGGCCGATTGGCGCCTCTGAATCTCGAAACCGACGCATTGACATACGTCGATCCACACCAGCGCGTGGCGCAGGATACTCGGCGCTTCGAGCAATCGAACGGCCTCGACGTCATCGATCTTTGGCTGCAGACGCAGCCCGGCCACGCCTTGGACCCGGATTTTCTGCGTGCCGTCGAACTGCTGACCCGCCGGCTGGAGCAGCATCCGGGTGTCGATGCGGTGGACGGTCCGACGACGGTGCTGCGGTGGTCTCGCTATGTCCAATCCGGCTCCGATCGGCTGACCACGGCTTCCGATGAGTGGCCGAAGCTCGCCGCCGACCTCGAACAAGTCCTGCTGGCCGAACCCAGCGCGCGCAACTATGTCGACGTGACGGATCTGGCCAGCGTCCGGCTCAGCATCCGCGGCAGGGGCGAGTTATTCGGCCCGGCCGGGGCGATGCGAAAGTTCGTGGAACAGACCTGGAACGCGGCACGGGCGAACGAGCCGGCGTTGCGAATGGTCCGAGGCCGCCTGGCAGGCAAAGGAGTGCTTTCGGGAGAAATCACCGAACGGCTGCTCCCCACTCTCACCGAGAGCTTCGCACTCACGGCAAGCGTGATTTTTTTGGCCTTTCTGGTCGTGTTTCGCAGCCCGTCCGCGCGGCTGATGACGATGATTCCGTCGCTGTTCGCGATCCTATCCGTGTTCATCGTGATGCGCGTCGGCGGAATTCCGCTCAACATTGCGACCATTCTCATCGGCTCAACGGTGCTGGGCGCGACCGAGAACGACCAGGTTCATTTTTTCTATCATTTCCAGGAGGGCCGCGCGAGCGGCTCGACGGTGGGGGCCCTGCGCCATGCGCTGATGGTTGCCGGGCGTCCCATCCTGTTCGCCACTCTCATCAATACCAGCGGGTTCTTGGCGCTCGCGCTGTCGGATCTGCCGCCCATGCGACAGTTCGGCATCGTTTCCGCCTCTGCCTTCGTTCTGGCTCTGCTGGCCGATTTCACCGCATTGCCGGCGGCATTGTGGATCTTGAGCCGCCATGAACGGCAAGGATCCCCATAACAACCCGCGAGAGGGAAGGCTCATGGCTTCTTCAAGCCGGCCGCGTCGCGCGCCAGCGCCTCGATGCCCGCCCAGTCGCCCGCCGCAAGCATGGCGGGGGGCGCGACCCAGGATCCGCCCACGCAAACCACATTGGGCAGCGCCAGATAGGTGGGCGCCGTCGCGCGGGTGATGCCGCCGGTGGGGCAGAAAAGCACGTCCGGAAACGGCGCTCCCAGGGCGCGCAGCATGCCCACGCCGCCCGCCTGTTCCGCTGGAAAGAGTTTCAACACGTTGAATCCCGCAGTGCGCGCCGCGATCAGTTCCGTGGCCGTCATGACTCCGGGAAGCAGCGGAAAGCGCGCCCCGCGCGCGGCTGCCGCCAGTTCCGGTGTCAGGCCGGGGGTCACTCCGAATTGCGCGCCAACGCGATCCGCCTGTGCGAAATCCACCGCCCGGGTCAGCGTACCGACGCCGACGACGGCCTCGGGAACGGCTCTGCGCATGGCCTCGACGGCGGCGAGCGCCACCGGTGTGCGCAGCGTAATCTCCAGCACCCTGAGCCCCCCGGCCGACAGCGCACGAGCGAGAGGCACCGCATGCTCGATATCGGTGACGGTCAGAACGGGTATGACGGGCGCGAGCCCGACGATTTCACGGATGTTCACTTGAAGTTCCTGCGGCGTTTACATCAGGGAAATAGCGCCCGCTTCGGCCTCGCCGGCGGCACGGCGCAAACTGGCGAATAATTCTCGACCGACGCCGAATTCGTTTTGCGGACGGCTCATCGTCGGCAGTTCGCGTCCTCGCCAGACCTCGTCGGGAACCTTGGCCTCGAGCACCCCGGCAGTGCAATCGAGCCGGATGATGTCGCCGTCGCGCACCCGGCCCAAGGGCCCACCCTGCAAGGCTTCCGGCGTCACGTGTATGGCCGCCGGCACGCTTCCGGAGGCACCGGACATGCGGCCATCCGTGACGAGTGCCACTTGAAAACCCTTGCTCTGCAGTGACGCCAACGACGGCGTGAGCTGATGCAGTTCGGGCATGCCGTTGGCGCGCGGTCCTTGAAATCGCACGATCACCACGCAATCGCGCGCCAGCCGTCCGGCCTTGAATGCGCCGATGACGTCTTCCTGATCGTCGAACACCACCGCGGGGGCTTCGACGACGTGGTGCTCCGCCTTCATCGCGGAGGTCTTGATGACCGCCCTGCCCAAATTGCCGGTCAACAATTTCAAGCCGCCGTGATGGCTGAAAGGATTGTCCGCGGGACGCAATACGTCGAGGTCCCCGCTGGCAGCCGGCGCGGCGCGCCAGGATAAACGACCCTCCTCGAGCCATGGCTCGAGCGCATACGCTTGCAAACCTTCCCCCATCACCGTGGTGGTGTCGGGGTGCAAAAAGCCCTCCCGCAGCAGCTCGCGGATCAAAAAAGCCATGCCCCCAGCTATTTGAAATCGGTTCACGTCCGCGCTACCGTTCGGATAAATTCGCGTCAGCAGCGGCACCACCGCGGACAAATCGCTGAAATCGTCCCACGTGATGGTTATCCCGGCACAGCGCGCCATCGCCACCAAGTGCAGCGTGTGATTGGTCGAGCCGCCGGTGGCGAGCAGGCCGACGATGCCGTTCACGATCGCTTTCTCGTCGATGACCCGCGCGAGGGGCAAGTATTCGGCCCCCAGAGCCGTAATCCGCGCCGCGCGCTGCGCTGCGGCCGCGGTCAGCGCGTCGCGCAGCGGCGTGTTCGGCGGCACGAAGGCCGAGCCCGGTATGTGCAGGCCCATAACTTCCATCAGCATTTGGTTGCTGTTCGCGGTCCCGTAGAACGTGCAGGTTCCCGCCGAATGATAGCTACCCGCCTCGGACTCGAGCAGCGCATCACGACCAACCTTGCCCTCGGCATAGAGCTGGCGAATGCGCGCCTTTTCTTTGTTCGGAACGCCGGAAGGCATCGGGCCGCCGGGCACGAAGATTACCGGCAGATGACCGAATGCAAGGGTACCCATCACCAAGCCGGGCACGATCTTGTCGCATACGCCCAGACATAGTGCGGAATCGAACATGTTGTGCGCCAACGCCACGCCCGTCGACATGGCAATGACGTCGCGGCTGAACAACGATAACTCCATTCCAGGCTGGCCTTGCGTCACCCCGTCGCACATCGCAGGTACGCCGCCGGCGAACTGGGCCACCGCACCCGCTTCGCGCGCCGCCCGTTTGATGAGAGCCGGATATTTCTCGAGCGGTTGGTGTGCGGACAGCATGTCGTTATAGGCCGACACGATGGCCACGTTGGGCCAGCGCATGAGCTTCAGGGCCTCCTTGTCCGGCACGTCCGCAGCCGCGAATCCATGTGCAAGATTGGTGCATGACAACCCCGCTCGCGCCGAACCCCGCAACCTCGCCGCGTCCATACGCTCCAGATACGCGCAGCGCCCGGCGGCGCTGCGTTCGCGAATCCGGTCGGTGACGGCGCGCACCTGCGGATGAACAATCTGTGAGTTTGTCGTCATATCTCATTGTGCCATATCGGCAAGGCTTACTAGAACGCAGGCGCAAGTGCTACGCTCTGCGCCCGAGCATACGAGGACTTTGCGACGGTGGCTGTATTACCGACATTCGATATGTTGCTTTTCGGAGGCACCGGCGATCTGGTGACACGGAAGCTATTGCCCGCACTCTACCGCCGCTATGCGGCCGGCCAGGTCTCGGCCGAATCGCGGATTTACGGCATTGCCCGAACGGCACTGTCGCGCAGCGAATACCTGGCGCAGACCGAATCCGCCTGTAGGATGTTCCTCGGCAAGGAGTTCGATCCGGCGCGCTGGCAAGCCTTCGCCGCCCTGGTCGACTACGTCAAGCTGGACGGCGCCGTCGAGCAGGACTACGCGCAAGTCGCTGGCGCCCTCGAGGGCCGCGAGCACTTCGTGCGCGTATTTTTTCTGTCCACGGCGTCGAATCTGTTCTCGGTGATTTGCGACAACCTCGCGAAGGCCCGGGTCATCACGCCCTTGTCGCGCGTGGTGCTCGAAAAGCCCCTGGGTCACGATACGCCGTCGGCCGATCTCATCAACCAGCAAGTCGGCAAGGTGTTCACCGAGCAGCAGATTTATCGCATCGATCACTACCTCGGCAAGGAGGCCGTGCAGAATCTCATGGCGCTGCGATTCGGCAACGCCTTGTTCGAGCCTTTGTGGCGAAGAGGCCTCGTCAAGCACGTGCAGATCACCGTGGCCGAGGAACTCGGCGTCGAAAGGCGCGGCCATTTCTACGACAAGACGGGTGCGCTGCGCGACATGGTGCAAAACCATCTGCTGCAGCTCTTGTGCATCATGGCCATGGAGCCGCCGGCCAGCAGCGATCCGGACGCCGTTCGCGACGAGAAACTGAAAGTACTGCGCGCCTTGCGGCCATTGCGCGACCGCGACGTGCTCGCCAAGACGGTGCGCGGCCAATACAAGGCCGGCGCCGTGCACGGTGTTCCGGTACCCGGCTATCTCGAAGAGGCCGACATCGCGCCCGACAGCACGACGGAAACCTTCGCTGCCTTGAAAGTGGAGATCGACACGTGGCGCTGGGCCGGCGTGCCTTTCTATCTGCGCACCGGCAAGCGTCTGCAGGACCGCCTGACCGAGTTGGTGGTGACGTTCGATGAAGTCCCTCATCCCATTTTCGAAAAACCGCAAACTTCCAATACCGCCAATGAGCTGGTGATACGGCTGCAACCGGATGAGAGCATCACCATGACCATCCTCGCCAAGAATCCCGGCGAAGGCATGCGCCTGAAGCCGGTGAGTCTGGCCCTCGATCTCGGCGAGACGTTCAAGACGCGGAGTCTCGATGCCTACGAGCGATTGCTGATGGACACGGTCAAGGGGAATCTGACATTGTTCATGCGCAGAGACGAGTTGGATGCCGCATGGCGCTGGGTTGACCCCATCCTCGCCGGCTGGCAACAGTACGATGAGCGGCCCAAGACCTACATCGCGGGCAGCTGGGGCCCGGCGGCTTCGAGTTCATTGATCGGCCGCGACGGCTTCTCGTGGCATGATGAACTTTAGGACATGACGAACTCTGAAGCATGATGAGCGCAGAACGGCCCGCAACACGCTGCCCTGATCTCGACACCCTGTCACGCACGCTCAGCCAGCGGATCGCGGCGGAGCTGTCGGCGGCGATAGCCGCACGCGGCCGCGCGAGCCTGGTAGTCTCCGGAGGCCGCTCTCCCGTCAAGCTATTCGAATATTTGCGTGTCGAAGCGCTGCAGTGGAGCCGGGTCGAGGTGGCGCTCGCGGATGAGCGCTGGGTGGACTCGGCGGATCCGGACAGCAACGAGCGCTTGGTACGCGATGTACTGCTCGTGGATCGTGCCGCTGCCGCCCATTTTCGCGGGCTGAAAAGCCCTGCCGCCACGCCGGACCTCGGCGCCGCGTCGGCATGGCAGACGTTCGCGGACGTACCCAGGCCGTTCGATGTGGTCGTGCTCGGCATGGGCGACGACGGCCACACGGCATCCCTGTTTCCCGGTTCGCCGAATCTTGGCGCGGCGCTCGACGAAAGCGCCGCGCCCGGCTGCGTCGGCATGCGCGCACCCACTGCGCCGCATGCACGCTTGAGTCTCAATCTCGCCGCCCTCCTCGATTCGCGGCGCATCGTGATCCTCCTCGCCGGCGAAGCGAAGTGGCGCACGTACGTCGCGGCAAGCCAGCCCGGTGCCGCGGAACTCATGCCGGTGCGCGCCGTCCTGCGTCAGCAGCGCACGCCGGTGGACGTGCTTTGGTCTCCGTAAGTCAATTCGAGTCGGGGCTTGGTGGCCCGTCAAAAGGAACCTTCTGTGACCGCAAATTTGCAACCTGTGAAACCTGACCGGCGAGTTGAAGACGAGCGGACGGCGCTCGGCAAAGAGGCCATCAAGAGCGCCTTTTTGGACGACCTTTTCTACATGCTGGGCAAGTTCCCCGCGCTTGCCACCAACAACGACTACTACATGGCGTTGGCTTATGCCGTGCGCGATCGGATGCTGCAGCGCTGGATCAGCACGGCCGCCGCCTATACCAAACAGGGCTCGCGCACGGTCGCGTACTTGTCGGCCGAATTTCTCATGGGTCCGCACCTCGGCAACAACCTCATCAACCTCGGCATATTGGATACCGTCAAGGAATGCATGGTGGAGCTCGGCATGAATTTCGAGCAGTTGCTGGGACAGGAAGAGGAGCCGGGCCTGGGAAACGGGGGCCTCGGCCGGCTGGCGGCGTGCTTCATCGATTCTCTCGCCACGCTCGAAGTCCCCGCTCTCGGCTACGGCATCCGCTACGAGTTCGGCATCTTCCATCAAGAGATCATCGACGGCTGGCAAATCGAAAAGACCGACAAGTGGCTGCGCTACGGCAATCCCTGGGAACTGGTCAGGCCCGAATGGTCCGTGGACGTCAAGTTCGGCGGTTCGACCGAGCAGTACATCGACGAACACAACCGGCTGCGGGTGCGCTGGGTGCCGCACAAGATCGTCTGCGGCGTGCCTTACGACACGGTCATTCTGGGCTACCGCACCAACACTGCCAACACCCTGCGCTTGTGGCGGTCGGAAGCGCCCGAGTCCTTCGACTTCGCCATTTTCAACAGCGGCGATTACTACGGCGCCGTGAACCAAAAAGTCATCTCGGAGAACCTGAGCAAGGTGCTCTATCCGAATGACATCGAACTGCGCGGCAAGGAACTGCGGCTGGAACAGCAGTATTTCTTCGTCTCCTGCTCCTTGCAGGACATGTTCCGCATATTGGGAAGGCAAAAACTGCCCGTGGAGAAGTTCCACGAGAAATTTGCGGTGCAGCTCAACGATACTCACCCGGCCATTGCCATCGCCGAACTCATGCGGTTGCTGGTCGACGAATACGTGCTGCCGTGGGCCGACGCGTGGAGCGTGACCTGCAAAACCTTCGCCTATACCAATCATACGTTGCTGCCGGAGGCTCTCGAGCGCTGGTCGCTGGCGGTGTTCGGCAAGGTGCTGCCGCGGCATCTGCAGATCATTTACGAGATCAACGCGCATTTTCTCGAGGAAGTGCGCATGCGTTTTCTGGGCGACGAAGCGCGCATTTCGCGCCTGTCGCTGATCGACGAGACGGGCGAGCGCTACGTGCGCATGGCGCATCTGGCCTGCGTGGGCAGCCACGCCATCAATGGAGTCGCCGAGTTGCATTCGGAACTGTTGAAGCGCGACGTACTGAAGGACTTCTACGAGTTGTGGCCGAAGAAGTTCAGCAACAAGACGAACGGCGTCACGCCGCGGCGCTGGATGGTTCTGTGCAATCCCAAGCTCTCGCAGCTCATCTGCGAACACATCGGCGAGGGCTGGATCAAGGATCTCGCGCAGCTGAAGCGGCTCGAACCGTTCGCCGACGACGCCGATTTCCGCTCTCGCTGGCGCGAGATCAAACTGCACAACAAACGCGCTTTTGCGTCGCTCGCACTCGAGCGTACGGGCGTCGTCGCGGACCCCGACTCGATCTTCGACGTGCTGGTCAAGCGGATTCACGAATACAAGCGCCAGCACTTGAAAGTGCTGCATATCGTCTCGCTCTATCACGCCATCAAATCGAATCCGTCGCTTGCCGTGCAACCGCGGACGTTCATCTTCGGCGGCAAGGCGGCACCCGGATATCACCTCGCCAAACTCATGATCAAGCTCATCACCGCGGTGGGCGACGTAGTCAATCGCGATCCCGACGTCGGCGGCCGCCTCAAAGTGCTGTTCCTGCCGAACTTCAACGTGACCAATGGGCAGCGCGTCTACCCCGCGGCGGATCTGTCCGAGCAGATATCGACGGCCGGGAAGGAAGCCTCAGGCACGGGCAACATGAAATTTTCGATGAACGGCGCCCTCACCATCGGCACATTGGACGGCGCGAACATCGAAATTCGCCAGGAAGTCGGAGCGGAGAATTTCTTTCTGTTCGGCTTGAGCGCCGAGGAAGTGTACGCCTTGCAAGCCCGCGGCTATCGCCCGATGGACTACTACAACGCCAATCACGGGCTGCGCGACGTGCTCGATCTCATCCGCAGCGGATACTTCTCGCGGGGCGACACCGAGCTGTTCCGGCCGTTGGTGGACGGACTGCTCTACCACGATCCCTATCTATTGCTGGCCGATTTCCAGTCCTATATCGAGTGCCAGGAAAAGGTCGCCGAAGTCTACCGCGATACGGAGCGCTGGACTCGCATGTCCATACTGAACACGGCGCGCAGCGGCAAGTTTTCATCGGATCGAACCATCCGCGAATACTGCGAAGAAATCTGGCGAGTCCGGCCGGTACCGATCCACCTACTCACACATGCGGAAGCAGGAATCGCATAGTGCGGCGCAAGGGTTCGGCCGCCCCCCACAACAATTGATCGCCGACGGTGAATGCCGAGAGGTACTCGCCGCCCATCGCCATCTTGCGCAGGCGGCCGATGGGTACCGTCATCCGGCCGCTGACGGCCGCGGGTGAGAGCTCCTTGATCGAGGCGTCGCGATCGTTGTGCACGACGCGCACCCAGTCATTGCCGCCCGCGATCAATGATTCGATCTCGGGCAGCGGGATATCGCGGTTCAGCTTGATCGTCAGTGCCTGCGAGTGGCAGCGCATCGCGCCGATGCGCACGCACAGGCCTTCCACCGGTACGGGGTTGGCTTGCGTGCCCATGATCTTGTTCGATTCTGCGCCGGCTTTCCATTCCTCGCGGCTGCGGCCGTCGCCCATGTCCTTGTCGATCCAGGGAATCAGATTCGCGGCGAGGGGCGCGCCGAAATGCGTCTGCGGGAACTCGGCGTCCGCCAAGGCAATGCTGACCGCGCGGTCCACATCGAGGATGGTCGCCGCGGGATCACGCAGCGACTGTGAGGCGGACCGATACAGGAAGCCCATTTGCTCGAGGAGTTCGCGCATGTTCTGGGCGCCGGCGCCGGAGGCCGATTGATAGGTCATGGCAGAGATCCATTCCACGATCCCCGCACGCAGCAAACCGCACACCGCCATCAGCATGAGCGACACGGTGCAGTTTCCACCGATGAAATCCTTGATGCCCGCCGCGCGGGCGGCCTGCATGACGGGCAAGTTCACCGGATCGAGAACGATCACGGCGTTATCGGCCATTCTCAAGGTCGACGCCGCATCGATCCAATATCCCTGCCAGCCTGCCTCGCGCAGCCGCGAATGGACCGCAGTGGTGTACTCGCCGCCCTGCGCGCTCAGCAACATCGGCAAGCGGGCGAGAGCCTCGATGTCGTTGGCGTCCTCGACCCGTCGCACTTCGCGTCCGATGTCGGGCGCCGCGCCGCCGGCCTGTGAGGTGCTGAAAAACGTCGGCTCGACGACGTCGAAATCCCTCTCCGCACGCATGCGCTCGAGAAGTACCGATCCCACCATCCCGCGCCAACCGATGATGCCGATTTTCGTCATGGACGGGCTCCTAAATCACGAACTCAGATGCAGGCGGCCGCAGATTGTAGTTCGACGCCATGGCATAGCCATAGGCACCGCAAGTTGCGATCAATAGTACATCGCCCTCCTCCGTGGGAGGCAGCCAACGGTCGGCGCCCAGTTGGTCGGCGGTCTCGCAAATCGGCCCGACGACATTGACGCGCCGGCTCATCGGTTGGTCGAGGCGGGTGAGATTGCGAATGTCGTGGTGCGAACCGTACAACGCGGGCCGGATGAGCGAGTTCATGCCGGTCGCGATGCCGACGTAGCGAACGTCGCCTTTGCCCTTCAGCTGCGTCACCACGGCGACCAATACGCCCGCCTTGGCGACCAAGAAGCGGCCCGGTTCCATCCAAAACTGCAGCATTGGAAATTTCAGCTTGAGCGCCGCGACACCGGAGTCGAGCGCCGCAAGATCGATCTCGGCCTGGCCCAGCTGTTCCGGGACGCCCATCCCCCCGCCCAAATCGATGGTCCGGACCTCCGGGAAGCGTTTTACCAGTTCAGCGAGCAACGTCCCGGTTTCGGTCCAGTTGGTCACGTCGAATATGCCGCTTCCGGTATGCGCGTGCAGTCCGACGACGCGAGCACCGGCGCTTCGCACCAAGGCCGCGAATTCGTCCGCTTCGGCAATGGGCACGCCAAACTTCGAATGGCTCCCCGCCGTGCGCACATGCTGGTGATGGCCACGACCGAATCCGGGATCGATCCGCAGGAAAATCTCCTGGTCGCGAAACAGCTCCGGCCACATCTTGAGCGGATACAAATTGTCCAGTGTGACGCGCACACCCGCCGCGAGGCCGAATTCGTACTCGGCCCGCGGCGCAAAGTTGGGGGTGAACAGCACGCGTTGCGGCGCCAGATCGGGCACCGCCCCGAACGCATGCTCGATTTCACCCTGGGACACGCATTCCAGCAGCAGCCCGGCCGCATACACGCGGCGCAATATGTCCGGGTGCCAGTTCGCCTTCATCGCATAGGCCCAGCGGGCCACGGAGCCTACCCGCTTGACCTGCGCGATCGCCGCATCCAGCGTAGCCATGTCGTAGACGAAGGCGGCGGATTCGCGCTTGGCGATTTCGCACAGCCGCCGGCGCTTGTGAGGCTGTTCCCACCAATTGACGGCGGCGGCGGCGCTCGGCTGCAACGCGAACAATTGCTGCCACGTAGGCCCCAGCACCTTGTCGGAACCGATGCTCTGAATCAATCGCTCGTGCAGTTGATGAACCAGGCGGTCGCCTTGCGATTCATCGATCACGAACGTGAAGTTCAAGTCGTTCGCCGCCTGCGTCACGAGATAAATCTTGTGATCTTGGAAGAGCTCGAATGCCCCTCCCAGCTCGTGGAGAATGCCGCGGATGTTGTGGCCCAACAAACTCAAGGATGCGCATGGCCCCAATATTTCGACGCGGCACAGCTCGCCGAGCGCGGCACTCAAGCGGGCAAGCGCAGACGGATCCAAGGTATTGGCCGCCGGATCCAGCGACACGGTGACATTGGTTTCCGAGGTCGATACCAGGTCCACCGACAGGCCTTGCTGCTTGAAGATTTGGAAGGCGTCCGCCAGGAATCCGACCTGATGCCACATACCCGGGCTTTCCATGGATATCAGCGTGATGCCTTTCTTGATGGCAATGGCTTTGACCTGCGCAGCGCTGTCCGCAACGCTGGCGGACACCACGGTGCCCTGGAGGCCGGGCGCCTGAGTCGCATAGACGTGCAGCGGGATCTTGTATTGACGCACCGGCAGGACGCAGCGCGGGTGCAGAACTTTCGCGCCATTGCTCGCGATTTCCTGGGCCTCATCGTAGTGCAGGGCGCGCAGCAGCCGGGCGGTGGGTACCAGCCGCGGATTGGCGCTGAAGAGACCCGGCACATCCGTCCAGATCTCCAAACGCACTGCGGCGAGCTTGGCGGCGAAATAGGAGCCGGAGGTGTCGGAGCCCCCGCGCCCTAGAAGCACGGTATCGCCGTCCTCGTTTGCGGCGATGAATCCCTGCGTAAGCACCACCCGGTCGAGACCGCGCCAGCGCGCCTGCAGCAGCGCGTCCGGCGCAAAATCGCAGGTGGCCGACAGAAGGCCGGCCTTCTCGTTCGACCCGTGCCGCCGCTCAGCGCGCAGGAAGAGGCGCGCATCCACCCAGGCCGTGTCGATGCCCTGAGCATTCAGAAATGAGGCGCCCAGTGAGGTTGCCAGCAATTCCCCCATGGCCATGACGCGGGCGCGAACTCGATCGCCGAGTTCCCGGGTCTCGGCGATGGCATCGGCCATGCGCTCGAGGTCGCCCATGAAAGCCGCGAACTGGGCATTCGGAGTAATCGATAGCTGCTGGGCCAAGTCCCGATGCACGCGATCGATCTGTCCGAGCACCGCGACGTGCCCCCCGGCGAGGGCTGCCGACAGCAATGCCTCGAGGCGGTCGGTGACCCCGGACAGCGCGGAGTGTACGACGACCGGCCGCAGTTTGGCCGCCATACGCTCACGCAGTACGCCGGCGATATTGTGCCAATTGGCGGCGGAGGAGACGCTGGTGCCGCCGAATTTGAGGACGACCCAATGTTCGCTGTTTTCAGCCACGGATATGGACGCTCATGTGGGGAAGGCACCGGGCAGGCGCGCGGCGCCGAAAACAGTTATCAATCGTCTTCGAAGATGTCGCGCAGCTCTTTTTCCAGTTGCCGCTCGGCTAGGACGTCCTCGACGCGGCTCCAAGCCGCTTTGCCGCGCTTGCCGACAGCCGCCGCTTTGGGCCGCCGCTCGGCGCGTTCGATGAGTGGATCGAAATCATGGGATTCTTCGGCTTCGCCAAGAAACTCATCGTCGATATCGAAATGTTCGTCTTCGCGTTCGCTCATTGTTCGAGAAAAGGCCCCTGAAATCAATAGGATCGATCAGCCCAATGCATGAAGCTGCGCACTATATCGGATTCTGCCCGGCATTCAACTAGCGCAAAAGCTTTCAGCCGTTGCGCTTATACAGGAATCGGGACGGGAAGCTACCATTTCAACGTTACGATTTATTTACCGCCCCAAATCAGTCGATTAATGGTCATATCGGGGCCATGTCGGTAGTTCGCTTCTAGGTCCCTGTAAGCGCCGTGCCGATAGTGGACGCAGCGTCGGCATCGCCCTGCGGCAATGCCCCCTGCGCGAGCGCCCGATTGACGGCGGACAGGATGGCCAGCAAGGAAGCCGTGATGATGTTGCCGTGCATGCCGGCCCCGAAAAGAGTGCGCCGGGCCCGGGTGGTAATTTCGATATAAGCCACCGCCTTGGCGCCGCTGCCTCCGCCCCGTGAATGCTCTTCGTAGGAAAGAACGTCAAACGGCAGGCCGATCGCTTTGACCATCGCGTCGATGGGGCCCGATCCCTGGCCCTGACGGGTTTCCAACCGCCCGTCGCATTCCACCTGCAACGAAAGGCGCTCGGTGTCGGCGCCGTCCGTGGAGGCGGCGAGCTGGTGCGAGCGATACACGAAGGGCTGGCGCGGAGCCAAATACTCGCGCGAGAAGAGATCCCATAACTCTTGAGAACTCAGCTCTTTGCCGCTGATATCTGCTGCTGTTTGTACAACCTGACTGAACTCGATTTGCAGCCGCCTCGGCATTATCAATTGATAGTCGCGCTCGAGCAGATACGCAACACCTCCCTTTCCCGACTGGCTGTTGACGCGGATGATCGAGTCGTAGGAACGCCCCAGATCCGACGGGTCCACGGGTAGATACGGCACATCCCAACCCTCCGCGTCGCTACGAGCCGCGAGACCCTTTTTGATCGCATCCTGGTGGGAGCCCGAGAAGGCCGTAAAAACCAAATCACCCACGTAAGGATGTCGGGGATGAATAGGCAGTTGGTTACATGCCTCCGCACAGCGGGCGGCCTCATTGATGTTCGAGAAATCTAGCGCAGGATCAATCCCTTGCGTATACAAGTTAAGAGCTAGCGTGACGATATCGACGTTTCCGGTGCGCTCGCCATTGCCGAACAAGGTACCCTCGACTCGGTCGGCCCCCGCCATCACGGCGAGTTCCGCCGCCGCCACGCCGGTCCCGCGATCGTTGTGCGGATGCACGCTCAGTATCACCGAATCGCGGTTGGCTACGTGCCGCCCGAACCATTCGATCTGGTCTGCGTAAATGTTGGGCGTGGCCATCTCGACCGTTGCCGGCAAGTTGAGAATCGATTTGCGGCGCGGCGTGGGCTCCCAAATCGAATTCACGACATCGCATATTTCCACCGCGAACTCGAGTTCGGTGCCCGTGAAGCTTTCGGGGCTGTATTCAAATATCCACTCCGTCCCGCGGTTCCGTTCGGCGTGCTCGCGCACTTCGGTTGCGCCGCGCCGCGCGATGTCGATGATGCCCGCGCGATCCGTTCGGAACACCACGCGGCGTTGCGCAACGGAAGTAGAGTTGTACACGTGCACGATGGCGCGCCGCGCGCCTCTCAGGGATTCATAGGTGCGCTCGATCAGCTCTGGACGGGCCTGGGTCAATACCTGGATCGTGACATCCTCTGGAATCAAACCCTGTTCGACGATCTCCCGGACGAAATCGAAGTCAGTCTGCGAAGCCGCGGGAAAACCCACCTCGATTTCCTTGAACCCGATCTTGAGCAGCATGTCGAACATGCGGCGTTTGCGCGCCGCATCCATCGGTTCGATCAGCGCTTGATTGCCGTCCCGCAGGTCGACGCTGCACCAGGTGGGCGGCGTCTGAATGACCCGATTGGGCCAGGTGCGATCGGTCAGATCGACGGGTTTGAAGGACTGATACTTGGTCGACGGGTTACGCAACATGGTTCTCTCGCTCGGGCTTTCACGCCCACGGTGCTGATGCCTTCGTTGGTCGAAGGGAGGCTGGTTTTGTTCCGGTCTTGTAAGCGCCGACCGATAGCGCGAGTAAGTGGCGCCTAGCGGCGCAGCAGCATCAGGGCAAGCGACCCGGCGCAGAGCGCGTGATCGGGGGCAGCGAAAGTTTTGTTCGCCCGAGTGTGCATGGGCTCGAAATTTAGCACTGGTCATACGCCGAGCGCAAGCGACCGGCGCGGGGGCTTGCCGGCTCAAGCCTTCTCGCGATACTCGCGGCTCTTCCACCGGGCCCCCCTGCCCCGCCAGAAATTCACGGCGGAGGTCACCGTCGCGGACATATAGAAGAGAGCGATAAACGGCAATGCCAATGACCACAGTCCGCTGCGTTTGTAACGCAGCAGCGTCGGCACGAAACTCGCCGCACCCAGCGCGAATGCGGTAGCTCCGCACAGCCGCTGCCAGCCGTGGCCCGCGAGCGCGGCGCCGACGGGCACCCACCAAACCAGCGCAAGCCCGGCCAGAGTGAGGACCAGCAGCGCGGCCGAGTAATGCAGCTGAGTGAAGGCGGTGCGCGTAATCATGTGCCATATGTCCGCAACGCGCGGATAGCGGCGGATCGATGTGGCGAGGCCCGAGTGGCCCAGGTAGATCGCGCCGCCCTTCTTCACCGCTTTGGCCAATGTCACATCGTCGATGAGCGCACCCTTGATCGACTCGATGCCGCCAATTCGCTGCAATGCCTCGCGGCGAATCAACACGGTGCCCCCGGCCGCCGCCGCGAGCTTCGACATGGGATCGTTCACGCGAGCGAAGGGATACAGCATCTGAAAAAAATACACGAACGCAGGCACCAACCAGCGTTCAGCGGTACTCGAGCAGTTGAGTCGCACCATCTCGCTCACCAGGTCGACCGGCGGTTGATGCAAGCGAGCCACCAGCGTCGCCAGATGCTGCGTATGGTGCACGATATCGGCATCGGCAAACAGCAGCACCGGCGCTTCGGCGTGCGCCACCCCCTGGCTCACAGCCCACAGTTTGCCAGACCACCCCACGGGCTTGGGCGGGCTTGTCACGACCGAGAGCCGCCCTCGCGAGTCGGCCCGTGCCGGGGCGGCCCGCGCCGCCGCGCGCGCGATTTCGGCGGTGCCGTCGCACGAACCGTCATCGACCAGGATGACGCGGAATGCCCCGGCATACTCCTGGGCCAGGAGCGAGGTGATCACCGGGCCGATGGTCTGCGCCTCGTCGCGCGCCGGGACGATGATATCGACGTCGGGCGTATCGGAGGGCAAGACAGGCGACAATTCCGGTGCGGAGAGCCAGAATCTGCCGTGCCCGAAGAACAGATACAGCCAAATGCATAATGACAACGACGCAAGCACCGTCATGCCCAGCCGCTGAGATGCCGTTGGATGAGGGACGCCAGCACCTCGACATGCCCATCACCGTCGTTCAAGGCCGGCACCAGCGTCAGACTCTCGCCGCCCAATTCGAGAAACTTGTCGCGATATTCGACGGCGATTTCCTCGAGAGTCTCGAGACAATCCACCGCGAAAGACGGCGACACGACGGTGAGCTTGCGCACGCCCTGTCTCGCCAAGGCCTCGAGTGTATCCGCGGTGTAGGGTTGCAGCCAAACCACTCGCCCGAAGCGGGACTGGTAGCAGTGAGACCATTGGCCCGCGGCCAACCCGAGACGCGCAACCACGGCTTTCGTGGTGGCTTGCGCTTGTGCCTGGTACGGATCGCCCTCCGCGACGTAGGATGCCGGGATCCCGTGATAGGACAATAGCAAGTGCGAGCGTTCGCCGACTCGTAGCCAATGCGCCTCGATGCTCGCGGCCAACGCGGCGATGTATCGGGGGTCATCGTGGTAGCCGTTGATGAAGCGTATTTCCGGCAGCCAACGCCAGCGTTGCAAGGCCCGCGTGGTTACGTCGAAAACCGACCCCGTGGTCGAGGAGCAATATTGAGGGTACAACGGTAGCACGAGAAGTTTCCTCGTGTTCTGCCGGGCGAGCGAATCGACGGCACTGGCAATGCTCGGATTCCCGTAGCTCATACCCAGCGCAACCCGTACATCGCCACCCAGTCGGCTCTGCAGTACGTCGCTGGTTTTAGCCGCCAACCGCTGCGAATACACCGCCAAAGGCGAACCCTCGGGCATCCAGATCTTTCGATAGTTTCGCGCCGTCCGCAGCGGTCTGAAGGGCAGCACGACGCCGTACAGCAGCGGCAGCCATATGAAGCGGGCCGTATCGATGACGCGCCGATCCCCGAGGAATTCGCGCAGATATCGCTGTACGGCGAAGTACGATGGGGAGTCCGGTGTCCCAAGATTGACCATCAGGACACCTACCCGCTCGGGCGTGGCCGCTGCGTGCCTCACGGCGCGGTAATAAAGCATGCCGAAATCCTTCAACTACGATGACAGGCGACCTCGAGCCCCTGCACGGATCCACGCCTGTTTATATATACAGTTCAGATCCGGTATGTTATAAATATGGCTCGAATTGAGCCTGATGCCACCCGTGCCGCCGTTTGGTCCGATCTCGCCATGGCCGGCCGACCGTTGATGGCATTGTAGGCTCTTGAACCGACGCTGCGTTCGATAGTGCTGCCACCTCGTAACTCGACCATTCAGGAGGTTTCACCATGGCCACCCCACCCATTCCCGCAAAGCTGCGCAAAGGCTCGCGTCGGCGGGCAAAAGCCGGCGGCGCTCATGGTCGCAGGGTAAAGGAGTCGGCGGGCCCTGTGTATGGCGTGCCGGTGCCCGAGGGTCTGCACGAGGCAATCGAGGCCGAGCGCGGCAATCTCGCCAAAGCCGATTCGGTGCTGGGGTGTTTGGCGGCGTCGATGGAATGCGAAACCGATCCCGTCACCGGGCCGTACTACCCCGATGTGGCCGAGGTGGCGCGCGACTTGGTGAGGCAGTCGATCAACCGTCTGGATTCGCTAGTCCTGGAAAAGCTGCTGCTGCGGGATAAAGTCAAGGAGGAACCGGTGCCATATCTGTACTGGCACGCCGTCCAGGCTGTCGGACTGCAGGCTGCGGGAGTCGCTTTGGTCGGCGCGTAGGCAGTCACCGACGGCGCATGAGAAACAGACCATAGCGATAGGTTGGCTCGATCCACTGCTGCACCATCGAAAATCCCGCCCGTTCCAATATCGAAGCGAGCGCGGCCGGATCGAACTTCCACATTATTTCGGCATCGATCAATTCATTCGCGCCGAACGCGACGGTAACCCCGAGCCGGTCGAGCGTGACGGATTGATCGATGAGGCTCTCGATGCGGACCTCGTTTCGTTTCAGCTCCACGTTGTATCGCGATCGATAACGAAACTGATCGACGACGAAGTTGCCATCGTACCGATGGTTGAGGTGGCTCAGGATATTGAGTGTGGATCGCGGCCCATATCCCGCAGCGTCATTGTAAGCCCGATTGATGACGGCGGGATCCTTATCCAAGTCGGCGCCCAGCACCAGATAGTCGCCCGGATTTGCGTATCGAAACAGCTGCGACAGCAGGTCGTCAATTTCGGCCAACTCCATGTTCCCCAGCGAGCTGCCCAAAAATAGGAATAGCCTGGCTGGAGCACAGGCAGGTAGCGTTCGCAGGCCATGCTGATAAGTCGTTCCCAAACAATGAACGACCAGATGAGGGAAGTGCGCAGTCAATCGGTGCGCGGTGCGGGATAGTGTCTCGATGTCCACATCGATCGGAAAATAATCGCACCACACGCCCCGTTTCTCGAATTCCGCAAAGAGGATCTGTGTCTTCTCCGCCGTTCCGGCGCCCAGCTCCACGATTGGAACACAGCCGCACATCCCGATGAGATCGGCGGCGTGCGATCGGAGCAGCTGAGCCTCCACGCGCCGCAGGTAGTACTCCGGTGTGCCGCATTGTAGTTCGAAGAGTTCAGTCCCCCACTTGTCGTAAACGTAGACCGACGATACCGACTTTGGCGACCGGTTCAGTTTGTGAACTACATTTTTCCCATCATGCGCGAGAGGATCCTCCATCGATTTGACGAGAAACCGTACTCGACCGCCTGCATTCGCCGTTGACGAAGACACTATTGAAAAATCTGGATGTCGAGCTCGTGAAGCATCGTCTGGTACAGCTCGAGGTAGGCTCTCGCCCCCTCGCTGACCAGTTTGGCCTTCTCCGGCAACACGTCGAGATATCGTGCTGCGCAAATTCGCGCCTTGTTGATGTGGTCCGACTCATGGACGCAATGAGTTCGCATGTACTCGAACGCCGGCGTCTCTGCCGAAAATCGATACTGTTCGAAGTTGAGGAAGATATCGTGCCACGCAAGGAATTCCTGCACGCTGGTCGCCTCCGATGCGGTATGTACGCCGAGGGAAAAAGCGGCGGGTTCGTTGCGGTACCATGAAAAAAGCGCATCGCCAAGTTCGAGGGCGGCGGCACTCGCATTTTCCCGCGCCTCTACTTCGTCCGGTGTAATCCCCAAATGTGCCGCGAACCTCCGCGCCAATTCGACGTGAGTTACGGTTTCTCGCAGGCCGTACTCATCGACCGCCGCATCGAGTACGTAGGCTCCGATCTCATGCCCCGTCATGGGCAAATAGGGAATGATTTCGTCCGAAATTCTGCCCGCGAGGATGGCAATTCCGCCGATGGTATGGCGATTGAAAGCCGCCATGCTCGCCAGAAACAGTACGAGTTCCGGCCGTGTCAGCGGACGGGATCCAAGCTTTACGTTGAACGATCGCAACGCGGCGCTTGCCGGGTGCGTGAAACAGCCGTCGTATATTGCATCCGCTTCTCGAACGCCGTCTCGGTGAGCGCCCAGTTCATCCATGGCTATCGCCGTTTTCATGTGGTACTCGCGGTTGAGGATTTCGTCCGAGAATGCCGGCTCGGCCTTGACTTGTTCAAGCTATTTTTTGTCACGTTTGCGTGACCAATGATCACGCAATGTTGTGCGAATGTGACGTACACGGGGTCTGGTCTCGTTCCGATTCGCGCTGGCGGGCGACACCCTTCAGAAGCCACGTCCTAAAGGCATCGACCGACGGATGCCTCGGCGCATTTTCGGAAATCGCGAGGAAATATGCGTTTTTTGAAGGCACACTGGGGAAACCCGGTCGCACAAGACGTCCTTCGGAGAGATGCATCGCCGCCAGGAAATCATCCCCAAGCGCCACGCCTTGCCCTCGTACCGCGGCATCCAAGCAATGTGCGGTTTCACTGAAGATATTGCCCACGCGCGCGTTCATTTCTATTTTTGCTGTAATAGTGCGGAGATAATCTTCCCATTCATCCGTCGATCGATCATGCAATAGGACATGTTGGCGAAGGTCATCCAGCGAATTCAGGGGGACCGTTTGGGCTAAGCTTTTGGAACACACGGGGAAAAGACTCGACCGGAACAGTACTTCGCCGTTCTCTTCGGCCGAATCGGCTTCCGCATAGTGGATAACACAGTCGATCTGCGGATCTCGTGGTGGAATGGTGCCTTTTTCCGCCCGAATCTCGACTAGGGTGTTGGGCATAATGGCATAGAACTCGGCCAGCCTCGGCACCAGCCACAATCCGGCAAAATCCGGATCGACGGAAATGACAAGCCTTTCCGGATAGCGATTTCGACTCAAGCGCATCAGAACGCGTCCAATGTGCGCGAAACCGGTGGTTACCGCGTTGAACAACATTGCCCCGTCTTCGGTCAAGGCGATCGTGCGGTGCGCTCTCTCGAATAGTTGGCACCCAATGTACAGTTCCAGTTTGTTAATGTGGCGGCTCACCGCCGCATGGTTCACATGTAGTTCCTTGGCCGCCCTCTGGATGCTTTGATGCCGCGCCGCCGCTTCAAATGCCGGCAGAGAGTTGAGCAACCGAAACGGATACTTGGCCATAGGTGCCCCCATCCTTAGGGTCGAAATACTGAAGACCTCGCATACTAAAGGTAGTCTGCCACCGGCGCATTCGCTATCGGTGATTCCCTGAGTCGCGTACCAGACTGCACAAAGGCCCTTTGGCATTTCTGAGTTCACCCGGCAAAAATGGCTCTTGCATAAAGTCTGTTGCCCCTCGATGCGTTTGGCCGACTTTGCGTGACCAAAGCGACCATGTGCGCGCGCAAAGAGTCACGCATGTAGCGTTGACATTTGGCGAGTGGCGGTCGCATGTTAGAGCCGCTTCCGGAGAGCATACAGTCCAATCCACATCAACACGATTCACGGAGATTGCAATGAACACGAGCAAAGTCATCGAACTGGGGAAGGTGTCGCAGGAGACGAAGGGCGTGAGCATCGGCGCGGAGCTTCCTGGTCAACCGTTCAGCGGTCATCACGGTTAGGAGCTAGGCACAGGCACGGTGCGCAGGTAAATGCTGCGCGCCGTGCTCTTAGTTTGCGAGGCCACCGCGAATGAACTCCATCATCTACCTTCTATCAAAGTACTGCTTCGTTTGTAGAGCACAGGGGTACTGGATCATTCTCAGCACGAAACTGGACAAGTACCTCTGTGTGCCGCACGACGACCTAAGTGCCATAGGTAACCGGCTTCACGGCTGGCAGACCGAAGATATCGGTGCCCCGCGGTCCGTACATGCCGACGGAGATGCGCTGATCGCGTCGCTAATCACAAACGGAATCATTACCGATAATCCGAAGAAGGGTAAGCCGTTCTCGGAGCCTGACTACGCCTTGCATCTTGGTTCCGTCGAAACCGCTCAACAGGTCGCCCCGACCAGCGTTTCATTGCTTTGCACTATGCGATTTTTTCTCGCGTGCGCCAGGGTAGATTGGCGGCTGCGCATGACGCCGTTTTTTTGGACTCTAGCAAGAATTGAGAGACGCCGCACTACCGCACGTACGCGTACGGTCTCCTTGGATCAGGCCCATGCCTTAACGTCGATCGCCGTCTTTAGACGGCTTCGTCCCCTCTATCCTCGTCCCTATCTTTGTTTGTTCGAATCGCTGGCCTTGCTTGAATTTTTGGCCGCCTATCACTTTTTTCCCAACCTTGTGTTCGGTGTGATAGGCGATCCATTCCAGGCGCACTGTTGGTTGCAATATCGCTCCGTGGTCCTAAACGATGACGCAGAAGTCGTTAGCAGATATAAACCGATATTGAGGATCTGACGGAAATGGATTTCACCCTGTGTATCGGTACATAGCATTTGTTTGGGATCCTCGACGAGCGCCACAGGACGGCATCGCGCGCCAACTCATAGACCACTGTCGGCGCCGCCATCCATCATGGCAACAGCTTGATTGGAACAAAGGGCTCTCGATACTACACTTACCTCCACCTGGACGATCTGCCGGCGCAGTCCCATTGCCCGTAGGCACCGGCGCAATATTGGGCACGCTCTTTCCCACGGATCTGGAAGTATCGCCTCGTGATTGGCGTCCGAGAATCGACGAAAGGCTCGCTGACGTGATAGTCGAGACAAAAGGTCGTCATTTGATGACAGCCTTCTGGGGAGGCTATATCGCACTATTCAATAATCGCGCCGGCACCGAACATTATGTTCTACGCGACTGCTCCGGGAAAATACCATGCTACTCGATAGGTTGCGGTGATATCACCATACTGACGTCCAATATTGAGGACCTCAGCGGCCTTCCTTTACCGCGCTTCTCGATTAACACACGGTACCTCGCCGGATTCGTCTATGAAGCGGAGCTTGCACAGAGAGAGTGCGCATTGAACGAAGTCACGGAACTTCTCGCGGGGGAGCGTCTCGAGTTGACCGGCGGAAGCACAAAGCGGTTTGCTGCATGGGATCCGCGGACGATAAGCCGAGAGCCCGCCGTTGAGGACTTCGAAGCGGCGTCTCGCCAGGTCCGGACGGTTACCCAGGCTTGCGTGGATTTCTGGGCCTCAAAGTATGATCGAATCTTGCATTTGCTCTCCGGCGGGCTGGACTCATCGGTAATACTTGGCTGTCTAAAGCGCTCCCCTGACTCGCCGCTGGTAACCTGTATGCACATAGAGTCCGACGGTGAGGGCGAGAGCGAAAGCCAATATGCCCGGCTCGCCGCATCGGCCGCCGGCGTCGAACTAAAATTTCAACCGGGATATTCTCGTCTTTTGAAATATGATGAGCGCATTTTTCGTGTGCCACGGACGCCGAAACCGAGCGTGGCGAATCTTGGGATGGGTGTCGAATCCGCATTGCGAAACCTTATACCGTCGCAAACCAGAGCCGAAGCGATATGGGACGGCCAGGGCGGGGACCACCTTTTCTTTGAACCGCGTTGCGCCTTTGGCGCGATAGACTACGCATTTCGTCATGGACTTCGCGGCGACTTTTCCAAACATGCGGTCGATGCCGTGCACCATTCGGGACTATCCTATTGGGGTGTTCTCTGGAGATCAATTCGGTTGGGATTGCTCCACGCTGGATGGCGGCCTGCAGATGAGCATCCTCGAGAAGGCACGTTCCTAAATCCAGACATTGTGCCGCCGGAGATTTCTGACTACGTTTGGCAGCCGTGGCTGGCAGACGCGTCGGATCTTCCACCAGGCAAGAGGTGGCAGATCTGCCTCCTGGGGCGATTGGTCCACAGACATCGCCCCGTTCCGGAACTGCAATATTCGAGTGAGCACCACCCACTATTTTCGCAGCCGCTCTTCGAACTCTGTTTACGTATACCGTTGTATATCCTGTTGCGCGGCGGCTCCGATCGTGCGCTAGAACGCACCGCATTTCGCGATTGCGTCCCCGCGGAAATCATTCGGCGCCAAAACAAAGGATCGGTCTCGACTAGCCTTATGAGCACTATCCGTGAATCTCTGCCTTTCTTGCGTGCACTGCTACTCGACGGCGTCCTGGCCAAACAGCGAATTATTGACCGCGCTGCCCTCGAACCATTTCTCGCTGCGAATCGACCGGTGCAACCTAAACTGCTTTGGCCCTTCTTGTCCTGCATTGCCGCGGAAACTTGGGCAAGGAAGTGGGCCGCCGCTGAATGGCAACTCTGATATCCAATACTTGCTGGGCCTGCTCCAGTCCACACCGCCCGGTCTATTTCTCGATGTTATTTTTCCAATTCCTTGCCATTTCATCCCACCGGCCATACTGGCCCTCTTTTTGGATATTGTTATCGCGCTTTCCCAGCAGCCAATAATCGAACCAGTCCATCGTGTCCTGCATGGCCGCTGCTCGATGACGCGGACCCCAGAACACGTGGTTTTCGAAGGGAAAGAAAATGAGTTCCGTAGGTATTTCGGCATCCCGTAGCAAGGAGTGGAGTTCCAATGCAAAGGGACCGTTTGTCTTGGCAAATAGCTGGAGAAACGGTCCAGCGAATTCCTTGGAGCGGAACGAGGCCGACAGGACCAGATGATTTTGCAGAAAATTGGGATCAAAAGGTGACCCACCGTACATTTGGCGGTAGTAGGTGCGAAACGTTTTTCCCGCCATTCCATATTGCCCAGCTTGAAATCCGCCCGCGTCCCCCTCGACAGCAGCGTGAAAGAGCTTGGATTGCGTCATTACCCATTCAACGATTTCTGCGCCTCGGCTGTATCCTGCGATCCCGGTCTTTCGCGGGTCAGCCAGTCCTGTGGCAATAGACGATGTCAAGGCCGCCTCCATGCTAGCGACTGGGTTGAAAGCCTCATTAAATTGCAACTCCGATACGCTTTGGTAGCCTTGAATGCCGAGGCTGGTCTCCGCCGCTGCACGCGCTTGAGGAGTAATCCCTGGTTCGTTGACCGACAGAACGACGTAGCCTTTTTCGGCGAGCATCTGAATTGGAAATTCCCACTGGAATGCGTCGTTGGCGAACTCGTTGATTGCATCGGTCCCATGAGTGACAACGATCGTCGGATACGGACGACCGGGGGCGTAGGATCTCGGATAAATGAGGTAGCCGTCGTTCGGATTGCCGTAACGGTTGACCCACTGCCGGCGCTCGATGATGAGTGGCTCGATTTCGTCATACCTTGAATTTGCAGAGATTGCGGTCTTCCCCATCCCCGTCTCCACCGAAACCTCAACGAGTTCGGGCGCTCTCGTCTGGCTCTCGCGAACGCACACTCCATATGCCGCGTCCTTCGTGAAGCTGCAATGGCCGAGGCTGTCTTTGACGCGTGCAAGGGCTGCCCCGGTGCCGGAGGCTGGAATCGTCACCAGGCCTTGTCGATCGCTATAGGCTACCGCGAGAGTAATCCGTCGACGCCGGGGACCGGTCCAGGGGCCACCGGACCCACTGCTGACGTCATTGAATTCCACTGAGCCGTAATCTTTGATGATCTCCCCACCACCCTTTAGCTGAACTAAGTGCCGGCCCGCCTCCGTTATTTTGACCGTTAGGTAGCCGCCTCCATCCGGAGCCGGCAGCGCATTGAAAAGTTCATGTACAGTCTTGCCCGTCAATTTATGTGCGACGCCGGCGGCGACATCAAAAGACCACTTGGAGAAGTCCACGGATGCATCCGGCTTCGAAAGCCATAAGGAATACTGGATGTGCTGCGAATCCTTCTCCCAAAAGGCCGAACCTCGGTGATGGCTAAACATGGTTCCCACCCTGGATCCACCGGGGACAAAAACGAGCGTACGATCGCCCGCGCCCATCGGTTGTAAAACATGAAGTTCCGCTCCAAGGATCAAAGTCGGGTCGTTGAAAAAGGAGTGCATGTACATTTCTCGATCATCGTAGACGATTCCCCGCTGCGTCGTGGCCGAGCCATCGCCTGGGTCGCGCAGCCGATATGCCGAATACCAAAGCGATTTTCCGTTGGGCGCCCATTCGTATGAGGCCACCCCCGTCTTCCGCGGTCCTTCACTCGAGTCGCCATCGACGACGCTGTCGGCCGCGCCCACTGCAACGGTGTTCGGATTGACGACTAGAGGATGGTCACCCCCGAGACCATCGATATCGTACAACTGAATTCCCGACCCGAAATCGGCCCGTATCGTCCACAAGTCCGAGCCTGGATGCCAAGAAAGCTGATCGATATAGTCGGTCTCGACAATCTTTGTTGCGCGTCGTCCATGAGCATCCATGACATACAAGCCATATCGGATATCGTTGGCTGCGAGAAACGGCTGCTTGATGACGAACGCCACCTGCCTAGTTCGTTCAGAAATCGCTGTGTCGGTGATTCGGCGCACTTCGACGATGTCTGCCACACTCCAAGACCTTCGCTGACCCGTCGTTTTACCCGCCGGAGGATCCAGGAACGCAGGAAGTCTGTCCGCCGCCGCGTCCTTGGGCATCAACGCCAACAGCATCGTCAGTAGTACCAGCCAATGCGGCTCTCTTGATCTGTCGCTGCCCATGGGCGCTGCCGGATTGACAGTCATGAACGGACTTGCGCGACGTACGCCGACTACCACCGCTTGTTAAAGCGAAGTGAAAAGTATCTGCCCAGGGCATTGGCATTTGCCCCATCGTAGTTCAGGTGATACGTGCTGAGAGGTATCGCCACATACGGCGGGTCCCTTCCGGCCAAATTGACGACGCTGAATGAGACTGACACACCGGCGAGCGGCGAGCCGGATGAGCCCAATTCGTAATTGGCATTTACATCGGCGGTGGCCCACGACGCGACGTGTTCTTCCGGCGCTACGGCATTATTCGAGTACGCGTTGGTAAAATTCAAGTATAGGCCTGTGCTCAGGGGCCCACGCATCAGCATTAGTCGCCCACGAAGCCGCAGCGCCGTCGGGTTGAATATCGTATTACGGATCGATGTTTCCGGCGCCTGATTGGTGAATTGATTGTTGAACGTGAAGATGTAGGTTCCGTCGATGCCTGTTTCAAACCGCAGGTCCGATAGAGTTCTCTTGTATGCCAATCGGTAGTCCAAGCCGCGAGTTTTGACAGTCGATAGATTCAAGTACCGCGAATCAAAAATAGCGCCGATAGTTGACGGATCAATGTTGAAAAAATTCTGATACGTAGGCTCTGAGATCAACTGTTGGATCAATGCGGCCGACGGATTGCGTTGAACGATCTCAGGTCCCAACATGGCCTCGTCGACGAAGGCATTGCAGCCACAAATACTGCCGCCTGCGGCTGTAATTCGATCCCTGAATTGGATGTCGTAGTACGTAAGATTTGCGCTGAACCCCGTGAATTGCGGCGGCTTGAAGTCTAATCCGGCAGTCCAAACAGTCGCTTTCTCTGGTTTCAGATTTGGATTGCCACCATAGACAGTCAGGGTGTTCGGGGTCCCGCCGGGGGCTGGGTTGAACAAAGCGCCTGGAACTGGAACAACTTGAGACGGGACGGGGTTCAATTGGCTCAGGAGGGGCGCCTTGAATGATGTACCGAAGGTGCCGCGCAGGGTCAGACTCGCTGACGGCTTCCAGAGAGCGCCCACCTGAGGGTTGTTGGTGGACCCAAAATCACTGTAGGTTTCGCCCCTATCCGCCAGCGTCAATTCCACCAGGGGATCGCTGCGCCCCCGGACATTCATGATGGGGAGACGTAGTTCGATGTAGCCCGCCTTGACCTGTCGGCTCGGATAAAATGTATTGTCGGTCAGCGGAAATATGTAGGTGCTCCCAAACGACTCTCGGCGGTACTGTGCGCCGACGGCATAGCGCACGGACCCAGCTGGAATCGATACGAGCATTCCATCCACATTGGCGTCGAGCGAAATTATGGCGGATTTCGCCTTTAACGCGTACTGTAGCGGAGAAGCCAAGGGCATCTGATAAAATTGCTGAGCGGTGTCGCTCTCCGAATAAGTCGCCGCAATTGCCAACTCGCTTTGACGCGAAATCTTCAATGTCGAGCCCAGCGACGCACTATAGGCATCGATCTGCGAGGGCTGCACTTCAGTCGTATTGCCATACGTAGGATCACTGAATGTGATGGCGAAATCGGTTGATCGGTGTGAGTACGTCATGTCGCCGTGCAAATCAAACCCGGGCACGATTTCCTGCTCGAGGTTTGCGATCGCGGCGTGCTGTACTTGTTCGGGAAGCAGTGAGAAGGGTAATTGCACGCCGCGAAGATAGGCGCGGCTTGACGCGGATAATTCGGTCTGATCGAAATATTGGTAACTCAGCAGAGCAGATCCCCTTCCCCACTCAGTCCCCACTGTTTGCCCAATTTGAACATCATGCTTCGAGCCGGTACTTACCGACCCGTATTGCACGCTGGTTTCCGCCCCGTCAAACGCGCGCCGCAGAATGAAATTGATGACGCCGCCGACGGCATCGGATCCATAGATCGCAGACGCTCCATCCGTCACCATCTCGATACGCTCCACTGCGGTTAACGGAATCATGGAGACGTCCACGAAGCCGCCGTCGGTGTTCCCCGGAGCGACCCGGTGACCATTTATCAGCACCAATGTCGCATCAGCACCAAGGCCGCGCAAATTAGGTGCGCTACCGCTGACGGAGTTGTTCGCTTGGCCACCGCCGGTTATCTGGCCGATCGTATTCTCGGATGCGCCGCCATTAAAATTCTGTGGAAGTGTCTGCAGAAACTGTTGCACGGTCTCCGCGCCGGTGGATTCCACGTCCTTGCGGGTGTATATCTCAAGCGACGACGCCGACTCCTTGATGCCTCGGATGTGTGAGCCAGTCACCGTAATCTCCTGCAATTCCCCCGTGTCGCGGTCTTTGTCTGCGGAATAACTACTCTGGGAGCGAGTCGATCCAGCCGTTGCAGCCGGTCCGTCAGAAGCCGCGGAGGCGATTCGGACGGCGCCCGTCCCGTAGGTGGCATAGCCCTTCGGCATGGAAAGGTCGCGGGAGGTGGCCCCTGACTTTTCGATTACTCGAATCGTGTCTTCGTTGATTTTTACTACCGTGAGCCGCGTACCCGCCAACAACCTCGACAGGGCATCGGCCGCTGTGAAATCGCCGTTGACCGCGGGCGCTAGTATGCCTGCGACGGCGGACGGCTCATACGCGATATTGCAATGGGCCTGAAGCGCAAAATCGCGAAGGGCCTTATCCAATGGCTCCACCGGGACATCGAAGCGCGACTTAATATCTACGCCGGCCATGGCCATCGATATCGCGGCTGGAAACAAAACCATCGCAATCACAGTCGAGACGAAGCTCGAGTGTCGACACATTGATGAGTCCCCGGCAGTCCCTTGCTCGTACGTCTGTATGAGTATTGTTAGAGCCCACTGCGGCTCCTAAACAGTCAAGACGTAATCGACAACCGGGTTGGGATCATCTCAGCCGAAAGATTTTCAAGGTCTTAGTTGAGGCGGTCGGTGAGGATGATTTTGTTACCGCGATTGATGACGCGCAGGTGATACGCACTGGCCATAGCCAATGCAAAGCTGGCCGGATCGCCGATCTTGAAGACGCCGCCCACCCGAAGCCTTCCCGCCGTCGAACTATCGATGGAAATCTTATTCGAACCATAGCGATTGAACTCCTCTGCCGCTTCGCTCAAAGAGGAGTCGTCGAGAATGAGCTGGCCGCGTTGCCAAGCCGTTAACTTGTCGATGGAAGGAGAATCCACCGTCTCCGCTGCGCCGGCGCGGAAGCGAAGCCTTTCACCAGGACTCAACAGTTTCAGGCCGGTCGCGACATTTCCGGGCAATACATCGGGGCCCGAGAGCGGCTCCACTGCCACGCGCCCTTCCATCAACGTGACCGCAAATGCTGATACGCTGGAGTCCTCGCGGCGAACCATGAAGGATGTTCCGAGCGCGATGACTTTCCGGTCACCGATGATCACCACGAAGGGCCTGGCCTGATGTTTGGCGACATTGAAGAGCGCCTCGCCGGCCGCCAAGCTCACCTTTCGTGCCCGCTCGTCGTAATGCAAGAGCACTCGGCTGTTCGCGTTGAGCGTGACCTGGGTGCCGTCGCTCAGTTCGACCGTCCTCTGTTCCCCGGGCCCCGTCACAAGTCTCCCGTTGCCGAGAAAAAAGACGGCGGAAACGAGGGTTGCACAGAGGACGGCCGCGCCAGCGAGCGCCGGACCCAAAAGCCGCACACGCGATCGATTCTGTTTCGCGCCGAACCCGTGGATTTCCAGATCCGCTGGGAGACTACCGCTACGCTGCCAGGCTTCCGTGGCGAGTTCGAACGCCGCTGCATGACGCGGATCATCGCTGATCCACTGTCGTACCTTCGCGTCCAGCTTCGCGTCGCGATCGGGACTGTGCAATTCCGTCACCCACATGGCGGCCTGCGCCCGAATGCGGCGCGGCGCAATACTATTCAGCTGCGCGGTTCGCGATTCCATTTTCGTCCATTTCCCCATGCTCCATAATGGCCAGCAGCGCGCGCGCAATGTGTCGTTTAATCGTGATGTGAGAGATGCCCATGTGCTCGGCGATCTCTGCGTAGCTATAGCCGGCGCGATGCGCGAAGTATATCTCGCGGGTGCGTCGGCCAACGGCATCCAGAACGGCCCGTATATTGCGGAGCCGTTGTTGGGCGTCCAGCGTCTGTTCGGGAGTGGATTCCGGGTCAACGAGCGGACTGCGGGTATCGAGGTCGTCGATGGGCACTCCTCTGCGTAAATCCAAGCGATCACGACGATGCTGGTCGATGGAGAGGTTATGCACCGCATGGCGCAGGAAAGCTTCCTCGTTCGTTACCGGAACTTCCTGACCATACAGATGAAGGCGCAACATAGCCTCCTGTATCAGGTCCTCGGCGTCCTCACGAGAACGGCCTTTGCGCCGCAGGAATCGCAGCAACCGTTCAAAATGCGCCGGGCGGGATATCATTTCTGTCTGCGCATCCCGGGGGAGCGAGCAATTTCCCTAGCTACCGCCGGCGGGCAACCGCACGGGCCGCGCCTTCTCACCGACCTCTTTGCGCAGAACGGCGATGTCGCGTGGAGCTTGCACCCCGATTCGAACTTGAGTGCCTCTGATCTCCAAAACCGTCACCGTGATATCGTTTCCGATCGTCAGCGCCTGCCTCAGACCTCGCGTCAAAACCAGCATGTTCCGTTGCCTCCCGACGTTGTCCGTGTCCCATACACGCGAATCAACATTATAGTGTGTTAACACTATTGTGTCCAAGGATCGAATCTTGTGCCGTGCGTGAAGGGGAGCACGGCGCTGGCGGATATAGTCGCGGAAGTTGAAAGGTGCGCGTCGCGGTGATTTTGGCACATTCCGCGCGTTTCCACATTATAATGTCTAGACAGTATCCTGTCGGGAGCCCGAACCTGATGCGTGCGCACGAAGTCGGTCCTACGGGGTCTCGGTGAAGAAGTTCGGGAACGCCGCAAGCAGCGCAACCTGACGCAAGAGACGCTCGCCTTCGAGGCAGGCGTTCATCCGAATGTGGTCGGACGGCTCGAGCGGGGGATCTACAATCCCACCGTCCTGATTCTTTTTGCAATCGCGGTGAAGCTGAACACATCGCTACAGGAACTGTTCGCGGGAGCCGCGAAGCGGCATTAGACGTTTGCCGGTAGCGGATAAAGGGTTCGGCCCACCGTATACTGCCTTCCGAATGAACTCCCTCGCCGCAATCGCGTAGATTTCTCGGCATGTCATGGCTCGCCCCGAATGAAGCCGAGGCATTGCGCCTGAGCTTGGCCGTGGCGACGCGCAGCGTGGCCTTCAGCCTTCCCGTGGCGGTTTTCCTGGCCTGGTTGCTGACTCGGCGGCGATTCGTCGGCCGGACGCTGCTCGATGCCCTGGTCCACCTTCCGCTGGTTTTGCCGCCGGTGGTAGTCGGCTATGTGCTCCTGGTCTTGTTCGGGACTCGCGGCGTCATCGGCGCCTGGCTGCAGGGGGCCTTCGGCATCGAACTCGTATTTACGCGCAATGGCGCCGCGCTCGCCACCGCAGTCATGTCCTTTCCGCTGATGGTCAGGGCCATGCGCATTTCCTTGGAGAACGTCGACCCCGGCCTCGAAGAGGCGGCGCGCACCCTGGGTGCCCTCCCGTTAGATCGGTTTGCGACCATCACTCTCCCGTTGATGCTGCCGGGAATACTGGCCGGCGCCATCACGGCCTTCTCTGCCGCCCTCGGTGAATTCGGCGCGGTCATTACATTCGTATCCAACATACCGGGCGAGACCCGGACGCTGCCCTTGGCTCTCTACACCGCTTTGCAGTTGCCGGGAGGCGAGCACGCCGCAGCTCGGCTCGCAGCTCTGTCCCTGATTCTCGGCCTGGGGGGGCTGCTGTTGTCCGAATGGTTTGCGCGGCGTGTGCGTCGCATGCTGGGCCGCTGATGCTCGAAGTGGCAGCTGAAATCCGACGCGGCGAATTCGCCCTGAAAGTTCATTTCCAGTCACCCACGCCCGCGGTGGTCGCCCTGTTCGGCCGGTCCGGATGTGGGAAGAGCACGGTGGTGGATATCATCGGCGGCTTACTGACGCCGACGTTCGGCCGGGTCGTGCTCGGCGGCTCGGTCTTGCTCGACACGGGGCGACGCATCGACGTACCGGCGGAGCGACGCCGCATCGGATACGTTTTCCAAGACGCCCGGCTATTCCCGCATCTGTCGGTCGCCGCCAACCTACGGTACGCGGAAGCACGCGCGGTAGGCACGCACTACGTGAGTCTCGATGCGGTAGTCGGTTTGCTCGGACTTAGTTCCTTGATGGATCGTCGTACACATGCACTGTCGGGAGGCGAACGCCAGCGGGTTGCGATCGGTCGCGCACTGCTCACGCAGCCGCAACTCCTGTTGCTCGACGAACCGTTGGCAGCGCTCGACGCGGAGCGGCGCGAGGAGGTGCTTCCTTACCTCGAATCCTTGCGCGACCAATTGTCAATTCCCATGGTGTATGTCACGCATGATTTCGACGAGGTCTTGAGGCTTGCCACCCAGGTCGTTTTGATGGAAAAGGGATCGGTGGTGTCCCAGGGCGCCATCGGCGAGATGAGCCTCGATCCGCATCTGCGTGCGATCATCGGCCAGGATAAGGTCGGCGCCATCATCGACGGCATGGTGCTCGGCATCGACTCGGCCAGCAATCTGATGAAGGTTCGAGTAGGCCACGGTGTCCTGAACGTGCAAGCCAAGGGTCTCGCCGTCGGGACCGCGCTGCGGGTGCAGCTTCTGGCGCGCGATATCATCGTTTCGACCGAGCCGCCGCATCACTTGAGCGTGCGCAACAGTCTTTGCGGCGTGGTAACGGGCGTTCACGACGATGACGACGATTCCGATATCGTCATCCTCGACATCGGAGCCGCCCAAATCCTGGCGCGCATCACCAAAGCGGCGACGCGCGATTTGTCGCTGCGGCCGGGGATGAAGGCGTGGGCGCTGGTGAAATCCGTGTCGCTCCGCGGGCACTCCTTCCCCGCGCCGGGGCACAAGGCGGCTGCGCACGCATCGCCCACTACTTTACCCGCGTCCCCAAATGCATGATGGCCACGATGTGATCGTCGGCAGCCAATCCGAGCGTCGCCTTGACGCCCTCGTCGTAAGCCGCGGCCCCGGTTTTCCACATCACGCCGTAGCCTAAACCGTGCGCCGCAAGAAATAGATTCTCGGCGGCGGCCGCTGCGGCCACCACTTGTTCGATCTCCGGAACCTTGGTCTGGTCCCGGCGTACCGTGCAGCCGACGATCACGATGGTGGGCGAGCGGACGAGTTTCTCGCGCTCCGCCGCAAATTGCTCGTCGCTCATGGCCGGCAAGCGGACCCGCTTGGCCGCCGCCGCGGCGAACGCGAACTTGTCTTTCGATTCCCCATCGAGAACGATGAGTTGCCACGGCCGCAAGCGCCCGTGATCCGGCGCGCGCCCGGCTGCATCCAATATGCGCGCCAGATGCTCAGGTGTCGGGCCCGGCTGCGTCAAGCGTGCGGCCGAAGTGCGCGTGTCGATGGCGGTCAGTAATTCCATCAGGATCCCCATATGGGCTATGATTCATGGTCGAGATAGGTGGGCCTCCAACGCAGCGCCCGCTCGATACCATTCGATTATAGCCGTGTTTTCAAGGAGCCTTCATGAACCGACTCTTTCCGGCGTCGATCGCCGCGCTGCTGACCGCGGCCGCGGCTGCGGCACCCGTCACCTACATCCTCGATCCGCACCACACGTATCCAAGCTTCGAGGCCGATCACATGGGTGGCTTGTCCACCTGGCGCGGTAAGTTCAATGACACCTCGGGCAAAGTGATTTATGACAAAGAAGCGAAGGCCGGCTCCATCGAAATTACGGTGAACATGAATTCCATCGATTTCGGCAACGCCAAGATGAACGAGCATGCCAAAGCACCGGACATCTTCGACGCGGCAAAATATCCCACCGCCATATTTGCCGGAAAATTTACCAAGTTCAACGGTGTCGCGCCTACCGAAGCCCAGGGCACCTTGACGATGCATGGCATGACCAAACCGGTCACGCTGGCGATCAACTCGTTCCTGTGCAAGCCGCACCCGATGACGAAAAAAGAAGTCTGCGGCGCCGACGCCTCGACCTCTTTCGACCGCAGCGACTTCGGAGTGAGCTACGGCGACGCTTATGGATTCAAGATGGGCGTCAAACTTCAGATCCAGGTCGAGGGCAGCCCCGAAGGATGAGCAGACCAGCCCCGAAGGATGAGCAGGACGCCCCGAAGGCTGCGGGGCTAGCCGACATTACGTCATATCGCGATCCGCGCGCTCCAAACGGTGACGTGAAGCACGCAGTGGCACACCCGACCTGAGACCTCCGTAGCGATGCTCGCCGTGCCGGCCCGCGCACAATGCCGGCAACCAGTGTAACGCGGAGAGCCAAAATGAAGACGCTGACGGTATGTGCGGGGCTTCTGTATGCGGTATCGGCCAACGCCGGATTCGGCGCGCGGGCCAATCTGATCGGCCAACATGTGAACCGCTCCTTTGCCGGGAGCGCGCTGTTGATATGCGAATACTCCGGCGCTGGGGCGAAGTTTGAAATACTGTCGCAAAACGGCAAATGCGCGCCGTATATCAAAGTTCAGTAGCTGCTGCTCGCACGGCATTGCGGTCGCTGCGACCGAGTTCACAGCCGCCGCACGTCGCTGACGTTAGCATTCCGAAACGGGCAAATTGCGGGGCACAGATGAAGATCAGTGAATTCGAATATGGGAAGACGCGGATAATGGCCGAAGCTCGCGACGCGCTCAGGCGCATCGGCGTGGAGTATCACTGTGTCATGTTCGATGTGCACGGCTCGCAACCCCTCCCGCAGGGCGCGACGCTCACCGTATCGGCGGAGGGAAACTCCGTCAGCGGTTGGTTTCCCGCCGACGAAATCGAGGACTCGCAAGACCGTGTCGGCCGGGCGGATGTACGGCAAAAAATCGCGGCTTTGGCGGCCGGCGTGAAGGAAGCGGTTACTTGAGGAGTTGCTAGGCCGCCGCGCCCGATAAATACTCGGCGAGTTGGTCGGCTCCGCCGACGAGCTTGCCTCCAACGAACACCTGAGGCACTGTCGCTACACCGGATGCTGCCTTGACGCCTTGCATGGTGAGTTCGTCGCCCAAGTGGACGGCTTCGAATGGAATGCCGCGACGGTTCAATAAATCCTTGGCGCGCGCGCAATGGGGACAGCCGTGACGCGCCAGCATGAATACGGGCCCCAAAGGCGTCTGACCCGGACGTAGATACTTGAACAGGGTGTCTGCGTCGGAGACTTCGAATGGATCGCCCGGGACATCGGGCTCGATGAACATGACCTCGATCTTGCCATCGTCGACCAGCATCGAGTAACGCCACGATCGCGTTCCCAGGGACGCGTCCCGGTGGTCGACGGACATGCCCATGGCGTGCGTAAATTCACCGTAGGGATCGGCGAGAAATCGCACTCCTTCCGCCTTCTCGGACCGCTGCCATGCCTCCATGACGTAGGGGTCGTTCACCGACAGGCACACGATGTCGTCGATTCCCGCCTGACGGAAATCTTTCAGGCGGGCGACATAGCCCGGAACGTGCGCCGTACTGCAGGTGGGCGTGAATGCGCCCGGCAAAGCAAATAAGATGACGCGATGCCCGCGAAACAGCTCGGAGCTTCGAATCCGCTGCACAGCGCCATCGCGAAGCTCCGCCAATTCGATATCGGGAACCTGCAGACCTGCACGCGACGTTCGCTCGCTCATACCCTTCTCCGCTGAAGCAATAACGGCCAAGAGTACACCGGCGGACCGGGGACATGCGAGCGTCGTTGCGCTTCGATCGCCAGTCGGAGCCGTCGGTGTCGGAGAGTACGCCTCGTAAGTCTCCTCTTATCTCATGATGGGGTCGGCAACCGACGCAATCGCGCCGCCGGCACCGCGACAATGCGGTTTGGGGGAAAATGAACTGGAGACATCGATGGCTCAAGCTACATTGAACGGGTTGCGGATTGCTATTCTGGCCACCGACGGGTTCGAACAATCTGAACTCACCGAGCCGCGCAAGGCGTTGGACGAAGC
>JALYHU010000168.1 GCA_030776345.1 Pseudomonadota bacterium | reverse complement strand
TCGAGGTACTCCCGCCAGCCGCCGTAGCTGCTGATGTCGGCGGCGCCGGGGGCCGCGTACCCCTCGCACACGAAGCCGGTCACCAATTCGCCCGAGGCGAGTTCCACCTTGCCCACCCCCAAGGGTGCTGGAATGCCTGCGACGAAGGATCCGACCTCCTCGGTGGGCAGCGCCCACACTTCGAGCCCGATGGCGGCGCCGTCCTCGTTCACGCGAATCATTCCGGGTCGGCGGGGGGGTCCACCGGGCAGGGCGAACAAGCGATACCGGGGTGCGGTCGAAGTGGCTTGCAACAAATAAGCACCGCGATCACGCAGTTGATGATTGAGCGGCAGCCCCTCCATGTGGGCGCCGCACACGGCCATGGCGACATAACCTTGCCGCAGCCGCGGCAGGACGCGGTCCGACGGCCGCGGCGCCGCTTGCGCCGCTACTTTCGTGTCAAGGGCACCCACCGTCGCGACCAACGAGGAGTGCAACCGCGCCGCCACCTCGAGCAACGCATGGTCGGTGGCACGAGGTCCGACCAGGGTCACGCCAAACGGCATGCCATCGGCACGAAAGCCTGCGGGAACGGCCACGCCGGCGAGGTCGAACAGATTCATGAAGTTGGTATAAAAGCCCAAGTTCGCGTTCAGTCGAATCGGATCCGCCGCAACGTCGGCAATCCGATAAATGGTTCCGGCCGTGGGGGTGAAGAGCATGTCGACCTGCGACCACGCGGATTCGCTCAGCCGCTCCAATTGCTTGAGTTGGTACGCCCCTTGAAACGCGGCGGCTGCGGTGGGCTTCTTGCCGGCCTCGACGATCTGGCGCGTCACGGGATGAACGCCCTCCGGATGGGCATCGATGAACGAGCCCACCGCAGCGTACCGCTCGGCGATCCACGGTCCCTCGTACAACAAGCGCGCGGCGTCGAGAAACGGGGCAAAGTCGATCTCCACCGCCTTGCCGCCCAGTTCCTCGAACTGCCGCACGGCGAGATCGAACAGCTGTTGATAGTCGACATCGCCAAAAAATTGCAGTTGATCCGGCCGCGGCACACCGAAGCGCAGGCCGGGGAGCGCCCGATGTCCGACCCGGCGAGAATACGGGTCCGCGGCGTCGAACCCTTCGGCGACGTCGAGCACGCGTGCTGCGTCCTCGGCGGTCAGAGCAAATATCGATACGCAATCGAGCGACCGGCACGCAGGCACCACGCCGCGAGTGCTCAAGCGGCCGTTGCTGGGTTTCAGCCCGACAATATTGTTGAACGCAGCGGGTACGCGCCCCGATCCCGCCGTGTCCGTACCCAGCGAAAAACTCGCAAGACCGGCGGCGACCGCCACGGCCGAACCCGAGCTGGAGCCGCCCGAGACATAGTCCGGGTTGAAGCTGTTGCGGCAGGCACCGTACGGCGAGCGCGCGCCGACCAAGCCGGTCGCAAACTGATCCAGGTTGGTCTTGCCGAGCGGGATGGCGCCGGCATCGATGAGCTTTTGCACCACGGATGCGGAATGCGGCGGTGTGTAAGCAAAGCTCGGGCAACCGGCGGTGGTGGGCACTCCCGCCAGATCGATGTTGTCCTTCACCACGAAGGGAATACCGTACAGCGGCAAGTCGTCGATCGCGCGGGGATCCAGCGCATTGACGTAAGCCATGACTTGGTCGCGGCTCAGTCGGGCGATCCATATGTTGCGCGCGTCGTCAGCCGCGGATTTCTCGAGCAAACGCTCCATGAGTTCACCGGGCGTCTGCCGCCCCGCGCGGTAGCTGTCGAGAAGATCCGAAATTATGAGGGTGGTGGGGTTGGACATGGCACCATCATAAATCGGTGACGTAGCGCGTGCTGGCTCCAATTGCGCGCTCATTTGGGGCGCCTATCGGAGCGCATGCGCCGACACGGTGCGAAGAAGCGACGGCCGCGCGGATCGTATTCGTGGGATCCAGCCCCGAGATTTGCTACTATGAAATCAATGTGCGTCTAGGGTTCCGGCCTGTTCAGCAGGCGTCTGGTCCGAGAGAGGCAGTCCTCGTCTGACGAGGATACACGGCGGGACAAAAGCCCGGGAGATCTGTCGAGGAGCCGCTGCGTCCTCGGGATGGTCTCCCCGCATGGGAAAAATCCCGAATCCAACGAAGTCTCCTCGAGCGCAGTTAGGTGGGACCGCCGAGGGGATTCGTCATGACCGAAATCAGCAGCGAGCACAGCGTCGATTACCAGACCGTCATCGAAGGCGGCAAGCATTGGTCGCTCGAGGTGCACCGCGGCATGCTGCTGCGCCTGATCGATGTGGAGGGCGGCGCCAATGTCGGAATGCTGTTCTACAACCCACAAACGCCGCTCGAGCGCTACAACGCACCGGACACGCTCAAGTGTCAACACACGTTCAAGCTGACCAAAGGCCACTGCCTGTACTCCGACATGGGCCGGATATTCTGCTCCATCATCGAGGATACGAACGGTTGGCACGACACCGTCTGCGGAAACTCGAGCAGCGCATTGGTGGCCGCGCGCTGGGGCCAGAGGAGCTACCAGGCCTACCGCAACGATTGGACGCAGAACGGCCATGACGCGTTCCTGATCGAAGCCGGCAAATATGGCCTGGGCCGCCGCGACCTCGGGGCCAACGTCAATTGGTTCAGCAAGGTCTCGGTCGCCGATGACGGAAAAATGATCTTCGATGCCGCGAATGGCAAGGCTGGCGCTTTCGTCGACTTGCGCTTCGAGATGGATACGCTGGTGCTGCTGCATACCTGTCCGCATCCGTTGAATGCGGCGACGGAGTACCCGCGAAAGCCGGTCGAAATTACGCTGAGTAAAGCCCCGCCCGTCGCCGCGGACGATTTCTGCAAGAACTTCCGCCCCGAGAACAGGCGCGGCTTCGCGAACACCGAGATGTACCGGCCGTGCGGTTACCACGCGGGAGGATTTTGACGGCCATGCAACGAACCAGCGAGCTTCTTCCGGGCGAAGCGGTGTTCCGCTACGTCATTCCCGCCGGCGATTACTGGATCGATACGGTGCGCCGCGGACAGCGGCTGCGAATCGTCGATCTCGAAGGCAACCAGGCTGCCGACACGCTGTTCTTCAACGCAGCGGATATCGCCGACCGCTACAGTGCCGTGGATACCATTCGCGAACAAGGCAATGTGTACCTGAGCTGCGGATCGAAGCTGTTGTCGACCTCGGGCAACGTCCTGGCCGAAATCGTCGCGGACACGGTCGGGCGCCACGACACGTTGGGCGGCGCGTGCGCCTCCGAATCCAATACCGTGCGCTACGCCTTGGAAAAAAGGACCATGCATTCCTGCCGCGACAGCTGGCTGCTGGCGCTGGCGCAGCACGACGCACTGGGAATAGCCAAGCGCGATTTGACCCACAACATCAATTTCTTCATGAATGTACCCGTTACACCGGATGGCGGCCTGACCTTCGCGGATGGCCTGAGCGGGCCCGGCCAGTACGTGGAGATGCAGGCCGCCATGAACATCATCGTGCTCATCTCCAATTGTCCGCAGCTCAACAATCCGTGCAACGCTTACAATCCGACGCCGCTCGAAGTGCTCATCTGGGATGCTGGTGTTCGATAAGGTTTTGGTCGCGAATCGCGGAGAAATTGCCTGCCGCATCGTGCGCACGCTGCAGCGCCTGGGGATTCGCTCCGTCGCGGTGTACTCGGATGCCGATAAATATTCCCCGCACGTTACTCTCGCGGACGAGGCCGTGCGCATCGGGCCGGGGCCGGCCGCGCACAGCTATCTGAGTCAGGAACAGCTGCTGACCGCGGCGCACGCCACCGGCGCCGAGGCCATCCACCCCGGGTACGGATTCTTGAGCGAGAATGCCGATTTCGCGCAAGCCTGCGCCACGGCCGGCATCGTGTTCGTCGGGCCGACGCCGGCGCAGATGCGCAGCTTCGGGCTCAAGCATCTGGCCCGCGAACTGGCTGCCGGCAACGGCGTGGCGCTTTTGCCGGGCAGCGGATTGCTGGAAAGCGTCGCCGCGGCCCGCCGGGAGGCCGCGCGCATCGGCTACCCGGTGATGCTGAAGAGTACGGCCGGCGGCGGCGGCATCGGCATGCAGTTGGTGCGCAGCGACTCGCAACTCGATGCGGCGTTCGCCGCGGTGGAGCGGCTCGCGACGAAAAATTTCAGCCGCGGCGGGATTTTCCTCGAAAAGTACATCGAGCGGGCGCGGCACATCGAGGTGCAGATCTTCGGCGACGGGGCGGGCACGGTGGTGGCTCTCGGCGAGCGCGACTGCTCCACCCAGCGACGCAACCAGAAAATCATCGAGGAAACTCCCGCGCCCGGATTGTCAGGCGCGACGCGCGCGCGGCTGCACGAATCTGCCGTGCGTTTGGCGCAGTCGGTCAGCTATCAGTCGGCCGGCACGGTCGAGTACGTATACGATGTGAGCAGCGGCGAGTTTTATTTTCTCGAGGTCAACACGCGGCTTCAAGTGGAGCACGGGGTGACCGAGGAGGTGCTCGGCATCGATCTGGTCGAATGGATGCTGCGTCAGGCGGCCGGCGAGCGCTTCGATCTGCACGCACCGGCGCCGCGCGGAGCTTCGATCCAGGTGCGGCTCTATGCCGAAGATCCTGCGCGGCAGTTCCGGCCATCGTCCGGCTTGGTAACGCGAGCGCGGTTCCCGGTGGACGCGCGCATCGAGACGTGGATAGCCGACGGCACCGACGTGACGCCGCTGTACGATCCGCTGCTCGCCAAGATCATTACCGTGGGCGATGACCGCGCGGACGCGTTGCGCAGATTGCAGAAGGCTCTGGCCGATACCACCGTGGCGGGCATCGAAACCAACTTGGATTATCTACGGTGCTTGGTCGCGGATCCGCTGTTCGCGGACGGCGGTATGACCACGCGCGCTTTGGAAGCGTTCGCTTTCACTGCACGCCGCGTCGAAGTGATCGCGGGCGGCACCCAAACCACCATCCAGGATCATCCCGGGCGCATCGGGTATTGGAACGTCGGTGTGCCTCCGTCGGGGCCCATGGACGATGTGTCGTTCCGGCTCGTCAACCGCGCGGTGGGCAACCGGCCGGAGGCTGCGGCGCTCGAGATCACGGTGTCGGGCCCGACGCTCAAGTTCGACGCGGACGCGTTGATTTGTCTCGGCGGCGCCGCAATGGCCGCCGCCCTGGAGGGTCGGCCCGTGCCCTACTGGGTGCCCATCGAAGTTCGTGCAGGGCAGATTCTGCGCATCGGCAATGTCACGGCTGCCGGCTGCCGTGCCTATCTTGCCGTTCGCGGAGGCTTCGACGTGCCCGAATACCTGGGCAGCCGAGCGACTTTCACGCTCGGCAAATTCGGCGGCCACGGCGGTCGCGCCCTCGCGGCGGGCGACACCTTGCACGTCGGGCACATGGAAGCGGCCCACGAGGGAGGCGTCGGCGAGCCGTGCGCCATCCCTGCGGAATGCGTACCGGGGATCACCCACGACTGGGAACTCGGCGTGCTGTACGGCCCGCATGGCGCGCCCGACTATTTCACCGAAGAGGACATGGACGTGTTCTTCTCGCAAAGCTGGGAGGTGCATTACAACTCGAACCGCACCGGCGTGCGATTGATCGGACCGAAGCCCACATGGGCGCGCGCGGACGGCGGCGAGGCGGGATTGCATCCGTCCAACATTCATGACAACGCGTACGCCGTCGGCACGGTGGATTTCACCGGCGACATGCCGGTCATTCTGGGTCCGGACGGACCCTCGTTGGGCGGCTTCGTCTGCCCGGCGACTCTGGTGAAGGCGGAGCTGTGGAAACTCGGCCAGTTGCGGCCGAACGATCGGATCCGCTTCAAGCGATTGACACCCGATGCTGCATTGGCATCGGACCTGGCGCAAGAACTCATGTTCGAGGGGTTGCGCACGGGTGCTTGCGCAGCGGCGGCGCCGTCCGTCGCCACCGGGTCCAACGGTCCCGACGCGCCCATCCTCGCCAGCCGGCCGGCGCGCGATGCTGCGCCGGCCGTGATTTATCGCCGGGCCGGCGACAAATACATGCTCATCGAATATGGCCCGCCGGTGCTGGACCTCGAATTACGGCTCAGAGTGCATGCGCTGATGTCGTGGCTCGAGACCGCGCGCCTGCCCGGCATCATCGAACTGACTCCCGGGATCCGCTCGCTGCAGGTGCATTACGAGAGCCGCGTGCTGCCGCTCCGCCGCTTGCTGGACGTGCTCGCGCAGGCCGAGGAGTCACTGGTTGCCAGCGAGGACATGTCCATCGCGACGCGAATCGTGCGTTTGCCGCTGTCCTGGGACGACGATGCGACGCAACTGGCGATCGCCAAATACATGCAGTCCGTGCGCGCCGACGCGCCGTGGTGCCCGAGCAATATCGAGTTCATCCGCCGCGTCAACGGCCTCGACAGCATCGAAGACGTCAAGCGCATCGTGTTCGGCGCCAATTACCTGGTATTGGGATTGGGCGACGTCTATTTGGGAGCGCCGGTGACCACACCCATCGACCCGCGTCACCGCCTGGTCACCACGAAGTACAATCCGGCAAGGACCTGGACACCTGAAAACGCCGTCGGGATCGGCGGCGCCTATTTGTGCGTGTACGGCATGGAGGGGCCCGGCGGCTACCAATTCGTGGGGCGCACCTGCCAGATGTGGAACACCTACCATGTCACGACGGAGTTCCCGCCGGCAAAGCCCTGGTTGCTGCGCTTTTTCGATCAAATTCGCTTCTACCCGGTCAGCGGCGCGGAGCTGCTGCAATTCCGCGACGACTTCTTGCATGGCCGCGTGCAACTCGATATCAGCCAAGAAATGTTTCGCCTCAAGGATTATCGTCAGTTCCTCGAGCACAACGGCGCCGACATTGCGGCACACAAGGCGCGCCAGCAGGCCGCCTTCGACGCGGAGCGCCAACGCTGGGAAGCCAGTGGGCAGATCGGCTATGCCGCGGACTTGCCCGCACCGCATGACGACGCCGATGCGGAGGAGCTACAGCCGGGCCACGTGGCGGTGGCGAGCCCGGTGTCGGGAAACGTATGGAAAATCGCCGCGGTCCTCGGACAGGCCGTCAAAGCCGGTGATAGTTTGGTGACCGTGGAGTCGATGAAGATGGAATTACCGGTAACGGCGCCCGTGGACGGCGTGGTGAGCCAGGTACGGTGTGCGGAGGGCCGCGCGGTGTTGGTGGGACAGACGCTCGTAGTCTTGGGGAGCTAAAAATGACGATGCGGTCGAAAATGATCTGTTGGCGGTTGTGCCTGTTGATGATCGCCATGTGCGGCAGCGCGGCGCGGCCGGCGCTTGCAGCAGCCGAGAGGACCTCGTTCAACGTTGCGTGGAGCATCTACGTCGGATGGATGCCGTGGGACTACGCGGACCAAAGCGGGATTTTGAAGAAGTGGGCGGGCAAGTACGGCATCAAGATCAAATTGACGCAAGTCAACGACTACGTCGAATCCATCAACCAGTACACCGCGGGCCAGTTCGACGCCTGCGTGATGACGAACATGGACATGTTCACCATCCCGGCTGCCGGGGGTGTCGATTCGACGGCCTTGATCGTCGGTGATTTCTCCAACGGCAATGACGGCGTCGTATTGAAAGGCAAAGGCAAGAAGCTCGCGGACATCAAGGGGCAGAAGCTCAATCTGGTCGAACTCTCCGTATCGCACTACTTGCTGGTACGCGGCTTGACCAGCGTGGGTCTGCGCGAACGGGATGTGAAGATCGTCAATACCTCCGATGCAGACGTGGTCGCGGCCTTCTCGACACCGGCGAGCACCGCGGCCGTGGCCTGGAAGCCGCAGTTGAGCGCCATCCTGGCGATGCCCAATGCTCAGCTGGTATTCGACTCGAGCCAGATACCCGGCGAGATCTTGGACCTCATGGTGGTCAACTCGGCGACGCTTGCCGCCAACCCCAAACTCGGCAAGGCATTGGTCGGCGCATGGTATGAAACCTTGGGATTGATGCTCAAGAATGACGCCGCCGCCAAGGCCGCGCAGACGGCGATGGCGAAGGCCTCGGGAACCGATCTTGCCGGATTCGCAAGCCAATTGGCGACAACCCATTTGTTCGCAACCCCCACCGATGCTTATCAATTCACAACCGGCGAAAGCATCATCAAGAGCATGGATCTCGTGCGCCACTTCTCCTTCGACCACGGCATTCTCGGCCATGGGGCGGGGTCCGCCGATGCCGTCGGCATTCAATTCCCGGCGGGCAAATTCCTCGGCGACATGCACAACGCCAAAATGCGCTTCGATCCCAGCTACATGAAAATGGCCGTGGACGGTACGCTTTGAGGCGAACGGACCGATGCGCAGGCTGATCAATCAGCGCCCGGGACGGGGCGGCGCATTCCTGTTGAGCGTGCTGCCGTTCATCCTCCTGGTATGTGTGTACGCCTACACCTCGCACGCGCGGTTGCTGGACAATCCGGGCGACAAGCTGCTGCCGTCGCCCGCCACGATCGCAGCGACGGTGCACCGCTACGCTTTCGAGGAAGATGAGCGCAGCGGCGACCGCCTGCTGTGGACCGATACGGGGGCGAGCCTCGAGCGCTTGCTCACGGCGCTGTCGATCAGCGCTGCTCTCGGTCTCGCGTTGGGAGTGGCCATCGGCGTATTGCCCTATCTGCGGGTGACCATCGCGCCCTTCGTCGCGGCTCTGTCGCTGATACCGCCGCTCGCGATCTTGCCCATCTTGTTCATCGTGGTCGGTCTCGGTGAGACCGCCAAAATCAGTCTGATCGTCATCGGTGTGGCTCCCACCATCATTCGCGCGGTCGCGATGCGAATTGCGGAATTGCCCGATGAGCAGATCATCAAGGCGCAAACGCTCGGCGCCTCCACCTGGCAACTGGTGATTCGAGTGGTGCTACCGCAAATGTGGCCGCGTTTGATCGACGCCGTGCGTTTGTGCCTCGGGGCAGCATGGCTGTTTCTCATTGCTGCGGAAGCGATTGCCTCGACCGAGGGCCTCGGCTATCGCATCTTTCTCGTGCGCCGCTATCTCGCCATGGACGTCATTCTGCCGTATGTCGCGTGGATCACGCTGCTCGCCTTCGCCATGGACTGGTTGCTGCGGCTGCTGCGCTCGAAAGCGTTCTCATGGACTTCGCTCAGCTCGTGAATACCGGGACTTGAATGACTCAAGTAACGGTCAAGCATCTTTGGAAGGAATTCGGCGGGCAGGTCGTCCTCGAAAACGTAAATCTGCACGTCGACGATCACGAATTCGTGACCATCGTGGGCGCCTCGGGGTGCGGCAAGACCACATTTCTCAAAATGCTGCTCGGTATCGAAGCTCCCAGCCGCGGCGCCTTTCTCATCGACGGGGAGCCATTGGCCACGGAGCCGGGCCCGGACCGTGGAATCGTCTTCCAGCGCTATTCTCTGTTCCCGCACCTGACCGTGATGAATAATCTCCTGCTGGGGTTGGAACTGCGTGGCTCGCCGTTGTTGGGGCGGCTGTTCGGTGTGCGGCGGCGGCGTGCCTTGGAAAGGGCGCATGAGCTTCTGGAGGCCGTGGGCCTGCGGGCGGCGGCCGATAAGTTCCCGGCGCAACTGTCGGGCGGCATGCAGCAGCGCTTGTCCATCGCTCAGTCGGTGATTTGCGAGCCGAAGATCTTGTTGCTGGATGAGCCCTTTGGCGCGCTCGATCCAGGCATCACCTCCGACATGCATACGCTGATACTGAAGCTGTGGAACATGAACAAGATGACTATTTTCATGGTGACGCACGACTTGAAGGAAAGCTTCGCACTGGGTACGCGCCTGTTGGTATTCGATAAAGTGCGCATCGATCCGCAGGCGCCGGAGGCGTTCGGTGCGACCATCACCTTCAACATCCCGCTCAAAGGGCATCGCAGCTCGGTGTGAGGCGCGCACGGC
>JALYHU010000167.1 GCA_030776345.1 Pseudomonadota bacterium | reverse complement strand
CCCTGCAGCGCATCTATTGCGCCGGCGGCCTCGGCACCATGACGGTCGTGCAGCAAGACGCGGATACCTACCGGGTGCTCGAGCAGGTGTCCACCCGCCTGGGGGCGCATACGCTTGCCGTCGACTCCGAATCGCATGAAATCTACGTGGGGTATGCCGGGTTGTTCTCGGCTCCGGGGATCGCGGTATTCTCCGCCCGGCCATAGCGGGGCCGCTGCGTTGCAAAGTCTACACTGGTCGGTAATAGACGATTGCGCCGCCTCAATCTTGCCATTGAAATCCCTCATAGGACAACAATCTAAATTTCGTCATTATCATCGGGTACCGCTCGAGCCGTGACCTTTGCTGCGGGCGGTAACCGTGGGCGACGAACAGCAGTCCACACCCTCCCATCTATGGCGGCCAGTCCCATCCCAATCAAGGCCATGCCTCCAATCGCTGGAGCGGTAATTGTTTCGCCTAAGAAAAATACCCCCAACATCAATGCGCTGATCGGCAGTAAGAAGGTCACCAGCATTAGATTGGTGGCGCCGGCCACGGCCAGAATTTGGAAATAGATCATATACGCCAGAGCAGTACTCAGTATCGCGATTCCGACCCATGCTTCCCAAGCGTATGCGCTCGGCATCGGCAGTCTCCACGGCTGATCAACGATGACCGCGATTGGGAGAAGCACCAATGTACTTCCCGTAATTTGGCCGGTTGCCACTTTGAGCGGCGGGATGCCCTTAAAACGACGGCCATAAATGCCGGCGAAGCCATACGTAAGCGCTGCGAAAAGACATGCAACCTCACCAACAACGTCAACTCCACCAATATTGGCGATTGCAGATGGGCCAATCAATACCGCGACTCCCATAAAGCCGAACAGCACTCCAATTCCCTTGTTCCAGTTAATTTTCTCATTCTGCGTTAAGACATGTGCCGCGAGAACCGTAAAAATCGGCGTCGTCGCGTTCAAAATTGACGCAAGGCCACTCGAAATCCGTGTTTCGCTCCACACGATCAACGCGAATGGCACCACATTATTGAGGATGCCCATAACCGCAAAGGAACCCCATAGTCGGATCGACGTTGGCATCGGATCGCGGCGCAGTAGAAGGAATACATTCAAGAGCAGTGCGGCCATTCCTACGCGGCCCAAAACGACCGTAAATGGTGGCAATTCGGCGACCAGCACCTTGAAGAAGAAAAAGGAACAGCCCCACAAGCTCGATAATACCAACAACAGCATCCATTCACGGGTGCCCATGACGAGCGATTTCTGCGGAGTGGACATACCTGAGCCTCTGCCTGATGTTGAACGAGGTGTCGTTATAGCAGTGCAGTTCCAGACCGATCCACCCGATTCTTGCTTTCGAATTCCCATACGGCCCGATGGCAGAGGTCGTGCACAACAGTTTTCGAGCCACAGGGTGCGGACCCGCCCGCATACCACGTATTCCAGAGAAAGTTGGTGTAACGGACGAGGGGCACCGCTCCCGTGTGCGTTGTCGTACAGACCTGTGCCGGGCGTTGTGTTGAGGTGTATGACCGCGCAATTGAAAGGCGGCCGACGTGTATGCCTTTCAGCCGACATTGACATCCAACGAGAAATATTCATGAGCTACCAGAGTCTTGATCCCGCAACCGGCAAATTGCTCCGGTCATTCGACGAGATATCCGATGCGGACTTCGAGAAGAAGATTGCCGCTGCCGCGGCATGCTACGAAATCTGGCGACACAAGGGCTATGCGGAACGGGCCGTCATCGTTGCCAAGGCAGCAGTCATTTTGAAATCGAAAGTCGATGAATTTGCGCAGCATGCGACGCGGGAGATGGGTAAACGCATCGGCGAAGCACGCGGCGAAGTCGAATTCAGTTCGCAAATTCTCGCCTACTACGCCAAGAACGCAGAGAGATTCCTTGCGCCCGTCGAACTGCATCCCGAGATCGGCGAAGCGCACATGGAGAGCAGTCCCATCGGCGTGATTTTTGGCGTCGAGCCATGGAACTTCCCCTACTATCAATTGGCACGCGTCGCCGGACCTCATCTCATGGCGGGTAATGTGCTGATGGTCAAGCACGCGAGTTGCGTTCCGCAATGCGCGATCGCTTTCGAGCAGCTGTGGGTCGACGCGGGTGCGCCGACAGGCCTATATACGAATCTCTTAATTTCGCACGAGCAGAGCGACCGCGTCATCGATGATCCGCGAATCAAGGGTGTTGCCCTGACGGGCAGCGTGGCGGCCGGTCGCACTCTTGCCGCGCGCGCGGGTAAAAACCTCAAGGTATCGTCCATGGAACTGGGCGGCAGCGATGCCTTCATCGTTCTGGAGGATGCAGATCTCGAACATACCATCAAGTGGGCCGTTTGGGGCCGAATGTACAACGCAGGCCAAACCTGTTGTGCCGCCAAGCGCTTCATCGTCGTCGAAGAACTGGCGGACAAATTCCTGGAGAAGTTCCGCGCAGCCCTGGCTGCCTTGACGCCAGGCGACCCAATGGATGCGACGACGACCCTAGGGCCTCTGTCCTCTGAGTCCGCATTGATCGATTTGTTGAAGCAAGTCGATCAGGCGGTGGCCAAAGGCGCCAGACTACTTTTGGGCGGTAAACGCATCGAACGTCCCGGTTCCTATATGCAGCCGACGATCCTGACCGACATCGAAAAGGAGAATCCCGCCTTCCGGGAGGAATTCTTCGGCCCGGTCGCGCTGTTCTTCAGGGTCAAGGACGAAGATGCAGCGATCGCGCTCGCCAACGACTCCGATTTCGGCTTGGGCGGCTCGGTATTCACGAAAGACATCGCGCGTGGGAAACGCCTCGCGACGCGTGTCGAGACGGGCATGATGTTCATCAACAATATTTCCTGGTCGGACGCCGAATTGCCCTTCGGGGGAATCAAGGACTCGGGGTACGGGCGCGAGCTCGGCAACATGGGCATTCAAGAGTTTGTGAACAAAAAGCTGGTGCGCACGGCACATTTGGAAGCTCCAGTTTGACTTGGGATTTATCGAGGGCGCCGGGTTGGCCGACTTGTCGCGTGGGGAACGGCAAGGATATCGGGAACCGTCAGCCCTCCATTTCTATGCCGATTACGTTGCTGACCGATGGCAACGCGGCAGCGGCCTGAAGCCATTCACCGGAGTTAGCTAATGTCGAAAATGCAAGTCGCGATGGTCGAAGGTTTTGGCAAGCCCCTGGTGTTGCGGGAATTGGATGTCCCCACGCCCGGTGCGGGACAAATTTTGGTCAAGACCGAGGCGTGCGGCGTCTGCCACACGGATCTGCATGCCGCAAGTGGCGATTGGCCGGTCAAGCCCACGTTACCTTTTATTCCGGGCCACGAAGGAATCGGCCGCGTGAGTGCCGTCGGCGTGGGCGTGACACTCGTCAAAGAGGGTGATCGCGTTGGTGTGCCCTGGCTGCACTCGGCCTGTGGGCACTGTGAATATTGTTTGTCTGCGTGGGAAACCGTCTGCCCGGCCCAGACCTTTACGGGCTACAGCACGAATGGCGGGTTTGCGGAGTATTTGCTTGCCGATCCGAACTACGTGGCCCATATCCCGGCGGGATTGTCCGCACAAGAAGCGGCACCGATCATCTGTGCTGGTGTCACAAGTTACAAAGGCATCAAACAAACCGAGGCGCAACCCGGCGAGTGGTTGGCGATCTCCGGGATCGGCGGATTGGGACACCTGGCGATTCAATATGCAAAGCATATGGGACTCAAAGTCTGCGCGGTCGATATCGACGAGGGGAAGTTGGCGTTGGCAAAGCGGTTGGGTGCGGATGCCACGGTCAATGCCAAGGCCGGAGATCCCGCCGCTGCCGTCAAAAGGGCGACCGATGGCGGCGCGCATGGGGTGCTCATCACCGCTCCCTCCTTGAGTGCATTCAAGCAAGGAGTGGGGATGACCCGCAAACGCGGGATTTGCGTCCTCGTCGGTATACCGCCGGGTGATTTTCCCGTGCCCCTCTTCAACGTGGTTGCCGACTGCATCAGCATTCGCGGTTCGTTCGTCGGCAACCGCGAGGATCTGGCACAATCGTTGAGCTTCGCCGCCGAGGGCAAGGTCAAGGCGGATATCGAACTGCAGCCACTAACCGCGATCAACGAGGTTTTCACGCGACTCGAGCACGGGGACGTGCCTGCGCGGGTGGTGCTGCAGTTTCAATGAACTCGCTCCAGCGCCCGCCGTGCTCGCGTCGATCACTTGTCGATGGGCCGGGGGTACGGATTCGCTACTCATCCTTTACGGAGCGCAAGATACAAGTCGGGAGTGTAACTTCATGTCATCCTGTGGTCCTAGCACATATGAACCCGGGCTAGTTTCGAGGAGCGGATTGCCATGACGCTGCGGATTGCCGATCGCTGGTTCGAATGGGAGCGCCTGGACGATGGCGTCACCCGTCTATGGGAGCCGCACGTGATCCGAGTCGAGCAATGCAACATCTGGCACGTCCGAGGCCGTGATCACGACGTGCTCATCGATACCGGCATGGGTATAGCCAGCCTCAGAGCCGCCGCAAAGGAGCTCTTCGAGAGGGCACTGTTCGCGGTTGCGACTCACACTCACGTGGACCATGTCGGCTCTATGCACGAATTCAGTGAACGCATCGTGCATGAGGCGGAGGCGCATGAGCTCGCGCGAGCCGCCGACAATTTCAGCCTGCTGCGCTCCGATCATCCGGTGCAATTCATCGAGAGCCTCGAGCGCGCGGGGTACGAGGTGGGACCGAGCTTCGTCACGGCATTACCCCATGCCGGCTTCGACCTGCGACGCCTAGCCCGTCCAGCGGCGCCGGCGACGCGTCTCGTGCACGAAGGCGATATTATCGATCTCGGGGATCGGGTTCTGGAAGTGCTGCATCTTCCCGGTCACTCCCCCGGCAGCATCGGGCTTTGGGAGGCGGCGAGCGGGATCCTGTTCTCGGGGGATGCCATCTACGACGGACCGCTCCTCGACGAAATTGAAGGCAGTGACATCCCCGCGTACGTCGCCACTATGCGGCGACTGGAATCGTTGCCCGCGCGGGTCGTCCACGGCGGCCACGACCCGAGCTTCGACGGAACTCGGATGCGGCAGCTTGCACGCGAGTACTTGCACCGCCGCGGCTGAAAGATCTAATGGCCGAGTGTCCGGGCGCTCGACTCATTGGCAGCGGCTTCATCGGCCGCTGAGAAGCGAGCACTGGCTATCAGGTAGGCGACCGGCACGAACTTCTGATTCACGCTAGACGCTGCCGCCAGGCCGCCGGAAATAACACCCGCGGCAAGGCCATTGGAGGCTCGGTGCTCGGGTCGTCACGCATGCTGGCGCCGTGGTGCGCCTATAGATATCTCACGGTGCGGAAGAACACCTGCGCCGAAGATTTTGATCAGTACACCCGCGTCCCCGCCACCCACGTCTGCAACACTTTGGTCTTCCATATCTGGGGAGCAGGTTCCAAAAAATAATCCCCATCGACGAGTATGAAATCGGCCCATTTGCCAGGCTCGAGCGAACCGATGGTGTTCTCCATATGCTGGGCGTACGCGGCGTCCATGGTGAAGGCGCGGAATGCTTCGACGCGACTCATCGACTGCTCTGGATGCCAACCGCCCTGAGGCTGACCCTGATGATCCCTGCGAGTGACAGCCGAATAAAGGCCGAAGAAAGGATTGTCTTCCTCGACCGGAAAGTCCGATCCGCCGGCGATGCGCGTGCCTTGGTCGAGGAAGGTGCGCCACGCGTAGGCGCCCTTGAGGCGCTGTGCGCCGATGCGGCTCTCGGCCATGTTCATGTCGCTGGTGGCATGAGTGGGCTGCATGGACGCAATGAGATCCAGCCGCTTGAACCGGGGAATGTCCACGAGCGCGACCACTTGTGCGTGCTCGATGCGATTGCGCAATTGTCGCCCACCGACATTTTTGTAGGCGGCCTCGAAGCTGTCCAGCACCTGTCGGTTGGCCGCATCGCCGATGGCATGAACATTGACCTGGTACCCTGCGCGCAACGCGGTTTCCATCTTGCTCTGCATCTCGGCGTTGCTCATGAACAAGAGGCCACGCTGATCGGGCTTGTCGGAGTAAGGCGCGAGCAGCGCGGCGCCTCGGCTGCCCAATGCACCGTCAGCGAACAGTTTCACCGAGCGCACTGTGAGCCGGTCATCGCCGTAGGCGATCAGAGGTCCGGCCGCGGACAAGGCGGCGAAGTCCTCGCCGATGTCGCCGACCATGGCGTAAATGCGCACGGTCAGAAGGCGCTGATCGGCGAGCTCGCGGTACAGCGCAATAGTTTTTGCGGGGACGCCGGCATCGCCGGCGGAGGTCAGACCGACGGAGTTCATGTGCGACAAGGCGGAGCGCAGTGCAGCGCGGCGTTCGGAGTCACTGGGCGGCGGTGTGAGGTGATCGATGAGATCCATGGCCTTGTCCACTAGGACACCACTGGGAGTGCCGTCGGCGTCGTGTTCGATGCGGCCGCCGACGGGGTCGGGGGTGTCCCTGGTGATGCCGGCCACCAGCAACGCCTTGCTGTTCAGCCATTTCGCGTGTCCGTCGATGCGGTCCAAAACCGCCGGCCGATCGGGCACTTCGATATCAAGTTCCTGTGCCGTTGGGAAGCGCCCGAGCTTCCATTGCACCTGATTCCAACCGCCGCCGAGCAACCACGGTGCGTCAGGGTGGGCTTTGGCAAAACTAAGAATTTTGATCTGCGCGTCGTGCAAGCTGGTGCTGCCAAAGAGCTGAATGCGCACGCCCTCGAAGCCCAAATCGAGCACGTGGCCGTGGGCATCGATGAGCCCCGGAAGTAGAGTTTTACCCTGTCCGTCGATGACATCGGCGGCGGGATATCGGCCTTGCAGCGTGGCTGCATCCCCAGCGACGAGAACCTTGCCTCCATCGAACGCCAGACCCGAGAACTTGTGGAGCTTACCGGCGGCCAGGGTGTAGCCGTGGACGTTCTTGACCAGCGTTGGGGCGGCGCGCACAGTGAACGGGGACGCCAGGCCAAGCATGATAGCCATCGCGACGGCGGCAAGCGCTTGAACGAGTTTCACGATGTTTTCCCCGCAGTATGAGTCTGCCAATGTCGCACAGGACGAGTACTTAGTTCAAAGCCAAACGCTACGGGCGCGGCTTGCGGACTGCCCTGTTCCTGGCAGGGTCCATTTTTTCGTGGACGACTAGCGGATCCCTGAAGTATTTCTGGTTCGCTGCGGTCGGCTACGCGTTGCTTCGTCGCTCGTCCCAGCCGCGGTCGGCGAAGGCCAAGAGGTTATTGAAGCGGCTTGGCCAGAGCGATTCGGGCTTGAATCAGGTACAGAAGGACGCTCAGACCGATGAGCGTCGCCAACCCGATGATTTCCTCAAGCGAACCCAGAGCGATCAGGGCCAGCATGCTACCGATGCCGATGGCGGTCGCAGCTCCGAGGAAGGGGAAGTTCAGCGGCGTGCCGGACAGCGTTACGCCTCGGCGAGCAAGCACCCACGACGCTGCGCAACCGGCGATGTACAGTGCGGCGATGGCCAGTGTCGAGAGCACCACCAGCTCGGCGAAGGTTCCCGTGAGCGCCAATACGATGGCAATGGTGGAATAGCACAGAATTGCCACGTAGGGAGCATGGCTGCGGGGGTGGAGCCGCCCGAGGACGCGCGGCAGCAGGCCATCCCGCGCGAACGCAAATAGCTGTCGCGGACTGCCGAGAATGTCGCTGCCCAGCCAACCGAACATCGATAGTGCGGCGCCCGCGAGCATCACTGCGCGGAGCGCCGGATGGATGTGCGCCATAGCATCAGCCAACGGCGCCTTCGAAGTGGCCAGTGACGAGCCCAGGATGCCCTGCGCGATCACCTGAATAGCCACATACAGAATCGTCGTTGATAATATCGCTATGGCCAGCGCACGCGGAATGGTGCGACTGGGCTGCACCACCTCACCGCTTGCACAAAGAGAGGTCTCCATACCAACAAGTGCAAACACGGCGAGAATCAGGGCGCGACCGAACCCCTGGGCATCCGGCTGCACCGTCACTACGAAGTTCGAGCTGTGGATGGCACTCGCGCCCGCGAGGATAAAGACTGCCAGCGGCGCCAATTTGAGCGTCGTCGTGGCGCTGACGAGTCGCGCGCCGCGTGCTACCCCACCGATGTTGACTAGCGCGATACCACCGATGACGCCAACGATAACCGCTCCGCGTACGGGCACTATGAGGGACTGCGGGACCAAAGTTGCTGCGACGTCGGCCAGAGCGGCGGCCACGGCACCGCAAGCGAGCACGCAACAAACCCAGAGCAGGGTTCCTGAGACATAACCTGCTAGAGGCCCAAAGGCCACTTCGATAACACCGTAGACTCCACCGCTGGTGGGAACCCGGCTGCCTCCCTCGGCAAAACAAATAGCCACCGCTCCGACCGCGAATCCGCAGGCCAAGAATGCAAGGGGCGCATACGGGCCGACGCATGCCGCGAGGGTTGCGGGTACTGCAAAGATGCCGGCGCCGACGATCATGCTCACGATGCTGGCTGCGAAGGCCCAAGGCCCTACGGCGCGGACCAACCCGCTATCACGTTGGTTTTCTTTCATGAGCGCCACCATAACATGCACACCAAGAAAGGGTTCAGTGACAATCGCGCTCCGCGTTTCCGCCATATAAACTGCAAAAGGTCCGGTCATCAAATCGCCGTTACCCCTAGCCAATCCAGTCATCGACACTGCGGGATAGCACCTCCAGAGGCAGCGATCCGTACGATAGGGCGGCGTCATGAAAGGCCTTGATATCAAACCGGCTGCCGAGGCGTGTTCGTGCGCGCTGACGCAGCCGCAGGAACTCGAGATGCCCGATCTTGTACCCGCATGCCTGTCCTGGCCATGACACGTATCGCTCAATCTCGCGGCGCGCGTCGTCCTGCGTATTACCGGCGTGGTCCATGAGATAGGCAATCGCGCGCTCACGACTCCAGCCGCGTGCATGCATGCCGGTGTCGACCACGATTCGGCACGCACGAAAAAGTGACCCCTGGAGCATTCCGAGGCGACCAAGCGGCTCGGCCTCGTAGGCACCCAGCTCATCGGCGAGCTGTTCGGCGTAGAGAGCCCAGCCCTCGGTGTACGCGTTTGAGTTGAGTAGCTTGAACAGAGTTGGAATGTCGGTTGCCTCGTTCGCGATCGATCCCTGCAAATGGTGACCCGGTACCCCCTCGTGATAAGCCGTCGTTGCGACCGTCCATTTCGGCCAGTTGGCCGTGTCGTGAAGATTGAAGTAGATCGCACCCGGTCGTGTGCCGTCGATGCTGCCGGATAACGCGTAGGCACCGGGTGAGCCAAGTTCGATTGCTGGCGGAACGCGGCGAACCTCGAGCGGCGTTCGCGGTAGCCGCGAGAACGCTCGCGGCAGGCGCCCCCTCATTTGACCGACGAGGCCCGAGATATAGGCTAGTACGGCCGTCCGCCCGGCCTCGTCATTCGGCCACAGATATTTTGGATCTAACATGAGCGACCGGATGCCGGCCGCCACCGAGCCTTTGTTGACGCCCGCGTTGTCGAGAATGCCGCGGGCGTGTTCCGTGATCTCGTTAACCTGCTGGAGCCCTAGTGCATGCGCGTCCTTCGGGGTAAGCGCCGTCGATGTATGAAACCTCAGGCACGCAGCGTAGTACGCCTCACCATTCGGCAACCGGTTGACGCCGACCTCTGCGCGCGCGCTTGACCGCAATGACTCAATCACCGCGAGTTGCTGCGCTATTGCTGCCGCGATTGGGCCGTCAACGATCCTCTGGGCGCGCTGAGACCACGGGCCCGCGATTCTTTTTTCGCTCGTACGACGTACGAGTGATGTGACCAAGCCGGCATTGCTTCCGCGCTGGCCGGCTTGGAATGACTTGAGTTGAGTAATCGTCCGTTCGAGGATTACCGCGGGCGGGACAGCGCCCTGAGCTGCATCAGAGCGCGCCTGCTCCGTCTCCTGTCGGATTGCAGTCCCCAGTGCAGCGAGCCGATCGACGTACGCCTCCGCGTCCTGCGAGCTTTCGATTGTGTGCTGAGTGTCGAGGAAGTCCGGAACGGACTGATAGGCGCCGTTAAGCTGGCTCACTGCGTACGGAACTGGATACGAATATCCGCCGATGCCGCCGTACGGGAATGCACTAAACCGTCCAATCGCATCTGCGAACCAAAGTACTGTTGCGTGGTAGATTGCATCACGAACGCCGGAAACCGAGTTGCTCCTGAGTGTCGGAGCGGCATCAATCAAGGCCTGGTAGTGATTGAAACGGTTGGCAGGCGAGCGGTCATCCAGCAGGTGCTTGAGTGCCGCGTGCGGGCCGCGATCGAGCCCGAGGGCTGTTGCGCCTTCGGGGGCGCGGGTGAGCACTTGCTCGAGGATGGGTCCGTAGGGATCCGCGGTATCGTTCGCGGCTACGCTCGTCCGTGAACTCCATTGCGTTGCGGTTACACAAGTAGCGCTGGCTGCAGCGAGGAAGTGTCGTCTGTCCAATGGGGCTCCTAGGGTGTGGAATGTTTGCAGCCCTATGCTACGGTTTGGCGTCAATGCAGACAAACCCGCGACACCCGAGCCGGTCTTCGAAGTGGCGATGAAGCGGATCCGCAACGTTGCCGGCAATATTAGCGGCATCGCTCGGCAGACCAACATGCTGGCCCTGAACGCGACCATCGAGGCGGCCCGTGCCGGCAATGCGGGACGCGGTTTCGCGGTCGTCGCCGGCGATGTCAAGATCCTGTCCAAGCAGACCAGCGAGGCCACGGCTGAGATCGGCGCTACCGTCTCGGAGCTGAGCGGCGAGCTGCAGCGGCTCCTGACGCAAAGCAGCGAGGGCGTATCGCGCGCCGGGATTGTCGTGCACAGTGCAAACGCGATCGGACGGGCGATGCGCCTGGTCGGCGAGGCTGTCGCCGATGTGAATGACAAAGTCAGCCAGATCACCAGTGAGACGCGCGATATCGCCGAGCGCTGCGACAGTTTTGCCGAGACCATGACCGGGCTCGTCGATGCGGTCGAGGAATCGAGCACGGCCTTGCAATCCGCCTCGGATCGTACGGACAGGGTTCTCGGTCTCAGCGAAAGCATCATGGTGAAGACGGCGAGTTCCGGGTTCGAGACGATCGATACCAAATTCGTCCGCAAGGCTGTCGAGGTCGCCGCGCAGATCGAGGCGCGCTTCGCAGCGGCGATTGCTTCCCCTGAGATTACCGCCGCCGATCTTTTCGACAAAAACCTCGTGCCGATCCCCGCCACCGATCCACAGCAATACATGACTCACTACATCGAGTTTCTCGATCGAGCGCTCGCTCCACTGTGTGATCCGGTGCTGACACTGGATGAGCGCATGGTCTTCTGCACGCCCGTCGACCATAATCTTCTGATCCCCACCCACAATCCGCAGTTCCGCAAACCTCACGGGGCGGACCCAATTTGGAACGCCGCCAATGGACGGAACCGCCGCATCTACAAGGACAAGACCGCTACGGCGGTGAGCAGGAGCACCGGACCCTTCCTCCTGCAAACCTATCGGCGCGACATGGGCGGAGGCGTTTTCGCCCTTATGAAAGACGCCTCGGCTCCGATCAGGGTCGAAGGCCGCCTGTGGGGCGGCTTGCGGGTTTGCTATCGAGCGTGATTGGCCGCGCCGCGGTGCGCTCTCGCCACGCGTTAGCCCGTCGCGGCCCACTTGGTGACCGAGTACATGTTGCCCGGCGTGTTCTTGAAGCCCGCTACGCTGCCCAGGAACATAATGCGCCCGCGAGAGGCTCTGAGGGCGGGCAGCGCGGCTTTCACAAGCATGGCGGGGCCGATCCGATTCGTTGGCTAGCGACGGCAGTGCCGGATGTCATCGCGCCACCCGATCATGAAGGCGGGCGGCCTCTTCAATTACCTGCACGATGGCACCGGGCTGAGAGATCGGCGACAGATGGCTGGCGCGAACGTGTACGGTCGTGGCACCGATGCGTTTGGCCATCCACTCTTCCGTCTCGGGCGATACCGCTCGATCGCGATCGGAAACGACATACCAGGACGGTCGATTCCTCCATGCGGCATGGGTAAGGGGCGCAGCGAAGGCGCTACTGGCGATCGGCTGTTGCGTGGCTGCAAGAACCCGAGTCTCGGCGAGGCTGACATCTGCGGCAAAGTCATCATGGAATCGTGCCGGATCGAGCCACAGGTAGCCGGCGTCGTCGGGTTTCATGGCTTGGCCTGCGGGCATGGCCGGACCGTGCTTCATCACATCGCCGGTAGACTCGCCAACATCTGGTGCTATAGCGGCGACATAGACAAGAGCCACGACATTCGGATCATCGGCGGCCACCTCTGTGATCACCACGCCGCCCCAGGAGTGGCCCACCAGGACAGTCGGCCCCACCTGCTGCTGGAGCACGCGACGGACGGCCCCCACGTCGTCGGCGAGCGAGGTCAGCGGGTTCTGCACGGCCGTGACGTGGAAGCCATTCCGGTGCAACAGGCGGATCACACGATCCCAGCTGGACCCGTCAACAAATGCACCGTGGACAAGCACGACGTTCCGCGCGACGTCTGGTTGATCGGCCAGCAGACCAGAGCTTGGTGCTGTGCCGGCGTTTGCCGCTATGGCAGCAATGCAGAAGACGATAGAGGTATAGATTCTACTTGCTAGCATGGAGTTCTCTTGGCTCAAACGGTAGGTGGGAAAACGGTGCATTCAGGCGTTGCGCGGATGTGAGAGGTACTATAAAACCTCAAGTCTAGTTGAGGTCAAGAGGATTGGACCATGGCAAGGATCACCGCTGAGGAATACGATCGACCGTTGTCGGCGGGCCAGGTTGCGGCGCGCAGTGGCGTCGCTGTGTCGACAGTTCACTTCTACGAGCTGAAAGGCCTGATAAAGGGCTGGCGCAGCGCCGGCAATCAGCGTCGCTATTCTCGCGACGTCCTGCGACGAGTTGCGATCATCAAAGTCGCTCAGCGCCTGGGTTTACCATTATCGATGATCAAGCAGGCCATTGATTCATTGCCGGGTGGACGCACGCCCACCGCCAAGGACTGGAAGCGGTTGTCAGCAGGATGGCGCGATGAGCTCGACCGACGGATCGCGTTGCTTAAGAGACTTCGCGGCCAGCTGGATAGCTGCATTGGTTGTGGGTGCCTGTCACTGAAGGTGTGCCATCTGCGCAATCCCTGGGATGCTCTGTCCGATCAGGGGTCCGGGCCGCTGTTGATGGGAGAAGGTTCTACTGGCAACTGAAGGGGCGGCTTTGCGTCGCCTCATTCAGCAAGTCAGTGACAGTATCTGTAGGGCAAATACTGCCAGGACTATTACGGCTGCTAATTTCTGCATTATCCTTCCTTCCCTTGAGTATTATTGCCACCATGACCCTGCTCACTTCCGCGCAATTCTTCAGTTTCCTGGGCGCCGCCGTGCTGATCACCGTCTCGCCGGGGCCGGATAACCTGATGGTGCTGTCAATCGGTGCCTCGCGCGGGCGTATACGAGGCATGGCCTTTGGCCTGGGGTGCGCGATCGGCTGCCTCAGCCATACCCTGCTAGCGGCGCTGGGCGTGAGCGCCCTGGTCAAGGCCTCGCCTGTCGCCTTTACCGTGCTCAAGGTGTTGGGTGGGCTCTACTTGATCTATATGGGCTGGCGAGCGCTCAAGAGTCGCGGCGATGCCCACCTCGATCCCGCTGCGCAACAGGGCGGCGAAGCGCCTCTCAAACTTTTTGGCCGCGGGCTCGTTGCCAACGCCATCAACCCCAAGGTAGTGATGTTCTTCCTTGCCTTTCTGCCCCAGTTCGTCAACGCTTCGCGCGGCGACGCGCCCTGGCAAATCGCGCAACTCGGCGTCACGTTCACACTGCAAGGTGCGCTGTTGTTTGGCATGCTGGGTTATTTTGCCGGTGTGATCGGGCAATGGTTGAATCGTCACGAACGCGCGGGCCTGTGGCTCGACCGCGTTGCCGGTACCATCTTCGCCGGGCTGGGATTGAAACTGATCGTTAGCCGTTAGTGGTCAATTGGGTGCGGCCGGCGCTATCTTTGATTCAACCCGCGGAGCCCAGCCGCCCGAGCGTCGCCGCGATACGCAGTAATACCAGAGCACTCCCGCCCCGATCATCGCGCCGAGTATCGAGATACTGGGGTCGACCAGCGTCCTCGTTGAGCAGATCGGCGACGCCGAATGTTACCGCCAGCATGAGACCCAGAATTGGTGCCAGGGGAAATAGCGCGGATCGCCAATATCCAGGTTGCCCCCGTCAGACGCCGATAGCAACCGACGAAAACGGCGATGCTCACCCACGACGCGTTATTAAACATGCGCACCACACAGCTATCGCCATTTGAGTATATTTCATGTGCTCATCTATCAGATTGAGTTACCCGATACCTGCCGCTCCCCAGCGGCAGGTTTGGGTCAATCACGTATATTTGCCGCTTTACCGCGCTTCGCCCTCAGCCACCTACCAGTGCGATGATTCTTGCGCGGACGCTAGCAAGCTCAGGGGCCGACGCCTTGCCTTTGTATTTTGCTTTGCGCTCCGCCCAATCGAGACTTTTGACTTGATCCGCTAGGACGGCACTCGGACGCTTGCCAGCCATAGTTACCTCGAAAGGGTAGCCCTTGATTTGCGTTGTCATCGGGCAGCAAAGCATAAGACTCGTCCGACCGTTGTAAGCTGCGGGACTGACAACTAGGGCCGGACGGTGCCCCGCCTGTTCATGGCCGGCTTGCGGACTGAAACGCAGCCACACGATATCGCCAGCGTCGGGCACGTATCTTCCCGCCACTTAAAGTGACTCCCTGCCAACGGGATTGCCAAAGTCCACCCCACTATGCAGGTTCTCAGTGGTTATACCGTCCAAGAGACGGATCAATTCCACCTTACCCGGACGTATCGGCTTTATCACGATTTGACCGCCTTGCTCACGTACATCAACCGCCTGATCCATGCTAAGGCGTGCGGCCTTCATGATACCGCTTGGGATACGAACGGCGGCGCTGTTCCCCCATTTCTTCACAATCGCACGCATTACGTCCACTCCTGCAGTCTAGGTGTCTATATTTTACTGCCATCACTGCCACGTGTCTACATTGTAGAAACATCGCAAATAGAACACCACCATGGCGGCGGGACGCGGCTCGTTCATCGCGCTATCTCGCAAAGGGGCTTCGACGCTTTGGCGCGCGCGCCGTCGCATAGTCCGCGGAGGTTGAACGCCCGTCTCTGGCCCTGCAGCTGGTCGCCGTCGATGAGCTCGGCCAGGCTCTCGAGATCCGCGGATAGGAATTTCAAACCACCATTTTCGGACTAAGTGTGCCCACCATCGATTCGCGTAACCAGCCTTATGTGGAGCCCAAGCTTAGGGGCCGCGTGGTTTGCTTGGGATATTCGGGGCGCCAGTAGGCTTCTGCGCAGAGCCGTCGGCCCTTGCCGTGCCGCCCGCATCCGCCCACTCTGTCCTTCGCTGGAGCAGGGACAGGCGGACCCCGTGCGCCTCTCACCCGCCCACGGATTCGCTACTCATCCTCCAGTTCACAGCAGGCTGGACGTAAGCGCGGCCCCCGCGCCCCGAGCGGCAGCTCGCTCTGATACTGCTCCGGCGCTGCACGCTCCAGAAGCTCGTGAAGGCGCACCTCGAGGCTCAGCGTGGGCAAATCGCCATCGACTACCTGCCCGGGTACGCACCCTACATGAACCCGGTCGAGTGCATTTGGGGATACCTCAAACATCACGCCACGCCCAACTACTGCGCTCGCGATCTCGGCGATATAGCTCATCGCGCCCGTAGCAATCTGCGATGCATGCAGCGCAGAACGACGCTGGTAACCGCCCTCTGGAAGCAAGTTGATCTGTTCTGAACATGTCACTCACTTATGCAAGACTCAATAATTTAATCGCCGGCTCCTTCATGGCACGTCATCGCCGCGAACAGGAGATGCAACATGAGTAAAGCTCAAACACCGAATAATCCCCGCGGATGTTGGACGGTAAGGCCGCTTCGAATTTGGACGTAGACTCGGCGGGCCGGCAGAGGGCCAAGGCGCGTGCGGAAGATTTGAATGAAATCATCGAGGCCGGATCAATATCGGCGGCGGACGTGGCTTCGTTTGCCGCTCGAAAACGAGCTTTATGGTCGGATCGGCAAGGCGAAAATGCGAGCGCTCCGGGATGCACTCGCTTCAGATGGGGGCCCGCCGCCCAATCCGAAAAAGCCGAAGAGACGGGGTCGACGCGCGCTCGTGTCGGCCAAGTCATAGTGCCCCACCACGTCGCTTAGTGCAGCCGAACCGGCAATTTTTTGATTCCGCACACAAAGTTGCTGAGCATGTAAGTCGGCTCAGCGAGCGCTTCCGCGCGCGGATAGCGCCGTAGGAGCTCCCGCAGGAGCACGCGCATCTCCATCTGGGCGACGCGTTGCCCAATACACGCATGCATACCTGTACCAAATGCCAAGTGCTTGCGGGCGTTCGGACGGCCGAGATCGAGGTGGTACGGGTCCGGAAAGACGCTGGGATCGTGATTCGCGGCACCGTAGAGCATGGCCACATGCTCGCCCTTGGCGATGATCTGACCTGCAACCTCCAAATCTTCCTTGGCGGTGCGCATCATGTGGATCAACGGCGTCGCGCGACGTAGGAACTCCTCAACTGCCATCCCAACCAGTGCGGGATCTCCAACCAAGCGCGTACGCTCGTCGGGTGCCTTGCTCATGAGCTGGACCGACGCCGTTATGGCGTTGCGGGTCGTTTCGTTCCCGGCTGCTATCAGCGTCGCGCACATGCCGTCGCGGGAACGATCATCGAGTGGTTCGCCGTCGAGGCGACCGTGGGCGACCATACTCATGAGATCGTCCTGCGGTTCCTGCCGGCGCTTCTCTACAAGCCACTTTCCGTAGGCGAAGACCTCCATGAATGCCGCAAAAGACTCAGCGGGACCGGTCGACAGATCCGGATCATTGACTCCAACCATCAGGTTGGTCCAGTGCAAGATTCTCTCTTCATCTTCGAGCGGCACGCCAAGCAGATCGCACAACACCTTGATCGGGATAACCGCCGCAATTTGGCGCACGAACTCGACCTCGCGCTGGCCGTCGAGGCTGTCGAGAAGGTTCACCACGAACCTGTGCGTCCTCTCTTCAAGAGCCCTTATTCGAGCGGGCATGAACGCTGGAATGAGGATTCGCTTGAACTCGGCGTGCTCGGGAAGGTCGAAGCCGAGGATGTTGCGCCCCACCGCATTGGCGATTTCCGGCGGCGCACGACGGCCACCGGCGGGAAGGTTAAAGCCCTGCATCGAGGAGAACTGCTCCGTGTTGTGGCTTATCGCCCTAATGTCTTCGTGGTGCGTCGCCACCCAGAAATCGCCGATGTCGCCGCCTCCGGGGTGACGGAGAAGGCGGCCTTTGCGCTGCATCTCATCGTACAGGGCCCAGGGATGTCCCTTCGCGAAAGTCTCGATCTCCAGGAGATTGAATTCGGCAGGCACCATTGGTGCGCCAGTGGTCTCGTCACTCATCAGCGGCCTCCCGGTTATTTTTGTTTCACCCAGCCTACAACCCTCAGTCTGAAGTGGTCAAGAGACTTGACTAACATACCGCGATCTCTATCCTCATCCGACGACTTATGAGCCGCGTCATTGCATCCACCGCACCGCCGCTCCCCGATTGCCAAAAGGTTGCGACGATCAAGTCAGCGTGGTATTCGGCGGCATGCCGAGCAGGCTGCGGCCATGCAGCTCATTGGCGATGTCCGCATCGTAAACGACATGGCTCGAGAGCACGTCCACGTCGCGTTTGGCGCGCTGCAGGGGATTATTGAGAAAGTGCAGGCTCGAGCCCGCCGCCTCGCAGATGATCGAAATGGCCTCGCGGCACAGCCCGACCGCGAATGCCAGCTGCGCGCGCATGCGGATTCTTTCGCCGGTTTGCCGCGGCTCCTCGACTTCACCGAGTGTCAGGCCCTCGCGCGCCACGCTGCGCAGGATCATTTCTGCGGTGCGCGTCAGCAGATCGGCTCGAGAGAGGCGCATCTGGGCGGCCGGGCGCTCCTTCTGCGCGACCTCGGTGCCGACGGTGACGTGGCCGACCAAGCGACGCTGCAAATGGCCCACGGCGGCGCGCGCCGTGCCCATGGCCGGGATCGCGGCGGCAATGCATAGCAGCGGCAGCGTGGGCATGCGATACAGCGGATTGTCGTAATATCGCGCGCCCAAGCCTTTTCCGGATTTTCCCGGTGTGAGAGGCACGATCCGATGGGGCGGAATGAAAAGATTATCGACGGCCACGTCGTTGCTGCCGGTTCCCGACATTCCATCGACGTGCCAGGTATCCAATACCCTTGCATCGCGAGCCGGAAAAATCGTGTGCATCAACTCGAGCTTACCGTTGATCTCGAGCAGAACCTTCGCGAAGATCCAATCGGCGTGCATGACGCCCGAGCCCCACTTCCAATGGCCGTCGATACGATAGCCATTGCCGTCCCTTACCGCCTTGCCGGGCGGGAACGTGACGTCGGGTGCGATGACATAGGGTTGCGCGCCCCAAATCTCCTCCTGTGCCTCCATCGGAAATTGCGCAAGATGCCAATTGTGGACCGCGCAGAAGG
>JALYHU010000166.1 GCA_030776345.1 Pseudomonadota bacterium | reverse complement strand
CAGGCATCGTAGACCGCGGTGAACGAGGAATGCCTCACTGATAGCCCATCTCCAGCTCCTGCGCCTGCTTCGCCAATTCTTCCATCGCGATTTCGCTGGCACGGTCGCGTTCGCTCTTGAAGTGCATGAGATGTTCAAAGCGCACTCGCCGGTGCTTCCCGGTCTTATGGTATGGAAGCACTCCATCCTCGAGCAGCTTCACGAGGTGGGGCCGCGAGACATTGAGCAGGTCAGCCGCTTCTTGCGTGGTCAGCTCGGCATGGACCGGTACGACTCGGACGGCATTACCGTTCGACAATTCGGACAGGATGTCCACGAGCAAACGCAGCGCCGAGGTCGGTAACTCGACCTGGTGGGCTTGGTTTTTCTCGTCGAAAATCTGGATGCGCTGGGTTTCAAAGCCAGTGGCCAGAAATGCGGCCAAGGCGCGTTGGCCCTGAACGGCCGCTTCAACTTCCTTTTCGGCTGGAAGCGTTACGTTGGACAAAGCGGTATTGGTCATGGCGGTCTCCGAACTGAGGCATTTTGCGAACGAAATACTAAACGAAATAAACGAAAAACGCAATAAACGAAACGCTTGCGCAGCCGATGTGCCGCCAATATTCATATAATTATCAATTGCTTATAAGTGTACTTTTGGCGCCAAACCTGATCTCGGTCGAGTTTAGTTCCGCGGGCCGCCCTGTGATCGGCTGACACAGGGACCCTGATAGGCTTCCGTCGATCCGGTCGACGAGATGACCTGAATCATCGAATGGAAGTCGCCACAGGGGAATCGTCATGATCACGCTAACATTGCTTGCACTGCTGATTTTCGTACCGTCTGCTCGCGGCATTCTGGGTGGCTTCGTCTCCGGGATTTTCTCGCTTTTGGGTTTGGCGTGTCTCATCTCAAGAGAGCCGGGTGGTCGCCGTAGGGGTCTCTGACTTTGGCTCTTGCTGATTCGGAATCACCGTTTCGTAAAAAGTCGACGAGCCCTTGAGCCATGGCGAGTCGCGGCATACCGCGACCGCGCTTCTCCGGGTTCGCTAGGCGCTCATCCCGCTGGCGCGGGACGGTAACCCGCCCTCCATATCGCTCTCGCTCGCGTGCTTCCGGCACGCAGTGCAAATAAGCAAGGTTCCGCAAGACAGACGACGTGGAAATTCGGAGGGGCTTGCCTGGTCTTTTCATTTTACACGCCGTGCTCAGCCGTCAAGGCCTCCGCGCGTCCCTTCGGTCCGTGCTCGCGAGCGCCTGCGGCGCTCGGGCGCGACGAACTCCGCAATGCGGCAATCTTTGATGATGTCCTGACGGCGTTGGAGGCTGGGCGATGTCCATTGATTCTTACCGAGAGGCGTGATCACGTGGAGGCACTTCGTGTCCGATTTGAGCGTTGTACCCGAAATCTCGTGGTGCTGCATGGTGGGTTAAAGGCTGCGGAACGCCGTGCGGCGCAAGCGGGACTTGAGACGGGCCGTAACGAGGAGCGGTTGGTGCTGGCGACAGGGCGCTATTTGGGCGAGGGCTTCGACGATGCGCGCCTCGATACATTGTTCCTCGTTATGCCCGTTTCTTGGAAGGGTACATTGGCGCAATACGTAGGCCGGCTGCATCGTGATCATGATGGAAAGAGGGAAGTAATCGTCTATGACTACGTCGACAGAGGCGTGCCAGTGCTTGCAAGAATGGCCGCAAAGCGCGAGAAGGGCTACAAATCTCTCGGGTATGTCGTGGACTCGCGATGAGGCGAGAGGCACGCCGTCCATCTCAAGCCGATCCTGGGTGGGCTGCATCAGGAGTGCTTTGTCGCGCTCGCTGTTGCGTGACGGAATTATTTGCGGCGCCACGAGCACATGCCGTCTGGTGTTTCAATACCAACCGAGCCGGATCAGCCTCGGCAAGCAACGACTTCAGCTTGGCTGTGAAATATCATACGCTCGGTTCTAGGCCGGCGGCCCACAATGCACGGACACCAGGTAGCAATGCACCATTACCCATCGAAAGCGGCTCTCCGGTGAGCAGGTGCATCGGAGTGCAGGCACGGTTTCGAGTATGACCCGCATCCTGCTTGCAACACTCGGCTCTTTGGGGGATTTGCATCCGTACATCGCAGTGGGAAAGGCACTTTTAGCACGCGGACAGCGCGTGCGCCTGGCAACGTCGATCGATTACCGTGCGCGAGTCGAGGCGGCCGGTCTCGAATTCGCGCCCCTTGCACCGTCAATTGCCGAACTCGGCGACCCCGAGCAGATTGCACGGCGATTCTTCGACCGTTGGCGCGGACCCCAGCGCTTGTGCGAAGCAATGGTGACGGTTCCGCTGCGCCGAGCCCTTGCCGATCTGTGCGCGGCCGTGGATGGAGTGGCGCTTGCCGTTTCGCATCCGATCACTCCCGCGATGCCGCTGATCGCGGAAAGTCGCGGACTTCCGTGGGTGTCGAGCGTGCTCGCCCCCTACAGCCTGTTCTCGAGGACCGATCCTTCGGTGATCCCAAATCTTGAGTGGTTGCAGCGCCTGCCGCACCTAGGCGGCTGGCCGCAAGGCTGTATGCTCACTCTTGTGGGCGCGACGGTGCGACGGTGGGAGCGGCCCCTGCATGCGCTGCGCGCCGAGTTGGGGCTGCGGCCTGCCAGGGGGTCGCTGTTGATGCATGGCCAGTTCTCGCCTCGAGGCACGCTCGCGCTGTTCGATCCGCTGCTTGCCACACCCCAGTCTGACTGGCCGGCGCATACATTTGTCTGCGGCGCGGCACTGCACGATGCCGGCGATCCGCAAGACGTGACAGCGGCAACCGACGAGGCGTTCGAGCGGTTTCTCGCGGCGGGCGCACCTCCTGTGGTCTTCGCGCTGGGGTCCTCGGCCGTCTGGCTCGCCAGGGACTATTGGCAACATGCGATTGCCGCATGTCAGACCCTCGGTGTTCGTGGGCTGCTGTTGACTGGCATGCCGCTGCAGCAGCGACTGCCGGCCAACATCGTTGCTTTCGATTACGTGCCGTATTCCCGCGCTTTTGCGCGCGCCGTGGCCATCGTTCATCAAGCCGGTGTCGGCACCCTGTCTTCCGCTCTGCGCTCCGGCCACCCACAGCTGCTGACCCCCGCCGGATTCGACCAGCCAGACAACGCCGCACGTGCCGCGCTCCTGGGCGTAGGCCGTATCCTGCCGTTCCACCGCGCGCACAGTGAAGCGCGGCTAGTGCGCGAACTGCGAGCACTGCTCTGCGCTCCGGCATACGCGAGGGCCGCCGCCGAAATGGCCGATAAACTGCGGGGTGTCGACGGCGCGGCCGCGGCCGCACAGCGCATCATCGATTTCACGAACCAGAACTCAGAGCGCGATGTCGACGCCGCTGCATCTACAATTGCATTTTAGGCCGCGTTCACCTCGCGCACGTGGTTGATATCGCGGTGGCCAACGGGCCGGCACTGCGACGGCAGTACAGTGGCGACGGCGATCGTGTTTCCGGTGAGGGTGGCGAACTCCACTTCGTACGCGGACGCATTGCCATGGATGTGGACCACCGTTCCGACATCCCCCGACAACAAACCCTCACTGGGCAGTGCGCTCGTCAACACAACGCAGTCGTGTTCTTTGATCATGATTCCTCCGAGGGATACGCAGTGATTAGCCGTGGTGCCGCCTGGTCCGCGTCCAACTGCCAAACGGTACAGACTCGTGGGCGACGGCCATCCGGCGTGACCAATTCGCCATGAACCTCATAACGTGGGCCAAAG
>JALYHU010000165.1 GCA_030776345.1 Pseudomonadota bacterium | reverse complement strand
AAGGATCATTCATGATCAGGAAATGCAAAATGATGCTGACTCTCGTCGGCACGGTGTTAGCCGCCAGCGCTTACGGGGTCGCCAGCGCGGCGGATGCGGACTCGGGCGAGGCGAGTCTCAGCGAAATCGTGGTCACCGCGACCAAGCAGGCTCAGTCGCTCAGTCGGGTGGCCGAGAGCGTGTCGGTGCTTACCCAGAAGTCGATGGACGAGCAAAGCATCCGCAGCGTCAATGATCTGGCGCGCGAGGTGCCGGGCTTGACTTTCCGCAACGCCAACGTGGGCGCACAAGCCGGGGCGCAAGGTCCGCTGATCGCGATCCGCGGGGTGTACAGCAATGCCGGCGCCGCCACCACCGGCGTCTATCTCGACGATGTGCCCCTGCAAAAGCGCATGGCCCCTGGCGCCGGCACCGGCAATGGCACCCCGCTGCCGGAGCTATACGACCTGGAGCGGGTTGAGGTCCTGCGCGGGCCGCAAGGAACGCTGTTCGGCGGCTCGTCCGAAGGCGGCGCCATCCGCTTCATCACACCCACGCCGAGCTTGACCAACATGTCCGGCAATATCCGGGTCGAAGGCTCCGGCACGCGCGGCGGCGATCCCAGCGGCGAAGTGGCCGGCGAAGTCGGCGGACCGCTCATCAATGGCGTGCTCGGCGTCAGGATGAGCGTCGTCGAAGGCCACGAAGGCGGCTATATCAGTCACGTCAACGTCGGCGAATATACGAACCTGCCGGTGGGCGCCGTCCTCTATAAGAATTCAAACTCGGAAAACCACACCTCGGGCCGCGCCGCGCTGCTGTGGCAGCCCACCGACAACCTGCAGATCACGCCGGCGGTCTATCTGCGGCGCGAAAAGGTCAACGACTCCAGCGATTATTGGAGCAACATCCAAGCGGTGACGTCACCGGCCGAGACCGTGGTCCTGCCCTCAGGCGTCACCTATCACCGTCCCGCGGTAAGCTATGCGGCGGAGACCTTAGGCTTCGGTAAAACCGGCATTTTGTCGCCCGATCCCTCCGAGTCGAGCCTCGATGTATTCAGCGTGGCCGTGAATTATGGCTTGGGCTCCGCCACCCTGACGTCGGTCACGGGCTATTCGATCGACCAAAGCTCGGGCTACGGCAGCATCAATACGAATCAATACAACGCGGCAACATCGGCGGTTGCGGGAAGTCCCGGCGTGCAGGTTTACGACGGTTATATTTCGCCGACGGCGTACACCTATCCGGCCGGCACCATCGTCAACGGCGTGAACGTGGGTGGACAGCCCGACCCCGCGACGAATACGGGGTACCAATACTTCAGGAATCACCGCACCCAGATATCCGAAGAACTTCGGCTGTCATCGCCGCAAAATCAGACGGTGACCTGGACCGCCGGAGCATTTGTCTCGAAATCCCGGAACCCCGCCCATCTGACGATCTTGGAATCCCTGCAACCAGAATTCATTGCATTTCTTGGAAGAACGAGCTTCGGAGCGAGCACGGATGTTTCGGAACGCGACGTCAGTATGAACGAGGGTTCGTACGCGCTATTCGGGGATGCCACCTACGCGGCCACCGACAAGCTCAAGGTCGAGGCCGGCCTGCGCGTGAGCCGGGAGGTCTTTGATTTCGACCAGTGTCTGTGGGGGACGAATTTCGTTACGTCGGCTTGTACGCCGAACTTCCACGTCAGCGGCCAGCTCAGCAAGACGCCGGTGCTGCCGAAAGGCGGCATCAGCTATCAGCTGACTGAAGACGACATGATATACGCGAACGTATCCCGCGGGTTTCGTAACGGCGGTTTGAATTCGCAGCTGCCCCCGACGGGCGGCTGCGCGGGCCACTCCGATCCGGAGATCTACAATCCCGACTATGTCTGGACTTACGAAAGTGGGGCCAAGATCAAGTTCCTCGACGGTCGCGCCACCGTCAACGCGTCGATCTACCAGACCAATTGGACGGGTATTCAAATCACCGAAGCGGTGACCGGCTGCCCCTACAGCTATGTGACCAACGCGGGCACTGCTCGCGCTCGGGGTTTCGACACCACTGCACAGCTGCGCATCGTCCCGGGCCTGACCGCCGATCTCGACGTGGGCTATACGGATGCGCGATACACACAAGAGGTACGCAGCCCGTCGAATGCGCTTCTGGTCAATAACGGCGACATGCTGGCGGTGCCACCGTGGACCGGCGCCCTGGGACTCGAGTCTCGCTTCTCCGCTTGGAGCGAACATCAGGCCTATTTGCGCGGCGACTACGACTACACCAGCCCGTATCACCGTACGTTCGGTCCGGGAACGACCACCTACTACCCCGACGTTTACCACGGCCCGAAAACCCAGATAACGAATATTCGGGCTGGCATGGTCTTTGGGAAAGCGGACGTCTCGATCTTCGTGAAGAATTTGTTCGATTCTCACGATCCGATCAACGCCGACACCAATACCATACCGGGCGGGCGAAGCGGATGTACGACCGCAGCCTGCGGCACCTATACGAAATACGTCGGCTATTACACCTACGCCACATTCCGCCCCCAGGAGTTCGGTGTCACGTTGAAATACAGCTTCTAACGTCGACGTTGCGGCCGTCGTAAAGCTCCGCCGGGAGCTTTACGGCGCTTCGCAGCGAAGCATACCGACTCGATATTACATAACGGACATCCTCAAGCATCGCCATCGCCTGCCGATCTAGTGATTTCGCACAGGCGTTCTCAGGGGTGGCGTGTGAATCTCGAACCGGCAGCGCGGGAATATATGCAGCATGCGTTGGCCTGCCCGCAAAACATCGCGCCTCTGCCGCGGGTCTGCGCGCAGCTTGCCGAACTCACCGCGAAGGAAGTGGTGGATTCCGCACAGCTGGCACGCCTGATCGAATCCGATCCGGCATTGGCGGGCGAGGTGATGCGCGTCGCCAACTCCCCGGCATTGCGGCCGCGCACTGCGGTGGTTTCGCTTCGGCAAGCCGTGTCTTGGCTCGGTGTGGCCGAAGTCCGCAATATCGCCATGGCGGTGATGCTGCACGGCGAGGTGTTCGTCGCACCGGGCCATGAACCCGAGTCCGAAGAGTTATGGCGCGAGGCATGGCTTGCGGGCCTCTGGGCGAAGGAGATCGCGCGCGAGCGGCGCAAGCACGTAGAAAGCGCCTTTCTGGCAGCCCTCATGCATCGAACGGGTGCGGCACTGTCATTGAAAATCCTGTCGCGTTTCGAAGCAGAGCAGCGCACCGCGATGGATGCGCGTTCCTTCGCCGATCTGGTGATCGAATTCGAACCGGCACTCGGCCGCCTCCTCATGAGCACATGGAGCCTGCCGGGCGACGTTCAGGATGGCGCGAGCGACTGGCGGAATTACCTCGCCTCATCGCATAGCGATCTCGCGGGCACCGTCAACGCGGCCCACTTATTGGCGACTCATTCCATGTATCCGCAATTGGTGAACGAAGAAATCGTGTTCGAGAGTCCCGTGTTCGAGCAACTGGGGATATTTCCCGATGATCGCAGGACCATGCTGGCGAAGTGCGATCACATACGAACTCTCGCAGGCCTATGAACATGCAGCCGCCGGCCGATTTCGACTTGATATGCTTGGGATCGGGCCCTGCGGGTCAGAAGGCCGCGGTGCAGGCAGCGAAAGCGGGTTTTCGCGCGGCGATCATCGAACGAGAGCCGCAGATCGGGGGCTCGTGTCTGCTCTCCGGCACCATTCCCAGCAAAGCATTGCGCGAGCAGGCGCTGCGCTACCGGCGCATGCAGGGCGACGCGACATCGCTGGCGGTCGAACTGCGCGGCAACGCGCCGCTCTCGGCCTTGCTGCAAGGCGTCGATACCATCATCGCGGCCCAAGACCGCTACTTGCACGCGCAGGTCGCCCGCAATCAGATCGAATTGGTGCGCGGCAGGGGGGTGCTGCTCGGCGACGATCGCGTCGAAGTGCAGCGTCTGGACGGAACGCGAAGCGTGCTGCAGGCGCCGCGGATCATTCTCGCCACCGGTTCCAGGCCGCGCCATGTGAGTGCGATCGAAGTGGACCATGAACACGTGCTCGACAGCGACTCGATCTTGAGTCTTCCCTATCTGCCCAGAAGCTTGATCGTGCTCGGCAGCGGCGTCATCGCCTGTGAGTACGCATCCATTTTCGCCGCATTGGGGTGCGCGGTCACGATGGTCGACAAGGCGTCCGAGCCGTTGGGGTTCCTCGACCCGGCACTGCGCAGCGGATTTTTGGATGCATTGCACTCGATGGGCGGCCACTATCGCGGCCGCGCAGAAGTCGAAGCGGCGCGGTTCGATGGATTTTCGCAGGTCGAGGTATCGCTCAAAGGCGGCGACACTCTGCGGTCCGACATCGTATTTGCCGCGTTCGGCCGCATTGCCAATCTGGACGGAATCGGTCTGGACCGGCTCCAGCTCGTCATCAATGCGCGCGGACACGTGCAGGTGAACGAACGTTTCGAGACGAACATTCCCGGCATCTATGCAGCGGGAGACGCGATCGGGCCTCCCGCCCTGGCGTGCGCGGCCGCCGATCAAGGCCGGCGTGCAGCGCTTGCCGCGTTCGGCCTACCTCCGCCGGCGGCCACCAGTTTGGTGCCCACCGGCGTGTACACGATCCCGGAAATCGCATGTGTCGGCTTGTCGCAGACGGAGGCGGCTGCGAAAAAAATCGAGGTATTCGTCGGTCGCGCCAACTTTGCCGAAATCGCGAGAGCCCATATCGCGGGAGATCCGAGCGGGCATCTGACGCTGGTCTGCGAACGCGGCACGGCTCGAGTGCTCGGCGTGCAGGTGATCGGCGACGGTGCCACGGACTTGGTGCATCTGGGTCAAGCCGCAATCGCAACATCGGCGACCGCCGAATTTTTCGTGGAACAGATCTTCAATTTCCCGACGATGACCGAGGCATATCGCATCGCCGCGTTCGACGTCATCAAACAGCGCGCCGTGGCGCACAGCGCTCATGTGAAACTCGCGCGCGCGGTCGGCTGACTCGCAGCGGGAGGCCCCCGGTATTCGTTTTCCCGGCGTGACGCTTTGACGTTTTGACGCTGCGCACGACGTCATGATGCTGTATTTAAAACAGACCTCTGCATGCCGCCGCCCGACGGTGGGCCGACCGAGCGCGCAACGCCGCTAGAGGTTGCGGATCAACAGATCACCGAACTCGCTGCATTTGACCTCGGTCGCGCCTTCCATCAATCGCGCAAAATCGTAGGTCACGGTCTTCTGCGCAATGGTTCTGTCCATCGCGCCGATGATGGCATCGGCCGCTTCGAGCCAACCCATGTAGCGAAGCATCATCTCGCCCGACAGAATCACCGAGCCTGGGTTTACCTTGTCGAGGTCGGCATACTTCGGCGCGGTACCGTGCGTGGCCTCGAACACCGCATGGCCGGTCAGGTAATTGACGTTGCCGCCCGGTGCGATGCCGATGCCGCCTACCTGAGCCGCCAGGGCGTCGGAAATGTAATCACCATTCAGGTTCATGGTCGCGATGACGTCGAATTCATCGGGGCGGGTTAGTATTTGCTGCAAGGTGATGTCGGCGATCGCATCCTTGATGATGACTTTGCCCGCTTTTTTGGCGGCTTCCATTTGGTCGTTGGCCGTTTTCTCGCCTTGCGCCGCCTTGATGCGCTCCCACTGTTCCCACGTGAACACATGATCGGGGAATTCACGCTCAGCCAACTGATAGCACCAATTACGAAACGCACCTTCGGTGAATTTCATGATGTTGCCCTTGTGCACGATGGTCACGCTCTTGCGCTTGTTGGCGACCGCATATTGGACGGCCGAGCGGAACAGCCGCTCGGTGCCTTCCTGGGAAGCGGGCTTCAGCCCGATGCCCGACGTTTCGGGAAAGCGAATTTTCGCGAACTGTTTCGGAAAATTCTCTTTGAACAGAGCCAAGAATTTCCGACAGTCGGCCGAGCCCGCCTCGAACTCGATGCCGGCGTAAATGTCCTCGGTATTCTCGCGGAAAATCGCCATGTCGACCTTCTCCGGGGTCTTGACCGGCGAAGGCACTCCCTTGAACCATCGGACCGGCCTCAGACACACGTAGAGGTCGAGCAACTGCCGCAGAGCTACGTTGAGCGAGCGGATACCACCGCCGACGGGCGTGGTCAGCGGCCCTTTTATCGAGACCAAATAATCACGGCACGCGGTGACGGTTTCATTGGGGAGCCAGGTGTTGTAAGCCTTGTTGGCTTTTTCCCCGGCAAAAACTTCCATCCAATGAATCTTGCGCTTGCCGCCATAGGCCTTCTGCACGGCGGCATCGAACACCCGCACGCTGGCGCGCCAGATGTCGCGGCCCGTGCCATCGCCCTCGATGAAAGGGATGATTGGCTGATCCGGCACGTGCAACTTGCCGTTTGCGATCGTAATTTTCTCGCCCCCTTTGGGGACCTGTACGTTGACCGGCATCGCTTGAGACATTCGTTCACTCCTAATATCCGCGCCCGCAATGCTACCATGTGCGGCCGGAGGCCCGCATTGCGCAAACGTGTCTCGCCGGGCTGTCAATGGACCACCGGCAGCGGTAACGAGCCCACCTCCCACACGGTCGGGGCGTCTCGGAGCCTCGACCTGATGCGTGTATCAGCGCCGGCTCGATGACAGCCCGAAGGCGCCGCGGCCCGACGCGCTCTGTTGCTCTGCGGGTTCTGCTCAGCTTGGTAATGCTGGTGAGGAACTGCGGCAGCACGTACTCGATCAGAAGGCGTGCGCCGTCCCACTCGGGGGTAGTACCTGGCCACCTGTGGCAGGTGCTCCCCGACGTTCCTCGGCACTGCCCTCCGCAGTTGCTCG
>JALYHU010000164.1 GCA_030776345.1 Pseudomonadota bacterium | reverse complement strand
GATCGTGGCCGCGAGTGTCCTGACGCTCGGGCTGACCGGCTTCATCATCCTGATGGCCCATCCTCGCCTGTATTGGGGCAATGTCGGCAACGACCTGACGCCGGCGCTAGTCGAGCTGCCGCTCGGTAGAAATCACTGGCACACAACTTGGGACACGCCCGTCCCGTTCTTCTCGGACGCCGGCTCTCCTGTCTCAGCCGTGCGAACCTACGACATCCTGAATGAAAACAGTTGGGGTCGAAGCCTGCACTTCCTCGCAGCCTGGCTATTGGTGCTGTCCGCAGGCTTTTATGTATTGGCCTCGCTACTGACGGGGCATTTTCGGACAGATCTGTTACCGCGGTTGACCGACCTCAGGCCGCGCGCGCTGCTTCGGTCCCTATCCCGCCGAGCCCACCGGGCAGCGAGGCCGGGGCCTCCCTACAATGCGCTGCAGAAATGCATCTACATCGGCGTGGTGTTCTTCGCCTTGCCCGCGATGGCACTGACCGGCATGACCATGTCCCCCGCGATTGCAGCCGCCTATCCGTTTCTGTTGGACGTCTTTGGCGGATCGCAATCCGCTCGCACCCTTCACTTCGGATTGTTCTGTCTTCTGACACTTTTTTTGGTGGGTCACGTCTTGATGGTGATTTTGTCCGGATTCAAACGCCAGCTCCGCGCGATGTCCTTCGGAAGCCGCCCATGAAGAACCAACCATTGATCACGAGTCGCCGCACGCTCATCACCGGGTTGGCCTCCCTCGGAAGCCTCATGGCGACGGGATGCTCCAAAGAACTCCCTCCGACCTACGGCAACATCCTGCGGATGGGAGACCTCCTCACGTATCAGGCGCATCGTTTCCTGCTGCCGGCCCGACGCATGGCCAAGGAATACGATCACCACGATATCTCATCGATGCCGGCCATCGGCACCACCGACCCCGCCGATCCCAAGCAAAGCGCGTTCAACGCCGACCTCGGCCCAACTTACGAGCGCCTGCGCACCGCTGGCTTTGCCAACTGGGGCCTATCGGTCGAAGGAAAGGTGGCCCGCCCCGGTGTTTACACGCTCGCCGACCTCAGGCGCCTTCCGTCGCGCACTCAAATCACGAAGCACACCTGCGAAGAAGGGTGGTCCTCCATAGCCGAATGGACCGGCGTCCCCCTGCGGCGAGTACTCGAATTGGCCGGCATCCTCCCCACGGCGCGATTCGTGAATTTTTACGCGTACGACGACGTCGCCGACGGCATCGACATGTTCGACGCCATGCACCCGCAAACCATCCTCGCCTACGGCATGAACGGGCGCGACCTGCCCGGCCCGCACGGCGCACCGCTGCGGCTTAGAGTTGAAACCCAATTGGGCTACAAAAGCGTCAAATTTCTACAGCGCATTGTCATAAAGGACGAGTTCGACGATTTGGGCAAAATCGGCGACCTCCAAAACGGATGGTCTTGGTACGCAGGGATCTAAGCTCGGCCAGGCTCGATCGGACCGGACCCGGCGCTGCGCTACGGTAGCTCCCCGCCCTTGGCGCTCAATCCACCGAAGCGGCGCTGGCGGCCGGCGTAGTCGCTGAGCGCCTGCCGAAATCGTGCTTCGTCGAAATCCGGCCACAAACAGTCGGAGAAATGCAGTTCCGCGTATGCGCACTCCCACAGCAGGAAGTCGCTGATGCGCCGTTCGTTGCCGGTGCGGATCAAGAGATCCACCGGCCCGGCAGCCCGCGCCGAATGGTCGACCTCGTCGAGCGCCCGCTCGAAAGCATCGGTGGTCAGTTCCATATCCGCAGCGCCTTGCCGGCCCGCCATCGCCAGCTGGGCAGCTTTCGTGATGCTGTATTGGGACGAGTAGTCGACCGCAACGCGCAAGTGCATTCCGGTGCAGAATGCGCTCAGGCGCTCGCTCTGCTCGATGGAGCGCAGCAGATTGTCGCTCAAGCGATCGCGCCGGCCGATCACGTTGACCCTGATCGACTGCTCGACGCAGCGGCGCGTTTCGCTGAAAAGATATTGCCCGAACAATTTCATGAGCGCCGCGATCTCCGCCTGCGGCCGCGACCAATTCGCGGCCGAAAAGGCATACAGGGTGAGCGTATCGATGCCCGCCCTCGCGGCAGCTTCCACGGTGGCGCGGACCGCCTTGGCGCCCTCGATGTGACCGGCGGTGCGCGGCAGATCTCGCTCGACGGCCCAACGGCCGTTTCCGTCCATGATGATTGCTATGTGCATATTGTGTCGTAGATAACTTTGCGCTATAGAGAGAGTGAACCCGGAAAAAAGATGGCGTCAGTTACGCCGCGTCGCCTTGATCACCGCCTCGATGTGTTCGAGGTAGCGCAGCAACGCCTTTCGGCCGACATGCGTTATCCGATACCGGGACTTCGGTCGGCGGGCCTCGAACGACTTCGTGCAGACGATGTAGCCGGCTTCTTCGAGTTTGCGCGCGTGGGCGCCCAAGTTGCCGTCGCTGACGTCGAACAGTGCTTTCAATTCGTTGAAAGTGAGTTCTTCGTTGGTGGCGAGCGCGCTCATGATGCCGAGGCGCACCCGTTCGTAGATCAATCGGTCGAACCCCCCGTCGTCGCTCATTCGTGGCGAGCGCTGCACGGGTTCGGGCTTCGGTTTGGGTTTTACGGAAGACGTTTCCATCGGATACTCGCGTTTGGCGGCGCCTGACTTATTCGCCATGACTGACCTGCGCGATGAGCACGCCGAAGACGGTATGCAGGGCGCCGAAGCCCACTCCGAGAATCACGGTGTGTGTATTCGGCGGAGCAGCGAACGCCAACAGTCCCAGCGCCATGAACAGCGCGCCCATGATGCAGATGAGCTTCATGGTACGGGGAATGGTCACCGTGCTCGCCGATAGCACGGCGCAGCCATAGAGCAGCAGCCACACCCCGGGGATGAGATTCGTGGTGCCGTTGCGGTACAGGACGAAGGTGAGGGCTGCGCCGGCCAGCAACGCCGGGCACAGGCACAGCAGAAACTTACGCACCGGCCCGAGATAGCGCGCGTGGCCGCTTTGTGAGGCCTCGCGGGCCATCATCGCGGCGCCCAACGCGGATGCGATGGCAGCGGCAATCAGCCAAATCTCGAGCCAATGAGGCGCGGCGCGCGGCAAGGAAGCCACCAGGGTCGCACCAATGCCGATGATGCCCATCACGATTCCGGCCATGCCGGGCACCGCCATCGAACTGGAGCTCTCGATGGACGCGCGTATATAGGCGAGCGTTCCAAGGGCGCGGCTTTCGATGGGGATGGGGCCTTGCATGCAGGAACTGTAAAGGACAGGGCGCTAAAGGGTCAAGTACTCTACATTATAGAGCCGCCGGTTGCGTACCGCACAGGTCCCGAGCAAGCTACGGCCATGCGAACCATCGCCTACGGCCCGTCCGAGCATCAGGTGGGCGACCTGTATGTTCCGCACGCGCCGCGCGCACCCGTGATCTGTCTGCTGCACGGTGGATTTTGGCGCATGCCCTACGGCCGCGACCATATCGCCCCTATCGCAGCGGCCTTGGTGCATCGCGGTTTTGCCGTTTGGAATCTCGAATATCGGCGCGTCGGCGTGCATGGGGGCGGGTGGCCGGGCACGCTGCATGACGTGGCAACCGGCATAGACCATCTGGCCGGCTTGGCGGCAGAGTCCGGCGCCATCGACTTGGACCGCGTATCGTTGGTAGGGCACTCGGCGGGCGGCCATTTGGCGCTGTGGGCGGCCGCCCAGCCCAGAGGGTTCGCGATTTCCGCCGTGGTGGGTTTGGCTCCCGTCGCGGATTTGCGCTTTGCCTATGAGCTGGGATGCGGCAATGGGGCCGTCGAAAGTTTTCTCGGCGGCTCTCCCGAGGAGTTTGCGCAACGCTATCGGGCGACCTCGCCCGCGGACATGCTGCCGTTGGGAGTCAAGCAGCTGCTGCTCCATGGAACGGCGGATGAGGACGTGCCCGTCGCGATATCCCGCCGTTATGCACGAGCGGCGAAGGCGGCGGGCGATGACATCGAGTTCATCGAGCTCGCCGATGCCAGCCACATGGATTTTGTCGACCCCGCGAGCGAGGCGCACGCGACCTGGTGCCGCTGGTTACCTACAGCGTGAATCTACAGCGTGAGCCTACAGCGTGAATTCGAGTTCCACGGGGATGCGCCCTTGGGCATCGCGCACCTGCATCTGTTCGAGATTCTCCATCTGGCCGCGCAGCGCCGGCGGGGCATCCGGCCGCTCCTTGACCGTGCCGGACACCATTCCGGTGTGACCATCGGCGGATAGATGGATGGTGGCCTTCACCTCCAACGGGCCCCCGGTATCGTGAAGTTCGGCCGTTGCATCGGTGTCGGGCGTAATCGCACCGTTCGCCATATGCAATGCGTACCCGCCAAGATCTGCGCCGTTGGCGACCTGCTGCGAGGCCAGGTTCGACACGCTCACATCGCCGATGGCGGACACCAACATTGCCGGTGTCAAAGTCGCTTTGAGCTCGTTGAATTTGAAAGTGACCATGCCGCGCCACCCGGCGGCGATGCCGAGATCCGCCAATTCTTCGATGGGGCCGCCGCCCTGCACCCCGTGCAGCGTCAGATCATGCCGGGTGACCTCCGCCGCGCCATCCGCCACGAAGCCGCCCTTGACCCAATGCAAATCCGCCGGCAGCGTCAGATGCAGCAGCGCCCAGGGATGGAGATGCCATTCCAGGGCGCCGACGTTGGTCCCATTCGCGGTGATCGTTCCCGCGGAGCCATGCCATACGGTGCCGGAAAAATCCTCCGCACTCACGGCCGGGGGCAGGTATCGCTTGACCATCGAGGCGGGCAGAGCCATGACGATGACCGCGAGGACGGCCAGTACCACGATCAGAATGAACGGTAGGACGTAGCGGGACCGCGCCGGCGGCGCAACCGCCGGCGGTTTAGTGCTTGGCTTGAGAGAACGTGACATTGGCATTCACCAGTCCCGGCGAGGCCGTACGATCCACCGAAATGGATTCGATGGCGAAACCGTAGCGATCGTCGAGCGCGGCCAGCCACATCACCAGCACGTCGAAAGGCGCCGCCTCCAACTGCACGCGGACGCCCGTACCGCTCGGCTGGGTTCCCCGCAGGGCACTGCCGAGGCCGGCCTCGCGGCCCACTCGGTCCACGAGCACCACGGGTGCTTCGCCAGTGTCCGCCGCCAGCATGGCGCCGCCCGCTTGGACCTCGGACGCGTTCACGCGCATCCACGCCAGGTCCTCGCGCCGCGTCTCCTTGATTTTCACCGCGGTCGAAACCGCCGATTGCAACGACCAGATGCCGCTCAGCACGATGAGGGTACACAGCACGGCTGCGCCGATTGCCACCGCCCGCCGTTCCCGAGGTTCTAGGCTGGAGTACCAGGCTGTGAGCTTGTTCATCGATGCGCCTTGGACTCGGATGTCCGCACCTGCATCTGCGCCTCGATGCCCGCGCCCACCGGGGTCGAGGACCGGATCTCCGCGATCAATCCGTCCTTGCCCAACGATTGGGAGAGTTGCGAGAGCGCTGCCAGACTGGGCGCAGATACTTTCATGTCGAGAGAATTTTCCCGGTAGCTCATTGCATCCACGGTGGTTTTCGGCGTTGCGACGATGGCCCCGCTCAATGACTGCAGCGCGCGCAGGAATTGCTGCGGCCCGGAACCTGCGCGGCGAATGCGCTCGAGGCGTGTCTGCATCTGACGGCGCGCGTCCTGCATGTCCACCGCCGGCATGGCGGCGGCAAACACCTTCTGAATTTCGCTGTCGAGGGCGGCGGTTTCGTGTTTGGCCTGACGCAGCTGCACGCTTTCAGCCGCCACGTGAACCGCGAGCAATCCGGCAGCCAGAGCGGCCGCGGTTCGCCAGCGGCGCCACCGGGCGCCCGTCGGGCTTCGTCTCGCAAACTCGCCCTGCAGGAGGTTGACGGCGTCCGTCGTATCGAGCCCGCGCGCCAGCCAAGGAAGCGGCCCATCGGGAAGCACCTGGATGTTGAGAGAGGAGAATCGCTCCGACAATTGCTCGAATTCATCCTGTACCCGAGTCCAGTCCTCCCGGGTCACGTAGAGTACGGCGCTTTCCGAGACATGGGAGGTGGGGTCCGTCGCAAGGGGATCGGCGATCACTCCCGCGACGATGAGCGCTTCGGTGACCGGTGTGAGTTCCACGGCTAAGGGCAACGCCCCGGGTCGGCGCACCGACAAGCGTTCGTTCTCGAGCCACAGCACGGTCTGTCCCGGGTTCTGCGGCAACAGCGACATGTCCGCGTACATCGCCACCGGATCGATGCCGGCGGCCTGGAGTTGCGCGAGCCAACCCTGCAGCACGTCGCGCGATACGACGGCAACCGGCGTGCCGCCCGCGGGGCGGCGCTTTCCCAATGCAAAAACCAACCCATCGACGTCTTCGGTCAGCTGCTCCTCGAGCGCAAACGGTACGGCGCGCGCCAGCCTGATGCCGCTGCCGGGGGGCAGTTCCGGCTCCGCCAGCAGGATCTGCGTGGCGGGTGCGAGCACGACGACCTTGGCGGAACGCGCCACGGCTGCAGCGAGACTCAAGGGGCCGCGCGCCCGTGCCTCTGAGGGCACCCCGGCGTCGTCGATACCCAGCCACTCGGTGTCTTCATGGCCGGGTGCCGGCAGTCGTAAGAGTATGGTATGGGGCATGTGTTTTTTAGGGTGTCCCGAATGTGCGCAGCAAGGGGGTTACCTTACCACCCTGACTCCGGTACAAAAGACTGTACAAGGTGAACTCCGACGTGCCAAGCGAGACCCGGGTAGTCAACCGGAAGTACGCAGTCCTGTCTGCGAACCGGCCCGAGAGTTTTGCCGCTGTACCGGGGACGCTGTTGAGAATATTCGTAAAGGCCGTCATCTCGGGGAAACATCCCTTTTTGCGTTCGGCAACCAGCAGATCGGGGTTGCCTGAATATTCGTTGCTCAAGCTCTCGGGCAGAAGGCTGTCGAGGACGGGTCCGGACGCCGTGCAGATGTTGATGGCTGCCGTCGCGGTGGGCAAAGCGGTCACGTAAGGGGCTATCTTGCGGTAGCGGTCGGTACCGAAGCCCGGCATGTTCATCAGCTCGGTGGGACTCATCATGGGGTAATTCCCGGTACGGTACGGTGGGGTCTGCGACGTGTAGATGGCATCCTTGGCGCCGTCCGGGCTGCTCGGCACGTCGGTGGCGGTGACCCAATCGCGGGCGATTCCGGCCCATTTGGATTCGACTCCGACGGAAACCAGCAAGCGTTGAAACTGTTCGAGAGGCTGCGGATCCAGCCCGTTCGTCGAGGATTGCTGCGCGGAGGATTGCTGCGCGCCCGTCGCGGGCTGCATGGCGCGCCCGAGGTTATTGAGGTTGAAGCGGCCCTGCATGTCCTCGAGCGACCCTTGCAGCGCTCCGATGGGCTCGCCCTCCGGATCGTTTTCGGGGGTCAGGGGCATGGGCTGCTGCGGCTGCGCCCAGGGCTCGGCAAGGGTGTCGGACTGACCGGTTTGCTGGGTGAGAGCATGGGCCGCCAGAGCCTCGGCACCCATGCCGAAATGCAGCGCCTGTTCCGCGGCGAGCACGCCGATCGTTCGCCGCCGTTCGAGCCAGCCGTCGAACGTGAGCTTGGTCGCGAGGATGGCGGCCAGCGCCACCAGGATCAGCGCGATGATGAGCGCCACGCCGCGCTGTTTGCCGCGCTGATTGCCCCTCATCCCGCGACCTCGATGAGGCGGCGGATGCGGCCCCAATCCTTGAACTCGATCGTGACCTCCACCGCGACAGGGCGGCTCGACAAGCTCTCGGGCTGCGCCATCGATGCGGGCGGCCACTGGTTTTGCCAGGTCTGGTTGGCATCGAGATACCGCAACTGAATGGTTTTGACGCCCGTGAACAATTCCTGCACCACGGGCTTGGCCGCCTGCACGGTATCGAGCGCCGTCGTATAGCTGCGCTTCAGTACGTCGTCCACCAATGCATAGGAGACCCGCTGCAGGGTGCTGCGTTGCTGGCCCGCCGTGTTCGACCAGCCGCCCCGGGTCAGGTCGGCGAGCGGCACGCTGGTGGTGGTGCTGGTGCTGCCGAAGCTCGACTTGAATCCGGCCCCGGAGTCGAAATGCATGCCCGAGGAACTCGAGCCGGAACTCGAATCCAAACCTGAATCGGCCGTCGCGTCCGTACCGTTGCCTTGGTTGCCGCGCAGCGCCGGCAAGCGGCTCTGGCCCAATGGATCGCGCACCGGACGCGGCATCAGCTGCGTGAAGTCCATGACCAAGACGCGCATGCCGAACTCGATCTCCCGCGAGCGCTTGAGCGATTCTTCGGTGCGCTCGGCGGAAATGCGCGCGGCACGATACGTACCGTAACCCAGTGCCGACATGATGCCGAGAATCAGCAGCGCGACCAGCACCTCGATCAAGGTGAAGCCGCGATGCGGCGACGGCGTACCCAGTTGGTTCCGGATGATCATTGTGTAGACGTTTGACCGGTGGCGGGCGACGTGCTGTTCGTCTGTGTCGTGGTCGTGCCGGATGATGTCGTGGTGCTGGTGCCGGACGATGTCGTGGTGGTGCCGGATGTCGTGGTGCTGGTCGTTCCCGTGCTGCCCGCAGCCCCGAGCGAGGCGGCCGTGTTGCCTTGGGTCCAGTCCACGGTCGTGGCGCCCGGTTGGCTCAAGGCGGTGCCGAGAAAGCCCGAGGACTCTGCGACCGGGTTGCCCTTGGTTTTGGCATCGCCCGCATACACTCGTACCACCACGCGTCTCATGGTGGAGAAGCTGGTGTCGAAATAGCGGGTGTCGTAATGCCACTTGCGGCCGGCGAAGTTCAGTTCACCCGCGTCGGTGTTCTGACCGAACTTGGCGGTCACGTTCAAGCGCACCTCGGCCAGCCGGTTGAGCGCAATCCATTGCGCGAGCGTCTTGTCGCGCAAATAGCCGCTGGTGCGGGCGGTGCTGCTCACCGCGACCATCAACGCCGCCAAGCCCATCGCGACGACCATCAGCGCCACCAGGACTTCCACCAACGTGAAGCCCGCCGCGTCATTCGGGCGCGCACGTCGGCTGTGGCTCATGTGCGCTTGTCCGGTTGATCCGAGTTGACGTGCGAGAGCTTGCCGAGCGCATCGCCGTCGACCGAGGCGCGCGCGCGCGTTTGATCGCGCAGCAACGTGAGCCGAAACGGCGTTCCGTCGCCGCTCGCGGCGATCGCGACCTGCGGCGTCGGCATTTGCGCGCTCGAGAGGTTCCGGTCGACGGGTTTCAGGACGACGATCTGGGAATCGAGTTCCAATTGAAAGCTCACGCCCTTGGGCAAATCCCGATGGCGAAACTCGTGTTCCTGATCCATTCTCTGCCAGCGGTCGCGTGCGGGCTCGAACACGACGAATTCATAGGCGGAAGGCTCGATTCGTAGGCCGAAGTCGTGCCCTTCCAAGAGGGCACGCTCGTGCAGCAGCCCCAACAACCCTTCGATACGCCGCGCTTCTTGATCGAGTTGTGCATCGCGGCCGGTGACGCCCATCGACAGCACCGCCAACGAAATGACGACGGCCATGATCACCACGACCACCAGAATTTCGACCAGCGTAAAGCCTTTGCGCTTATCTTTGATCGAGCGTACTCGTGCTGATGTCGGCGTCGTAGCCTTCGCCTCCCGGTTTGCCGTCGCGCCCGTAAGTCGTAATATCGTAATCGCGGCCATCGGCGCCCGGGCTCGCATACATGTAAACATTGTTCCATGGGTCTTTCGGCAGCGAGGGCAGATAGCCGCCCGACCGGTAATTCGTGATCGTCGGATCGGATGGCTGCTTGACCAGCGCCTGGAGGCCCTGCTCGGTGGTCGGGTACTTGAAGTTGTCCAGGCGGTATAAATCCAATGCCGTCTGGATGGCCCGAATGTCGCTTTGCGCACGCGTGACCCGGGCCTTGTCGACGTTCTCCAGAATTTTAGGCACCACGAGGGCGCCCAGCACTGCGAGAATGACCACCACGACCATGATCTCGATAAGGGTGAAACCGCTTTGCCGATTACGCATGTAGACCTCGAAAATTCTTTCAATGATACCAAAATAGGCACGGCCCATGCCCCGTGACGGAACAAATCGGCTCGCTCGCATCGCGGCCGCGCTGCAATGGGACAACGGCCGGTGGTTTTGGTTGCTGCTGATTCTACTGGCGCTCGGCGTCGTGTTGGGTCTTGGCGACAATGTGAACGAGCTGTTGCGCTACGACCGCGGCGCGATAGCCGCCGGCGGCTGGTGGCGGCTGCTCACCGCCCACATCGTTCACCTGGACGCGCATCATCTGATACTGAACGGCCTCGGCTTGGTGTTGATGTGGTCGTTGTTCGCCGCGGACTACGATCCGGTCGAGTGGTGTGCCATCGTACTCGCCGGTGCCCTGGCGATAAGTTCGGGCCTGTGGTGGCTGAGTCCGCGGGTCGCATGGTATGTGGGTGCCTCCGGCGTGCTGCATTCCGTCATGGCCGCCGGCGCGGCCAAGCACCTGGTCGAGCGTGCGTGGGATCGCGGGATCTTGATGGGGCTTTTGGGCGCGAAGCTCGTGTACGAGCAGCTTGGGTTGCATCGGCAGTTCGGTCTGCACGAGCAGCCGCTGGTGGTAGTCGATGCTCATTTATATGGCGCGCTCTGCGGTTTTGCACTGGGAGCTGCGCTGTCCGGCCGTACCGCTATAATTCGCCACCGTTCCAGCGTCTAGGTGCAGACATGTCTCTTGCTTTCGTTTTCCCCGGTCAGGGTTCCCAATCGCTGGGCATGATGAGCGGCTTGGCGAAGCTCTCGCCCGTGGTCGAGGCCACCTTTGCATCCGCATCGCAAGTCCTCGGCTATGACCTCTGGCGTCGCTCCCAGGACGGCCCTGCCGAGACGCTCGGCGCGACGGAATGCACCCAGCCCCTCATGCTGACGGCGGGCGTGGCGACGTACCGGTTGTGGCGCGAACGCGGCGGCGCCGTACCCACCATGATGGCCGGGCATAGTCTCGGCGAATTCACCGCGCTGGTGGCGGCGGGTTGCTTGGAGTTCGAGGCCGCGGTCGACCTCGTCCGATTTCGCGCGCAAGCCATGCAATCGGCCGTGCCGCCGGGCGAGGGCGCCATGGCGGCCGTGATCGGATTGGAAGACATCGATGTCGAAGCGGCCTGCCGCGAGGTGGCAGGCGGCATCGTCGAGGCGGTGAATTTCAACGCGCCGGGGCAGGTGGTGATCGCCGGGACGGCGGCGGCGGTCGAGGCCGCCATCGAAGCCGCCACGGCCCGGGGTGCACGGCGGGCATTGCGTCTCGCAGTCAGCGTGCCGGCGCATAGCTCGCTCATGTTGCCGGCGGCCGAAAAGTTGCGCAGCCGGTTGGCGAGCACCCCGGTCGCCGCAGCGCACGGCGTGGCGGTTTACGGTGTGGACGCGAAAACCCACTCGCAGCCCGACGAGATACGCGCCAGACTGGTGAAGCAATTGCACACGCCGGTGTACTGGGCGGCCACGGTGCGCACCATGATAGGCGCCGGCGCGACGCATCTGGTCGAATGCGGTCCCGGCAAGGTGTTGACGGGTTTGAATCGCCGCATAGACAAGAACCGCGATCTCAAAATGCTCGCTCTCGAGGATGCGCAGTCGCTCGACGAAGCGCTGGCGCTTTACAAAAATTGACGAGGAACGATACATGCTGAATGGAGAAGTAGCACTGGTTACCGGCGCATCGCGCGGTATCGGGGCGGCCATTGCCGCGCGCTTGGCCGGCGACGGTGCGCGCGTCATCGGGACGGCGACCACGGAGGAGGGTGCATCGCGCATCACCGCAAGTCTCGAGGCCCAAGGCGGCCGCGGCGTCGTACTCGACGTCACACAACAAGAATCCATCGACGCGCTGATCAGCGGCATCGATGCGCAGGAAGGTCCCATCGGCATCTTGTGCAACAACGCCGGCATCACCCGCGACACGTTGCTCCTGCGCATGAAGCTGGAGGATTGGAACGCGGTGCTCGAGACCAACCTCGCTTCGGTGTTCCGGCTCTCGAAAGCGGTGCTGCGCGGCATGATGAAGGCGCGGCGCGGGCGCATCATCAGCATCGCCTCCGTCGTCGGCCTCACCGGCAATGCGGGGCAGGCGAACTATGCGGCGGCCAAAGCCGGCATGATCGGATTCACGAAATCCCTCGCGCGCGAGGTGGGATCGCGCGGCATCACGGTCAACGTCGTCGCACCCGGCTTCATCGATACCGACATGACGCGCGCCCTCAACCAGTCCCAGCGGGAGACCATGAACGCCCAGATCCCGCTGGCCCGCCTGGGCCAACCGGAGGATATCGCGGCCGCGGTGGCATTTTTGGCGTCGTCCGAAGCCGCCTACATCACGGGCGAAACCCTGCACGTGAACGGCGGCATGTACATGCCGTGACCCCTTTTGTCAAGGTAGAGGGGTTTGGCTGCAATCAATGCGCGTTCACGGTAGCCGCCGAGGTCGCGTTCACATAAAATACGCGCCCTGCCGATATCGGAGGCTGGCCGCGAGCCCTTGTCGTGCGGCGTTTTTTTATATAGCTATCCCGAAAGGACACCATAACGATGAGTACTGTTGAGCAGCAAGTTAAGAAGATCGTGGCCGAACAATTGGGTGTTAAGGAAGAAGAAGTGACCAATGACGCCTCGTTCGTCGACGATCTGGGCGCAGACTCGTTGGACACGGTCGAGTTGGTGATGGCGCTCGAAGAGGAATTCGAGACGGAGATCCCGGACGAGGACGCCGAAAAGATCACCACGGTTCAGCAGGCGATCGATTACATCAATTCGCACAAGGCCAAGGCTTAGTCTACGGATCGACACGCAGCGGCGTTCTGGACGTGCCATGGCGACCTTCGCTGCCGTTTTTGAAAGCCTGCCAATGAGGAGCCGCGGTTGAGCAAACGACGCGTCGTGGTCACGGGTCTCGGAATCGTCTCGCCTGTCGGGAACGACGTGTCGTCGGCGTGGGCCGCAATCGTCGCGGGCCGCAGCGGCATCGGGCCCGTAACCCGGATCGACACCACGACTTTTTCAACGCACTTCGGCGGCGAGATTCGCCAGCTCGACATCGAGCCCTATCTGAGCGCCAAGGAAGCGCGCCGCATGGACGCGTTCATGCAGTATGGTGTCGTCGCCGGAATGCAGGCCATGCGCGATTCAGGTCTCGTGGTCACCGCGGCCAATTCCGATCGCATCGGGATACTCATGGGATCCGGGATGGGCGGGCTCGAGTCCATCGAGCAAACCTACGACAAGTTTCTCGAAACGCAATCGCCGAAGAAGGTGTCGCCCTTCTTCATTCCCGGCAGCATCATCAATTTGGTGAGCGGCCATTTGTCCATCGCGTTCAACATTACCGGACCGAATCTAGCGGTCGCGACTGCCTGCACCACCTCGACGCATGCCCTCGGACTGGCCATGCGCCTGATCCAATATGGCGAAGTCGATGCCATGCTGGCGGGCGGATCGGAGATGGCCACCTGCGTCACCGGCATGAGCGGCTTCGCGCAGGCGAGAGCGCTGTCCCAGCGCAATGACGACCCGCAGGGCGCCAGCCGGCCCTGGGACAAGGATCGGGACGGATTCGTGATGGGCGACGGCGCCGGCGCCATGATGCTGGAAGAATACGAGATGGCCAAAGCCCGCGGCGCCCGCATCTATGCGGAACTCTTGGGCTTCGGCATGAGCGGCGATGCCTTCCACGTGACCGCGCCGCCCGAGGATGGCGAGGGCGCACGCAAGGCGATGGTCAGAGCGCTGACCGACGCCGCGGTCAATCCCGAGCAAGTGCAGTATGTCAACGCGCACGCCACGTCCACCGAATTGGGCGATCGAGCGGAAACCACGGCCATTCGCCGCGCATTCGGCGGTGCCGCCGATAGTCTGGCAGTGAGCTCCACGAAGTCCATGACCGGGCACTTGCTCGGCGCGGCCGGGGCCGTCGAGGCTATTTTCTGCGTGCTCGCCCTGCGCGACCAAGTAGCGCCGCCCACCATCAATCTGGAACAACCGGGGGAGGGCTGCGATCTCGACTACGTGCCGAAGCAGGCACGGCCGATGGCACTCGAGTACGCGTTGTCCAATTCGTTTGGTTTCGGTGGCACCAACGGTTCGCTCATTTTCCGCCGAGTTTGAGCCGCTGCGACTGATCGCGCGGTTTCCGGAGATCTATCCGGGATTGCTCGAGAGCCATGCGCATGCCGCCACCGTGACCGGCGGCGCACGAGCGATCTCTCGCGGCGGCCGCTTCGACATCCTCCCCATCAGCGCCGGCCAGTGCTTGCGCTTGGGCGCCGATCGCAGCCTGTCCGGACCCCACAGCCGCGGTGCGGCGGGGTTTTTGAGCGCCCTGGAAGAGTGGTGGGAGGCATTGCGGCTGCCGAGCGCCGCCGCGCCGCTGCCGTTTACCGGTGGATGGCTGTTGTATCTCGGCTATGAGCTGGCGACCGAGATCGAACCGCGCCTGGCCCTGCCGACGAGCCCCGATTCGCTCATCGCGCTCGCCATCCGCACGCCGGCGGCGTGGATTCGCGATCGCACGACTCTGCAGGCATGGCTGGTGGCCGAGCCTGGATTCGATGCACTGCTCGATCGCTTCGAGACTCACGTCAGGGAGTCGAGGGGGCCCACCCCGGTCCTGCGGCGGCTCGGGTTCGACGTGCTGGAAGAGGACCCCGCGCAGTTTCTCGAAGCGGTATCCCGCGCCCTCGGCTTCATCGCCGCCGGTGACGTTTACCAGGCCAATCTGTCGCGCGAGTGGCGAGTGGCTTCGACCGCACCGGTCGATCCGGTAGCCATTTATGAACGCTTGCGCTCTACCAATCCCAGCCCGTTTGCGGCCATGATGCGCTATGGTAATT
>JALYHU010000163.1 GCA_030776345.1 Pseudomonadota bacterium | reverse complement strand
GCACGATCGAAAGGGTCGAACAACACTTCATCAACGGGGGAAACTGACGCGCAAATCTCCAGGGCACCAACGTGAATGGAACGACGTCGTGCACACCGTCAAACTCCTCTCCTCCCCTGGCCCATCGAAGCAATCGCGTCCGAGCAAATCCGCGGCGGACCGCCAAGGCTATGTGAGCGAACGACACCGGAGCACTCAAGTGCGTTACTGCATGGCCACGCCGCGCCAACCCTTTTGCGAAATGATGAGAACCTACGACGAAGCTGCCGCCCATCGCCGTGTGACTAAGAAACACGAATTTCACAGTTGGACGCCCACCGTTCAAGCCAGCGGAGCCGTCATTGCCCCCATCAAGGGGATCTCACGGAACGAAAAGCGACGCGGCGGTCAGACCGCAAACTTTCGATGTGCACGCGTCTACGGCGGCCGATCAGTCCCAAACCACCGCCCCGACGGCTTGAACACCCGACCTCTCGAGCAACGACTTGACCTGAGCGATGTCCGCCACCGAAGTCCGGTTCCTACGGCACACACACACGCACGCGCCGGCGCGCCTGGAGATTACCTGGGCATCGGCAAACTCCATCATTGGAGGGGTATCGATAATCGCGATATCGAATGCAAGGGTCCCGGTTTCGATGAGATAGGAGAATCCCATCTGGCTGAGCAACTCCTGGGGATTGGGCGGTGCCGGGCCGGAGGTAAGAATCGACAAATTATCGACAGGGTGCATCTGTGTGATCGCTTCATTCAAGGCGCAACGACTGCGCAGCACGTCCGAAAGTCCGCTGCCATCCGCCAAGCCAAAGAGAAATCGCTGGCTTGGTTTGCGCAAGTTTGCGTCGATCAACAGTGTTCGCTCACCCAATTGAGCGAATGAAACGGCGAGATTAGCCGCCAGAATACTAGTACCGTCGCCGGCACGGCTGCCGACCACCGCTAAGATCTTCTTCTCATCCCCATACCCACGCAAAACCAAGTCGCTTCGTAACGTGCGGATCGCTTCGCTTTGTGCGCCAAAAGGCTCCCGCGCCGAGAATACGTCCGAACTCCACCCGAAGTCCTGCGACTGAAAATGCGGGTAATTGTATTGTTGCGACAAAGCCATCTGAATTTCGCCCTCGGTGACCAATTTGAGATCTACTGCCGTTTCACCGAACCGCCTCCTGCCGCGTGTCTGTGCAACCAGAATCCGGTCGATATCGCGGTCCGTTAATTTCCCGGAATCACGCAGCCTCTCACCGACACGTCCGGCGGGCGGCGTTTCGGTCCCCAGCCCGCGGGCAGCCTTGCGGGTAGACGACTTCATATTTCCGCCTCTTGAACCGGCGGCGCTATCATCGCCCGCGATCTCCCGGGTAATAACCGATTGCTGAGCCTCGTGGCGCGCGACCCGCTCGGTTGCGGTATTTGAGCAAGCAACGGAAGCCCCAATAGTGTTTCGAGGTCATACCCCACCCGCAACTTCGGCTCGGACATTTCCAATGCCAAGGCAACGGCAACCCCAAGCATCGAGCCGAGAACCACGCTTAGAATGAAGTTCAGCAACACTCTCGGCGAAGAGCTGCCCGTGGGCGCAATAGCCTGATTCAGCACCGCTATATTGCTTTGATCGAGTTGACCCTCGAGGCGCACTTGAGTCGCCCGCTGGACACCGACGTCGTACGCACGCTGCGCGTTGTCGACTTCCCGCCTCAATACGTCGAGGCTGTCCTGGTCGCGCTTGAGCGCCAATACTCGGTCGCGCTGCTGCTCCAGGGCATGACGCAGCTGCTGCTCCTGACGTGAGCTTATTTCAGCAGACCTGCTTATCGAGCCTTTCGCAACATCGACCTCAGCGAGGATCCTCCGCCGAAGTTCCTTCACCTGCGCTTCCGCGCTGATGTAATCGGGGTGATTATGGCCAAAGTTCGATGAAATCTGCGCGAGTTTGCCCTCTGCCATGGCCAAATTGGCCTTCAAATTCTGCAATAATGCGTTCCCCTGTAGATCAGGCAGCTCTTGCAGGGTGTCTTGCTGTACCGCCTCGTTCATTTGCTTCAAGCGCGCCTGCCCTTGAAACATAGTCGTTTGCGCGGCAATCAGTTGGTTCGAGATTTCGTCCAGCCGCGCATTTTCGACATCGATCCGGGCGTCCGTTCCCACGACCGCCTTCTGGCGTTGATAATCGGACAAACGCGCTTGCGCCGATTCCACGTTGCGTCTGAGTGCTTCCAACTGCGTGTCGAACCAGGCAGCTTGCCGGCGAGCCGGCTCCATTTTCAGCTCGAGGTGAGTGAGAATGTAGGAACTGGCAAACGCGTTCGCCATGTCCGACGACAGCTTTGGATCGTGCGTAGTAACAACGATGTTTATTACCTTGCCTTCCTTGGACGGCTCCACGTCTAGATTCTTTACGAGCAGCCGGTCGGCAATCCAATCGCGAAAATTATCGGCGTTCCCGCCGCCGTCGAAGAATTTGTCCCTGAGTTCGGCGTTCTTCGTGAGATCGAGTTTATCAACAACTTTCAACGCGACGTTGCGGCTCGCAATCACGTCAAGTTGGGTTGCGAGAGCACTCGGTAAAAGATCGGATGGCTGTTCAACCCCCGACACAGGATCCGTACCAATCGACTCGAACACCACGGATGACTGTGCCCGGTAACTTTTTGGCCAGAAGAGGCTCGTGATCACGACGGGCAAAGCGACAGCCGCGAATACAATCGCAATCAAGCGAGCGCGCCCTCGAATTACCAGAAGCAAATGTTTCGAAGTCATGTGATCTTTCCTTCCGACAAAGAATCCGCTAGAACCAACCTTCCTTGATCTCTAATACGTCATCCGGCGCAAGCAAGTCCAGGCCTTTGACGGAAATCTCCCGCACTTTGCCGCTCGCATCGCGCCGCTTGACGACCATCCGGTGTTCGGACCCCTTGGGGGTCAGGCCGCCGCCGGCCGATAGCGCTTGGGTCACGGTCATATTGCGTTCCAATTTATAGGAACCAGCCCGCTGCACCTGGCCATAGACATAGAAAACCGGAGCGCGTGGCACATAAACGGTGTCGCCGCCTGCAACGCTCTGGTTCTCGGCGGGATCTCCACTGAATAGTTTTGGAAGATCGATACTCGTTCTACGCCCGTCATGTCGGATCAGCACTGCCTCATCACCGGCCACCCCATTGGCGGCGCCGCCCGCCGAGCCATTGATCAAGCCGCCGGCCTGCGCCAGCAGGTCGATGACCTTACTGGATGTACTCAAAGCGTATTGTCCCGGCCTTGTTACGAGCCCCATGACGGCGACTTTCTGACTTTGATATTCGCTGACTAAGACCGAAACCTGCGGCTGCCGAACGTAACCCCCTTCACCCAACCGACGAATCAGGAGTTCCTCCAACTGCCGCGTCGAAAGCCCGGCCGCACTGGTCACACCAAGCAATGGGAAAGTAATGTTTCCCGACTTGCTGATCCGCAACGCTGCCGAAAGCTC
>JALYHU010000162.1 GCA_030776345.1 Pseudomonadota bacterium | reverse complement strand
TCAGCTTGACCACTTCCATCCAGGGTGTGCCGGGTTACTCGTCGTACGCGTTCTGCGGCACCCAGTGCAGCTACGACATGTTCGTCGCGTCACCCGCCGGCCATCCCGACACGGTCTGGATCGGCGGTTCGATGATCTATGGCGAGATTTTCTACCCCGGGCCGTTCGTGTCCAATGGCCGTGCCGTGCAGCGCTCGACCAATGCCGGTGTGGGCTTCACAGACATGACCAACGACGCATCGGCGCCCCTGTCCATCGGCATGCACCCCGATCAACATGCGATCGCGTTCGTCCCGGGTGCTCCGGATATCGCCATCATCGGCTCGGACGGCGGCTTGGTGCGCACCGATGGTTCGTTCGTCGACGCATCGGCGCAATGCGCCGATCCGGCACGCGGCTTTGCCCATGGCGGCGATCTGGCGCCGGTCGACCGCGCCGACTGCCTGGGCTGGCTGAAGGCGATCCCGCACCGGATCATTCCGATGAACGCGGGTCTGCAAACGCTGCAGTTCGAGCATGTCTCGGTCAATCCGCAGGATCCAGCCAACGACCTTCTCGGCGGTACGCAGGATAACGGCACCTGGGCCTACAATGGCCGCACCGGAACCTGGTTCGAGACGGTCGGCGGCGACGGTGGACAATCGGCGATCAATGCCGTCGTGCCGACCACGCGCATGCACACCTACTTCAGCGCGCAACTCGATGTGAACTTCAGCGGCGGCGGCACGGATCCGGCCAACGAGCCGCTCGGCTGGGATTGGATTTCCGACGTGTTGGTGGGAAGCGGCGAGGCGGCCTCCTTCTACGTTCCGCTGATCGCGGACCCGGTGCTGAACGGCACGTTCTTCGTCGGCCTCGAGCATGTCTGGCGCACGCAAGACAATGGCGGCCCACGCGCGTATCTGGATACGGTCTGCAACGAGTTCTCCGGGACCTTCTCCTCACCGTGCGGCGACTGGGTTGCGCTCGGCACCAGCCTGACCAGTGCCAGCTACGGTCCCGACAAGGGTGGCTCCGGTTCCTACGTCGTCGCCATCGCCCGCGCGCCGGCCATCGGCGCGCCTCTGTGGGTCGGAACCCGCCGCGGTCGACTGTTCGTGTCGATGAATGCGGATGCAGCGGATGAAACGACGGTTGCATTCACTCGCATCGATACGGCGGCCCAGCCCACTCGTTTCCCCAGCGGTATCGCCGTGGATCCGAAGAACCCCTTGCATGCGTTCGTATCCTTTTCGGGCTACGATGCGTACACACCGACCACCGTCGGCCACGTGTTCGAGGTGACGTTTGATCCGGTGAGTCAGAAGGCCACGTGGGTCAATCGCAGTGCGAACATTGGCGATCAGCCCATCACGGGCATTGCCTATGACGCGGCCCATAAGCGCCTCTACGCCGCCACGGACTTCGGCGTGATCGTGCGCAAGCCCGATTCGGGCAAATGGGTTCCGGTCGCTGCCGGTCTCCCGCGGACCGCGGTGTATTCGCTCACGCTCGATGCCAAGTCGGGTCTACTGTACGCAGCGACCCATGGGCGGGGCGTTTGGTCGATCGCCCTGCACGGTGAGGACGGTCAGGACGACTAGCCAGTAGGACGCGTTCGGAGCCGCGAGGTTTCGAACGCTCCCTCCAGAGTCCCCCGCTCAGTCGCGGGGGACTCCTTTCAGGTCGGGCGCGTCATCGGTATTCTTACCATCGCCATGGGCAGACTCGGGCGCCGTCCCTTTGCCCTGCTCGCAGGTACCAGGGTGCAGCTGACACCGGCGCAGGCGCTGGTGCGCTAGAGCGGCGGATTGTTCCGACGAGATCGAGCCGCTGACTGCCGCCGGCGCGGCCGCGGGTTCGGGGCTGCCGGAGGACGATGGCGGACAAGCGCTGGCCACGCCGCTGGCCGTAAGAATGATCAGGCACGCCGCAAGCGGCGCGAGCCATTGGCAATCATCGTTTTTCAAGGCACACCTCCGGTTTGCTCGACCGACGCTCGGTCGTTGGCGCCTGACCTTGCCCGCGCCGCAAGATTGACTCTGTGCAGAACTCACGCTTAGCCTAACACAGGAAAATAGGGCTGCGTCGGGGCGGAGTCTCGCGGCTCCGGGCGCCGGGCGGGTCCGGACCCGATGCGTTCCGAGCGCGGTGGCCGACGGTAAAGCCGCGAGAGCGGGTGCAGTAGACCCCGATCAGCCCATGCGGTTGGCTATTCACCTGCCGCTGCGCAATCAGGCTGAACTTGCCGAGTTGCTGCGCGAACTGTATGACCCCAAGAGTCCAATCTTCCACAAATACTTGAGCGTGAACGCATTCACCGAGCGCTTCGCCCCGACGGCGCAGGACTATGGTGCCGTGGTTGCGTGGGCGAAGGCGAACGGCCTCGCCGTGACCGCTGCAGCACCGCTCGGTGATGGCGAACGCCGGTGGCTCCGCACCGTCCGGCGAATTTCTACCGAGCGACATGCGTGCGGCTTACTACTTCAATCCGCCCGCGTCGGGCAGCGGAGGGGGCTTCAACGCCGTTCCCGGGTGCCGCGAATCGGATCAACGGTTGGGTGTCCAAGCAAACGCAGGACAAGATTCCCAAGGTCATCGACCGGAGTGTAGTGAATCTCAAAGCGATCCGGGAAGATGACGGTGATGCCGATGCGGTATGGAGAGGAAGTGCAGGCGGTGCGGGGGGATGGCGAGGGCCGCGAAGGCGCAGGGTGTCGCGTGTCTAATGGGATCACGAAATGACTGTACCGCCAAAGGCTGCTTTGCCAGACGAATGGGTCCGGTAGGCTGATAAACTAACTCACTCGTTACGCCGTAAACGCAGGTTGCGAATTGGGAGCGAAACCAATGGAACCCTTGGATCAGGAAGCGTTGAAGCGCCTCGCGGCCAAATACATCTGGTGGAAGACTCCGGATGAGGCGGTCGCGATGCCGGCGCGTGTGGTGGCCCAAGTCATGAACATCGGCGACTACGATGACGTTCAGGCGCTCGCGCATCAAGTGGGCGATGAATACCTGCGCAATGTGTTGGAGCATGCCGAGATCGGGCAGTTTACCGAGCGCTCATGGGCCTATTGGCATTACCGGTTGGGGCTGGCCGCGCCGGGACAGGTTCCCCCATTGCCCGTACGCAAATTGGCATGACCCAATTCTTCAAGCCGCGCATGGACATCCTGCCGGTCGCGCAGCAGCGTTTTTGGCCAGAACTACATCCCACGATCAATCTCGGCTTGGTGCTCTACGGTGGCACCGGCATCGCGTTACGACTCGGACATCGCGCCTCTGTCGACTTCGATTTCTTTACCGAAAAGCCGCTCGACAAGGCCGTGCTGCAATCCGCTTTTCCATTCTTGCTGCGGTCCACGGTATTGCAAGACGAACCCAATGCCTACACGGTGCTCGTCCCGAGCCAGACCGCGCAGGATTCGCCTCCTGTCAAGGTGTCGTTCTTCGGCACGATTGGCTTTGGGCGGATTGGCGAACCAGAAACGACCGATGACGGCATCGTCCAGGTTGCTACGCTGGATGACTTGATGGCGACTAAAGTGAAAGTCATTCTTCAGCGTATCGAGGCAAAGGACTACCGCGACATCGCGGCGATGGTGAAAGCCGGGGTCAGCCTCTCCAAGGGACTGTCAGCGGCACGTGAAATGTACGGGCGCTCATTCCAACCGAGCGAGAGTCTGAAGGCGATGGTGTACTTTGAGGGTGGTGACCTGCAAACGCTCAGCCAAAATGAGAAGGAAGAGCTGATCGCCGCCGCCAGTGCAGTGCGTGAAATGCCGACGGTGGAAATCGTATCGCATGAGTTAGGGGCCAGTGGCTAGCCAACGCACCGCTTCTCGAACGGATTGCCGAGGACCCCATCTTAAGAGAGGTAAAGATTATCGCGGAGGCCTGGGACGAAAACGTAAGCCCGCCGTTAACCACGTCGGCGTATGCTCTGGCGAGCGTAGATCGGCGCTAGTGCGATTGCGTTTCCGGGTCCGCGTTGGAGTAGTGCTTGTCCGGTTCACCAGTCGGCGCAGCGCGCCCAATAGGCGTCCGTGCGGGTGCGCGCGGCGGCGCGGAGGGAATGGCGCGCCGGGGGCGGCTCGGCGATGGCGCCGCCGCCAGCCGTTTTTCGGCAGCGCTGATTTTGGCGGACAAACCGGCCATATTCGGTGCAAGCGCCGCGGCGCGCCGATAGTGGCGAATGGCGTCGGCCGGGCGCTGCGCGCGCACCAACGCATCGGCAAGGGCCACGAGAAGCGCAGCATCGCTCGGATTCCGCCGAATGGCATCGTTGCATGTCTCCACATTCCCGTGATTCATGCAACGGGCGGTGTCCCGCTTGACCCGTGCCGCCACACCCTTGTCGGGCGGGGCCGAGGACGCATCCTGCGGCCACCCCGCCGCCGAAAAGAAGAACAAGAACGCCAGCCCTGACCATCTGGGGGACATCGATTTATCCCGCTGCTGCGAATCCAACCATCATGGTCCAATTCGTCACACCTTGTCGAACAGAGCGTAGAGCTCGAACTGCCGGCTATCCCCGATGACCCGCTCGAAATCGAGTCCCAGTGTTTCGAGTACCGGTTCCGCCACCGGCTTGATTTGCTTCAGTACATAGTGCTCCCGGTCGATGGGGTGTTGGATGTTGTCCATCGGTTCCGGGCCGGCCGTGGTCATGAGATAGCTGACCAATCGACCCACCGGACGTATGGATTTTCGGGCCGCCACCACGTGCGGCGGAGTGGTCGCGGTGTACTGCTCCGCCTCCTTGCGCAAATGCTTGCGATACACCAACGCGTCGTCCAGCTCGCCGGCCCGGACTTGCCTCACGACTTCCGTGAGGTAGGCATCGACCGCCTGATCGGTGAACAGGCGTCGATACAGTTCGCGCTGCACCTGCTTGGCGAGATCGGTCCAGTCGCGGCGCACGACCTCCATGCCGATGAACTCCACGCGGTCGGCATCGCCGTGACGCAGGCCCGCGTAGCGCTTGCTGGCGCCGCGGGTGCTATGACGCGCGCGCGGCAGGAATAATCGAAGGTACAACTTTTCGAATTTGAGTTCGAGGCGGCTCGCTACGCTCCAGCGCTCCCTCACATAGCGGGATAGTTCATCATTCAATGAGAGCGCAAGCTGCCGGCCTCGGTCACGCACCTCGTCCGGATCCCCGCCATGCGAGGACACGAACAAGCTATCGGTGTCGCCGTACAGCACGTTGAAACCCGCCGTCTCGAACCAGCGCTTCGACCACAGCAATATTTCGCGGCCCGTGCCGGTGATCGAGTTGGCAAGCGCGGGGTTGTAGAAGCGGCATGCCGGGGTGCCGAGAACTCCATAGAACGAGTTCATCAGAATCTTGATCGCGTTCGATGCCACGTCGTCGCCGCTTTTCTTCGCCGCCTCACGCCGCGGGAAAAGGGCATCGAGCATTCGCGGCAGGATCGCAGGCTCACGCCGAAACGCACCGCCCGGCGTTCGAATGACGTCTTCGTGCGGTGAGGGATCCGCCACATAGGTCAAAGGATCGATATTGAAAGTGCGAATGATGCTCGGATACAAGCTTTTGAAATCGAACACCCAGACGTCGCGGTGCAGGCCGGCGACGGCCTCCAGAACGTGGCCTCCCTGTTGCGCATCGTGAACACTCGCATCGGCGGACCGCACCGTCGGCGCGACGATTCTGCGTTTCTCGAGTTCGGTCAGATAGAGAAAGTCGAACGAGGCGATGCTCGCCGCCACGCGATCGGGCGTCATGCCGGCGAGTTGGCTGCGCGCAAAAGCGAGCCGCGCCACGTTCAATGTGTCGATGATCTCGAACGCCAGCCTTGCGTCCGTGCGCGCATACAGCGCAAATGCCGTGAGATCATGGCGATAGTTGTGCGTGATCTCGGCCATTCGATCGCGTACGTCTCCGGCAACGGCCTTTCCTTCGCCGAGGACCTTGCGCGCCACGGCATCGAGCGAGTAATCGTCCATGCGTATGAACGCGCCGCGCAGCAAGTCGATGCCGTCGAGAACCAGCCGGCCGGGGATGTTGGCCTGGCCGCTGCCGAAATAGCCTTGGGCTTTGCGAATGCGAATCCCGCCCGACTCTCTGCCCAACGGGAAGGGATGGCGAACACGCTCTGCAATGCGTTGCAACATGGTGAGGTCGAAGTCGATGATGTTCCAGCCCACCAGGACGTCGGGATCCAAGCGCCGTACGCGCTCGCAAAACGCGTCGAGCGCCGCGAACTCATCGACGCAGCGAGTCGCCTTGTGCGGCATCGGGCGATCGCTGCCATCCACGATGAGCGCTTCGTCGATACCTGGCGCGTACATCGAGATCGCCAGCAGCCGCTCGTGTTTGCCATGGGTTTCGATGTCGAACGACAACACGCGCGGCTCGATTTTCACATCGGCCGGCCGCAGGGACGGGTTGTCGAACACGAAGGTGGTGCCGGTCCCGGTGACCGCCTCGCCTTCTATCTCGCAGCCCCCCTTGATGCCGCGTTCGATCAGATAGCGCACCGCGAAGCGCACGTCCGCCTCGAACGTATCGATGTTGGCCGCATGCAGCCGGTCGCGTAGGCCGGGCACTTCGGGTGGAGTGTCCGCCTCGATCAGGGAAGCCGCACTGCCCGCAAATGTCCGTTTATCGGAGAGCTTCGGCTCCAGGCCCAGCAGGGAACCTACATGCTCGCCGTCGGCGGCTCGAATGTAAAAGTGCGGTCTCTGCCGGTCGTCGCGGACCAGAAAAGTTTCCCCGGACTCCGCTCGCCCATGGATGTGGATGACCGGAACGCGCTGCCCATTCGGGCGAGAGAGCACGCGATAACCGGTCTGCAGGATGAATCCGCGGAGCTGTGTCACCCCGCTATTTTGCACCCTTCGAGCGATTTTTTGGGTGGCTCGAGCCAGAACCAGGAACAGGGTCCAGGGGGCTTCGAGGTATGATCTCGGCTCGTTCTGTCCTGGAGCGGAGAACATGGCGCGAACCGCAGACACATTTGCCGAACTATTCCTGCCGCATCGCTTCGCGGGGCCCCGGACCCGCCGCGTGGCGTCGGCCCCTGACAGCCCCGTGCTGCAATCGATCTGGGACGTGGTCGGTATGATTCCGCGCGGGAGAGTCTCGACCTATGGCGCGGTCGCGCGCGCTGCCGGGCTGCCCGGCCGCGCACGGCTGACGGGATTCGCGCTGAAGGTCGCGCCCAGCGACATGAACCTTCCGTGGCATCGAGTGGTGGGCGCCGGCGGACGCATCGTGTTTGCGAAAACATCCCTCCAACATCGGGAGCAGGCACGGCGATTGCGCGCCGAGAAGGTCGCCGTCAAGGACGGCCGCGTGGACCGTGCGTGCATGACGGATTCCGACGCGCTGTAGCGCTAGGAGACGGTCGCTTGGGACGCGGGCGCGGGCGCCTGGCGAAACGCAGTCCAAGCGGCTGCTGAAAAGACCAGCACATTCGCAACGATGACGGGCGATGCGCCGATCAGCAATCCGTAGGTCATCCAGAGCAGCGCGCCCAGCATCTGCGCGCCGCGCAACAAGGACGGACGGGCAAAAAAATAAGAGCCGACGAAGACGGTGGTCGCCGTCCAGCCCAAGGCTTCGGTCCAAAGGTGACTCATAGCGCTTCCGCGGCGGCGTGATTGAACGAGAGCATTTCGCTGATCTTGACGCGATCCGTTCTTTCCTTTTCCCATTCGTTCAGCGTCAAGCCGTAGGATTCGAACAGCCCGCGGATGTCGCCCGTTTTCCAGCGCAGAAGTTCATCGAGAATCGGCACCATGATGCTGAACGCGTTTTCGCTGAGAACGATGCGCTTCGCAATTCGCGCGAGCTGCTTGTTCTCGGAAACCGCAATCGTAAACCCGTCATGGTTGTTGACGTGCAGCATCACATGGACGTCGGAACTGCCGTCGCCCACGTAAATCACGCGATCCGGTGTCACGCGCAACCGATGCTGCAGTTCCTCGATGACCGCCACCTTGCCGTAGCCGGCCGGAACGCGATTGATGGCCGTAACTTCGCCCGACCGGGGGTCGAATGCCAATTCGGTGCCGTAGATATTCTCGGCGGGTATGATCCCCGCCAGTGCCGAGGTGACGATCTCGCGCGGCGCGGCGGAGATTACGAAGAACGAAAATTCATATCCCTCGGTGCCGCGCTCCATGAAGTCGACCAGCGCCGGGATCGCGCTTTTCAGGCGAACCCGCCGACCGGCCTCCTCCAGGTGTTCACGGCGCACGCCGCGAAATTCCGGATCATGGCGAATCAAATACGCGAGTTCTCCGCCCTGCTGCACCAAGTTGCAGCGCGCCAAGCCCGCGACGCGCTCCTCGAACCCCGATACGCCGAGCAGTTCGCTCAACACGACTCCGGAATCCTTGAAACTCAACGTCTGGTCGAAGTCCGAGGCGAGCAAGAAATGTTTGACGGGCAATTCGCGCATGCGGGGGGTCTCCTGACTATGCCTCACCATAATCCCGGAAATTGACACCGATGTCAGGCGATAAACTCTCTCTCGCTCGTCAAATCATTTCACCCCAGAAAACATCAGAACTGTGAACGTGAACGACGTTCCTGGAGGAAAAAGGTGGGACCGCGCCACCTTCCGCGCGTGCGGCAAAGAAAACGTAAGGCGAGCAGAGCCTAATCCGTGGCGCCCTATCCGTGGTCCCGCTAAGTAAGAGTGGGCGGCGCCGGATTCCGCTACCATTATTTTGTTCGTGCACCCCGCGGATGCCAGTTACCGGTAACCGAAAGCCCGCACCGACACTCTATGTAAGTATCTCAACCCGATTGCCAGGCGCCTCCGAACCCGACCCCTGATGCCCGAACCCAGAAAAAACTTCGTTGAACGGCTGTTTGCAGAGCATCGCAGTGCATTGCAGGCGTTCTTCTATCGCCGGATCAGGGCCAAACACGATGCTGCGGATTTGGTTCAGGAAGTCTACCTGCGGATACTGCGCGTCAAGGATGCCGATGCCATCCGCAATCCCGAGGGGTACCTGTACACGGTGGCCAGCAATCTGGTGTACGAACACTCGGTCCTCAATCGACGCCACCCGGCGCCCCTCGATCCCGACCAGCCGCTCGACGAACAGGAGTTGGCCAGACCTGCCGGTTTCGAGGAACTGTTCGACATGGAGACCCGGGTCACGCGCCTGCGCGAGGTGTTGGCGCAGCTGCCGCCTAAGTGTCGCGCCACGATCCACCTGAAGTACCAACATGGATTGAGCTACCAGGAAATCGCCGCGCAGCTGGGGGTATCCCCTCACATGGTACAGAAGTACCTGGGAACGGCCCTGGCTCATTGCCGCCGGCGCATGGCACGAATGAGGTAAGGAATGAACGCATCGGATGCACAGATTCGTTCCGCGATCACCCAGGTCGCGGCAGACTGGTACGCAGCCCACCGGGCCGCACCGTTGTCGGAGGCCGAGCGGGCGGCATTTCTTGCCTGGATCAAGGCCTCACCCGTCCATGTAGAAGAATACCTCGGGGTCGCTGCGCTGGAGCGCACGCTGGCAGCGGCGGACGTTCATCCGTCGATGTCGGTGGATGCCTTGGTAAAGATGGCACGGGCAGACGCCACCGACGGCGTCGTGGACATCGCCGGGCCCTCCGTCCGATACCAACCACCGCGAATGCCTCGGCAGCACCGGGTCTGGCGGGGCATTGCCGCTGCCGCGATCGCGGGGGGGGCCGGCCTCTGCGTGCTTTGGTGGGTCGTGAGAGACGGCCCTGGACCGTTGCCGCAGGTCACGACCTATCGAACCGCCCATGGCGAGCAAGGAGTGTGGCCGCTCCCGGATGGTTCGACGCTTCATGTGAACACCGACACCGCAGTGACGGTTCGATTTTCATCCGCCGAGAGATTGGTGGAAGTCGATCACGGGCAGATTGCGGTCAACGTCGCACACGACCACCGTAGAACGTTTCGCGTCCATGCGGGGTCGACCGATGCCGTGGCGGTCGGCACCGACTTCGATGTATATCGACGCGCCGACTCAACACTGATCACCGTCGCGACCGGCCAGGTCGCCGTATCCGTCGGCCAATTCGTACCGCCCCGAACGGCTGCGGCCGGGCTCGCGAGCGGACTGCGCGTCGGGGCGGGCCAGCAGGTCAGAGTCACTGCCGGCGTGCTGCCACCGGCTCCCGAACCCACCGATCTACGGGAAGCCACCGCTTGGCTGGAACGAAAAATCGTATTCGACCAGCGTCCGCTCGCCGCGGTGGCCGATGAATTCAATCGTTACAACGACACTCCGTTCATGATCGACGACCCGGAATTGCGCCGCTTGCCGATCAGCGGTGCCTTCGATGCCGCCGATACCGAGTCGTTCGCGGCATTCCTCCAATCCCTCGACGGTGTTCGGGTGGAACGACTGCCTAAAGGCTTCAAGGTCATGAGTTCTCACGATAAACCGGGATCCGCCGTCCGTAGGATCTGAGCGCACTACCGCCCGGCGCACCGCCGGTGACGGCGCCCCCCTGGCGGAGCATCGATCCTTCAGTTTAGAGTCTGCCCGTCATCGGTTACGGCGGAGCGAGCATGGTCTGGTTGGGCCAGTTAGCCAGACTGCGTGCATTGTGCCTGTTATTGGTTACGCCGACCTTCGCGTTCGCCACCGACGAGGTGGCGTCCGAACGTAGCGTTGCGAGGGGTATCGAGGCCCAACCGCTGCCGCAGGCTTTGGCGGCATTCACTTCCTCGACGCATCTGCAACTCGTGTACGTATCGCAACTGGCGCTAGGCAAAACGTCCCAGGCCGCGCCTGCCGGCCTGCCGGCCACGGCGAGCCTCGCACGGATGCTGGAAGGCACCGGCCTCGATTTCGTGTTCCTCAACGACCGCACCGTCAAACTGTTCGAGCGGCCGAGGGCTCGCTCTGCAGCACCCCCGGGCCCGCCGCCAAACGTCGGCCCCTCGCCCGCCGAAGCGCCGCGCGCCGCGGCGCTCGACGAGGTCGTGGTGTCGGCGACCAAACGCGACGAAATGTTGAGTACCGTGCCCATGAGCATCACCGTGCTGACGCCGGAGGATCTGAAGGCGTCCGGAAGCGAGGGCATCACAGGGATAGCCGCCGTGGCCACGGGGATCGAATACGATTTCAGCTCGCAATATGGTCCCGGAATTCTGACCAATATCGCCATCCGGGGGATCAGTGCCGACAAAGGGGACACGACCACCGGCATCTACGTCAACGATACGCCGATCCAGACTCCGCACACCGTTTTCGGCAACGTGTACCCGGCTACCTTCGATCTGGCGCAAGTCGAAGTGCTGCGCGGCCCGCAAGGAGTGCTATTCGGACGAGGCGCCGAGGGCGGCGCCATCCGCTACGTCACCAACGAGCCGAGCACTACCACGGTGAGCGGCTTGTATCGCTCCGAAGTCTCGGCCACGGACCACGGGGGCACGAATGTCGAGTTCGGCGCGGCCACGGGCGGTCCGCTCATCGACGGCCTTCTCGGTGCCCGCGTCAGTGCCTGGTACCGGGACGACGCCGGGTACGTGAATCGAATCGATCCGTTCACCGGGGCGGTCATCGATGCGCATGCCAATCGCGCCGCGAGCCGGGCACTGCGCTTGAGCATCGCATACGAGCCGAACGATGCGCTGCGCATCACGCCCTTGCTCAGTCATCAATCCATGAACCTGCATGACACGCCCGTTTTTTACGCCGCCCCGCCGCAGCAAGCGGGGATTCTGGAGAACGGCAAGCTACTGCGCCAGCCCGCGGTGGACGACTTGAACGTGCTGGCGCTCACCGTGGCGGAGCGAATGAGCGGCGCCAATTTGACGGCCATCACGTCGTATGTCGATCGGAGTGAGTCGGCAACGGTCGACACGACGAATGTCGCCGGGATCGTGTATTTCGGTGGCTTCGGCAACCCCCTGGGTCCGGCATTTCCCAGTTCCTATGCGGACGCGGTTCCGACTCTTCTGACGCTCCATCAGATTCACCTGTCCGAAGAGATACGGATTGCATCGGCGGATCCCACCGCACCGCTCAAGTGGCTCGGCGGAGTCTTTTATTCGAGGCTGCGCCAGGACTCGGCGCAGGACACCTATGTGATCGCGGCACCGACGGTGCCCGGCATCCTCAGCGACGATTACAACATCTTCACCGAAGGTTCGGTGTTCGGTCAGACGCAGTGGTCGCTCACGGCTCATTGGAACCTGGGCGCGGGGGTGCGTGTGGGCTCGCTGCAGAGTCGCGGTTCCTCGCACACGTCGGGCTACGCCACCGCAGGAGCCTCCTCGTCGGCGTCGGTGCATCGTGACACACTCCCGCCCACGCCGCGGTTCGATCTGTCCTACCAACCCGACAGCCACAACTTGTTTTATACGGCGATCGCCAAGGGATTTCGGGCGGGCGGCAACACGGGTCCGCCGGTACGGTGCGGTAATAGCGTGGCCTCCTCCTCCTTCGGACCGGATGCCGTTTGGAGTTTTGAGGTGGGCGCCAAGAACCAACTGTTCGATCGCCGCGTGCACCTCGACACCAGCTTATTCGACATCCGTTGGAACGGGATTCAGGAGCGCGTCCAGGACGCGTGCGGCAACGCTTACACGACCAACGCCGGTGCGGCCAGGAGTTCCGGATTCGATGTCAGCGCCAATGCCGCCATCACGGAACGCTTTATCATGGCGGTCGCGGTAGGGTATCTGGATGTCCGCTACACCCGGACGCTGAGAACTGCGGACGGCCACGTCATCATCGATCGCGGCACCGTCGTGGGGGGCGTTCCCTCCGTGCCGTCACCGTGGAGCGGTACGCTGAGCGCGCGCTACGCGTGGCCGCTCGCCGGCACCTCGACCGCTTACCTGCGCGCCGAGGAAATTGCTCACAGCCACAATCCCGGACCGTTCTCGGAACTGGAGACCAAAAGCACGTCCTATGATCCGAGACTCAGCGCGGACCCCGCCAACTACCTGCTCAATCTGCAGTTGGGCGTCGCCCGTGCGCAACTCGATGCGCGGATCTTCGTGAATAACGCGACCAATGCGCAGCCGCTGCTGCAGCGGTACAGCGACGGCCCGGGGTCCGCCTTGGTATACGCCTATACCTTTCGCCCGCGCACCGTCGGAGTAATGGGAAACTGGAGCTTTTGATCGGCACTGCGCCGTGCCAAGTCAGGGCCGCTGTTTTGATGGCGGCAGCAGCCGGTGCGAGGCGGGGCGGATCGCAGCCAGGGCGGTCTGTGCCGCAGTCATGCCGCCAAAAGGATCATCGGTCGTCACACCGCCGTTCAGAGCTTTGACGGCTGCCGAGAAAGTCGGCCAAGCCGTGCTGGCGGCTTTGCCGGTCAAGCTACCATAGAGCTGCGCGAACGTTCCTCCCGCTCCCAGCGCCACCAGCCCCTGCGCAACGGCGCTGAGCGCTAGGTTCTGACTCAGCAGCCAGGAGATGAAGGCCATGCCGCAGCCCGTGCTGTCGGCGCTGCGGTCCGTCGGATCGGTCTTGTTGACAAAGTCCGGCGCGCCGTCATTGGACCACGTGGGTGCGGTGGCGAAATCGGCCAGCGCATTGTTGCTCACGCTCGCCGCGCACCAGCGCGAGAGCGCTTCGCCGGTGCTCACGCCGCACAGGTTGCCGCCCATATTGCACTCGCTGATCTCCGCCTCGAACAGCGCGCTCACCCGCATCGAATTGCCGAACGAGGCGCACACCTCGATATTGTTGCCGGCTACATAGTCGCAAGCCATATGGTCGGCGCCGCCCGTTCCATCGGTTGCGCCGCCGAGCGCGAACACGATCACGTTCACACTACCGCTGCTGGTGCCGAAGACATGATCGTTCGCCTGCACCACCCGGTCCGCATCCGCCAGCAGGTCCTGGGCGTTTTTCAGCCCGGGTTGTCCGAGCGTAGGGTCGACGTAAATCGCCACCCGCCCGGTAGGGCTGGTACCCACGAACGTGGCCTGTCCCTGGAAGCTCGGCCATTGTATTGCAACCGCGCCATTATTCATCGCATCCTCCTTCGCACTGCCGTCTTCATGCACCGTACGCCAGAAGTTTATCGAGCACCAGTCAGGAAACGCCGACATCCCGTTTCGATCTTGGCGAGGCTCGCCGGAAGATGCTGCGCGCCATGAGCATGGAGAATCACTTTGGCGCACCCGCCGGCGCAGTCGTCATGATGTCGTCGTCGCTGCTCCAGGCCGGCGTGGTGAGGGCATAGAATTCCAGCGCCTCGTTCTTGGTTGCGCGGATTGACCGGACGGTGCCGGCGCGGATCACGATGAAAGATCCCGGACGAACTTCTTGAGACTTGCTGCCGGTCCACACCTCTCCATGTCCCTTCAGGACGAAGAATGATTCCTCGCCGACCCGGTTGTAGCTCCAAGCACTCGCATGGCCGGGGTCGAGGTGGAACAGCGCCACGCTGGCCTGATCGGTCCTGGCGGTGGCCACGGCACTCCGACCGGTAAGTTCCTTGAGCAGCACCCCGGGGGAAACGGTGATGGTGGGTATATCGTCCGGGTGCAGCGCCACCGCGATTTGGGCATTCGCCGCGAGCGGCACGATCGCGAGCACGAGACAAACGCAGTTCATGCGCATGCGCCTCACGACATTGCGTCGGCTCACGGTCTGGTATTCGCAATCGTTCATCGTCAACCTCGTACGAACTCACCGCGTCCGGAATAAATCGCCCTTCTCCCGTCCACGCGTGCGGAGTAGGATTCTGCCCATGTGCTATTCTGCCCAAGTCGTTCAGATGGTGCGCAAACTGAACCGCCAACTCGGTATACGCCTCGACTATGAGGAAGCGCAAAGGTTATTTTTCCGGCGTCTCGATGACCCGACGCTGATCATCTCCCGCGGATTCGAGGCGAATTTCGATGCGCCCACCGACGATCGGGGCAGCCGCATCAAGAGCGCCATTGATGAACACCGCGCCCGAGCGGCCACGAAACTCGAGAGAGAGCTGTTTACCCAAAGGACCCGCCTGGTCACTGCCGGTCGATCGCTCCAGGAAAAGGAAACCAAGAAAGCACGTGAAGACGTGCGCATCGCCACGCGTAAGATCGAAACCATCACGGAAAAATTGCGCGATTTACGCCGCGTCGAGGCGACCGGCCCCGACAACCGCATTTTCCCGATGATTCATGCAGGGGTCATCGTCAGGCGCGATGGCGAAAACCTGCTCACGCCGATGCGCTATGCCTGTCGTCCGGCGGGCAAGCCGGCCTCTTACGATAAGAAGTTTCCCGGTTTGTACAATGCGCGTCGCGATAATCTCGAGAAATTCTGGAACGAACAATTCGGGCGGCATCACGCGGTGATGGTGGTCGAGAGCTTTTACGAAAACGTTCAGCTCCATGCGATGGAGCGCCGGCCTCTTCGCGCCGGAGAGAAAGCTCAGAACGTGGTATTGCAGTTCACGCCCGAACCCGCCCAGCCCATGTTCATCGCCTGTTTGTGGTCGCACTGGTCCGACGCCAAGGAACCAGACCTGCGCAGCTTTGCTGCGATCACCGATGAACCACCGCCGGATATCGCCGCCGCCGGCCATGATCGTTGCATCATCAATTTGAAGCCCGAACACATCGACACGTGGCTGACCCCCGCCGGTAGATCCACCGCCGAATTGCAGCGGGTCCTATCGGACCGGGCGGTGTCGGTATTTCAACACGCAGCGGAGGAAGCGGCTTAAGTCGCCCACAATCAGGGCGGCGCAACCACCCATTCGGGTTCTTCGAACTCGCCGATGACTCGGATGTCGCAATGTTCCGCGGCTTCTCTCAGAATCGCCGCGACCGCTGAGTCCCGACGGCTCTCCATCGCATCGCGGTCCGCTTTCGAGCGCCAGGCGGCAATCGCGACCAGAACGTTCGGGTCGCCGATTTTTCGGTGCAACCGGGTGCCTTGGGATCCAGGGGCGCGCTGCAGAATTTCGCTCACCCGCACCCAGGCAGATGCGTATTGCTCCGCCGTGTGGCCGGCTTTGATGTGAACTTCGAAAATGAACTTCATTCGGCGGCCTCCCCGCTCAGCGGCCTTGAAAGCGTGCGCCCATCCACTATATCGTTGTATTCGCGCCTGCGAGGATAGCTCATGATCCGTTTGTTCCGCTTGTGGCGTCTCGGCGGCCACGACCTGCGCCTCCTCTGGTATGCCCTGCGGCATCGAAGCCGGCCCCTATGGCTAGTGCCGGTGGTGGCGGTGTTGGGCATCTATGCGCTCGAACCGCTGAATTTCGCCATGCCCCTCCTCGGGGTAATCGACGATTTCATTCTGCTGCCCCTGCTTCTGCACTGGATCGTCAAGTTCCTGCCGGCGGATATTCACTACGGCTTCGAGCGCAGGCCGGTCGCGCCCCGGAGCAGCCGCTCTTGATGGCGCGATCGAGCGCGGCTTCTGCGCCGCGCTTCAACCCGCTGGTTTGGCGGTCCACTCGTCGACCAGCTTCTCCACGACCGTCAACGGCAGGGCGCCGTTTTCCAGAACGACGGCGTGGAAGTCCTTGAGGCTGAACCTCGGACCCAGAGCCGCTTTGGCGCGCTCACGCAACTCGAGAATCTTGAGCTGACCGACCTTGTAGCCGCACGCTTGCCCCGGCATGGCCATGTAGCGCTCCACCTCGCTGATGACTCCACTCTCGTTCATGCCGGTGGTGCTCACCATGTACGCGATCGACCGCTCCCGGCTCCAGCCCTTGGCGTGCAATCCCGTATCGACGACGAGCCGCGCCGCGCGGAACATCTCAGCCTCGAGGCGGCCCAGATCACCGAACGGGTCCTCCTTGTACATCCCGATTTCCGCGGCGAGGCGCTCCGCGTAGAGGGCCCATCCTTCCGCGTAGGCAGAATAGATGGTCTCCTGACGGATCAGGGGCAAATTCTTGAGACTCTGAGCGACCGATCCCTGGAAGTGATGCCCGGGAATGCCCTCGTGGTAGGCGAGCGTCTTCATCGTCCACGTCGCCGTCTCGCCGACGTCGCGAAGATTGACGAAAAAAGTGCCGGGCCGTGAGCCGTCCAACGCGGCGCCCTGATAATACGCTCCGGCAGTTCCCTTCTCAGCCGCGAGCGGCACGCGCTGCACCGATAACTTGGCCGCCGGCACGGTCCGAAAATAGGCCGGCATGCGTACGTTGACCTCGTCGAGGATCTGCTGATACTTCGCGAGCAGCTGTGTGCGACCGGCATCGTCATTCGGCAGCAAAAAGCGCGGATCCTTGTGCAGCGCCTGCACGCGCTCGGCTACGGTTCCGGTCGATAGGCCTTGCGACTTGAGAAGCGCGTCCATCTCCGCGCCCACACGCGCCACTTCCGATAGCCCAAGCGCGTGCACTTGTTCGGGCGAATAGTCGGTGGTCGTCATTTGCCTCAGCGTTGCAGCGTAATAAGCGTCGCCATCCGGCAGACGGCCGACACCCGCCGCTTGGGCCGCAGCCGCCGTGCGCTGTGATTCCAATGCCGCCGTCATCCTGTCGAAGGCTGGGTAAATACGGTGAGCTACCGCATCGGTAGCCCGCCCCACCAGCTCTGCCTGTTCTCCCGGATCGATGCCCTTCGCGGTCCGCATCCGCTGGACGAAAGTAGTCACGAGCGGGTTGTCGCCGGGGCTGGGCTGTATCGTGTCCTTGATGCCGATCTCTGCCTTGTCGAGCAGGGAGATGGGCAACACGACGCCGAGTTTTGCCTGACGCAACATTTCCTCGGTCACCGCGTCGAGCTTATCGCCGCTCGCTTCGAGTCGCTTCACGTAATTGCGGGCGGTCCTTTCGTTCCTGACGATGTGCATGGTTTCGAGGAAGATTGGCAGCTGCACCTGAGTACCCCACATCGGAGCGATGGGGTAGAGCCCGGGTCCCACCGCCGCGGCACCCTCGGAGGACAGCCAGTCGAAGCGTTTGAACGACAATTCCGTGCCCCACTGGTCGAGCAGAACGTCGTAGGTTATCTGCTCCTGCCGATCGAGCTGAGTGCGATCGAACTCCTTGACCTGTCGGATGAAACGCTCCGCCATCGCATAGTCGTCATCCCGTTTTTTGACGCCCACGGCAGCCAGCCTGCCGGAGTGCCGATCGAGAATGGTCCCGTCGATGAAGCCGACTTGGGTGAATAGCTCGGGGTTCGCCAGCAGGAACAGGAACGCCTGACGGTTTGCCAGTTCGTTCAGCGTGAACGGTTTACCGAAGGCCAAGCGATAGCCGCAGTATCCGACGACGACCAATAGCGCGAGCCCGAAGTAGCCGAGAGTCTTCCAGAATGCTTTCAAGGGTTCTCCCTAAAACCGGTGTTGCCGCACGATATCATCAGGGACCGCCGGCCGCCGCGTCGTCGCGCGCGGGTCCCGCCGCCGATAGCTCCGCACGATCGAGTTCCTCTTCGAGCCGGTGATACACGTCATCGTCGATGCGACCCGCCCGCCGCCATTCATTCAGGTGCCGGCGTTGCGCCGCGATGGCGACCAGCCGAATTTCCTCAAACGTGGGGCGTCGGTGCTCGAGGCGGGTGCTCGCGGCTCTCCGCCGCGCATGCTCCGCGCGAATCGCATCGTAATGACGGCGGGGGCAACGAACAGAGCTAGTGCGAGATGCGGTTCGATGCCGACGTGCGGCATCCACGGCACCGCAGCCACACCACCGCCCGCCAGAGCGAGCATCGCGGGATACGGCACACGCAGGCGGGACCGCCGTGCGGTGCGCTCCCTCGGTCGCACCCTCCCACCTGGAGGCCGATGGTTTATAGTCCCCGCATCGAGGCCCACAGGGCGCTCGTGGGATGCAAAGCAAACAAACTAAGGGGAACTGGGGATGAAAAAACAATCTCGAGAGAGGGCGCTTACGCGCGCCTTGGGGACCGCGGCGCTGACGTGCTTGCTGATGTCGGCGCAGGCGATCGCGGCTCCGCATATCCGGATCGGCGGCATGGTACGCGCGGGCGGCGGTTCGGCGCCGACCGATGCTGAATGCCGGGCGGCAGGTTTTGGCCCATGCTACTCGCCGCAGGAAATCCGCACCGCCTACGGCCTGAACAAGCTGATCGACGCGGGCATGGTGGGGTCCGGTCAGACCATCGTATTGATCGAGTCATACGGCAGCCCGACCGCACTGGCTGACCTGAAAATCTTCGACAAGGACTACGGCCTGCCCGATCCGCCGTCGTTGAAGGTATTGGCGCCGCTTGGCACAGTCCCCTTCGATCCCAACGACTCCACTCAGGTGGGCTGGGCTGCCGAGACATCGCTGGATGTTCAGTGGGCGCACGCCATCGCGCCGGGAGCGGCCATCGTCGTGCTGACGAGTCCGGTCGCCGAAACCGAAGGGGTCCAAGGGCTGCCGGAGTTTCTGGCGCTCGAGCAATACGCCCTCGACCACCACCTCGGCAAAATCATCTCGCAGAGCTGGAGCGCCACCGAGAACACGCTGTTCGACGCCGCGGGACGCAAGGTGCTCGACGACTTCTCCGATTTCTACTCACATGCGCGCCGCAAGCACGTCACGGTGCTGGCGAGTGCCGGTGACAGCGGCAGCAGCAACGTGGGCCCGGACAGCGTCACCGTGTATCCGTTTCCAACCGTGGGCTTCCCGGCCTCATCGCCCCTGGTCACGGCCGTCGGCGGCACCAGCCTCTATACCGATACCGCGGGCCATTATAAGTTGGAGACCGTTTGGGATGAAGTTGCAGCTGGTGGCGGCGCCGGCGGCGGCGGCATCAGCCAAGTGTTCCGCGAGCCCGAGTATCAACGGGAGTCGCTGCCTGACAGCATGCAGGACCAGCTCCATGGCAAACGAGGATTGCCGGACATTTCTTATAATGCCGATCCGTACACGCCGATTCTGATCTACGTCGGCTTTCTGGGATCGGCCAGCGCGGGCTACTACTCTGCCGGCGGAACCAGCGAAGGGTCGCCGCAATGGGCGGGCATCGTCGCCGACCTCAATCAGTATGCCGGCAGGCCGCTCGGCTTTTTGAATCGCGCCCTGTACGCGATCGGCGGCAGCGGCCAATTCAAGCAGATTGGCAGAGATATCAAAGTAGGCAACAACGGGTACAACGGAGTGCCGGGATACGCGGCCGGTGCCGGCTGGGACCTGGCCACCGGATGGGGCACCCCCGACCTCGACAAGATCTTGAGCCGCGAGCTCGATCTCTTGGATCCGAGCGAGGACGACTAGACGAGCATGCGTCGCACGGGCGCATGCGTCGCATGGGCGGCTAATGGTCCGGCGCGCGTAGCTCCGGGCGGGCGGCCAGGAATGGCCGCCCTGGCCTTTCCTGCGGAGCCGGGGAATCCACACGCCCTGCGTCGCGGAGATCGATTGCGGTACGTTCAATCGCGCTCCAGCATGACTGCGGTACCTCGCCGCGATTCGAGGCCGACTTCCCCTCTTAGAACCTTAGCGGTTCGCCCCGACGCCAGGGGCCGCATAACTATATAAGGCCATGCCGCCGACAAGTCGGTCAACAGCAATAAATGGTGGCTTGATCCCAATACACACGCGCTGCGCGCCTAACCCGCGCATCATCAGTACGTCTTCAGAGTCGCCCCGTGTTGATCGACGGCTTCGAGCGACACATCGAATCCCCACAATTGACGCAAATGCTTCAGCGTTTGCTTGGCCTCGTCGTCGGCCAGCGTGCGCCCCTGGTAGCTGTGGTGGTGCAAGGTGAGCTTGCGGTCCGAGTCTCGTCCGTACCGAACCACCGATATCTCAGGCATCATCGACTCGAGGCGGTACGACGCCGCTAACTGGCTGCGAATGGACTTGAAGCCCTCCTCCCCGGCCGTATCGTTGACCGTCCAATGATCCAGTCCCTCGCGCGTTTGAATGTTCATCAAGCGAAAATCGCGCACCAGCTTCGGCGTCAGGAATTGCAGCAGGAAGCTCTCGTCGCGGTAGTTCTGCATGATGTCGTGGAAAGTGGGCAGCCACTCCTTGCCGGCGATATCGGGGAGGTATTCGCGGTCTTCGGCAGTCGGGAACTCGCAGACGCGTTTGATTTCGTTCCAGGCCGCAAAACCCAGTGCGTAGGGATTGAGCCTCGAATATTCACGCTGCCGGATGACGTTCGTATGAGAATGCAGGCACTCGAGCAAGATGCCCTGATCGATCTGCCCGGCATCGTACATGTCGTTGATGAGCCGATGGTGCCAGAACGTGGCCCAGCCCTCGTTCATGACTTGGGTTTGCCGCTGCGGGTAAAAATATTGCGCGATCTTGCGCACGATGCGCGCGAGTTCGCGTTGCCAGGGCTCTAGCCTCGGCGCGTGCTTCTCGATGAAATACAGCAAATTCTCTTCAGGGCTGGCCGGAAACACGGCGGCCGCCTGCTGCGCCTTGGCCGCATGCGGTACGACACTATAGTATTCCGCCTGACGCATGGTTTCCTGGGCTGCCGCCAGCCGCTTCGCCTGTTCGGCGCGTTCTTTGCGGGTATCGAGCTTGCGCGGTCTTTTGTATTTGTCCAGCCCTTGATCGCGCAGTGCATGCAGTGCATCCAGCGTCTGTTCGACCCGGTCGAACCCGAATCGCTCCTCGCATTCGGCGATGTAGTTGCGCGCAAACAGCATGTAGTCGAGCACGGCATCCGGCTGCGTCCACTGCTTGAACAAATAATTGCCCTTCGAGAAACTGTTGTGACCGAAGCAGGCGTGCGGAATCACCAGCGTCTGCATGGCGAGCGAATTGTCTTCCATCAGGAAGGCAATGCACGGATTCGTATTGATGACGATTTCGTAGGCGAGCGCATTGGCTCCGGAGCGGTATTTTCCGCTCTCGATCAGAAAGTGTTTGCCGAAGCTCCAGTGGCCATAGTTGACCGGCAGACCGCTGGAGACGTAGGCGTCGAGCATCTGCTCGCTGGTGATGACTTCCATCTGGTTGGGAAACGTATCGAGTCCGTAGCGCTCGGCATGGCGTGCGCACACCTGCTCGATGGCAAACAGATCGTTGAGCGTCCATTCACTGCCGCTGAAACGGCCGGAGTCGTGCACGCAAGTCAGATGTTCGGGATGGCGCATCAAGCCGCCTGTTCCTGTTTGAACAGTTTCGCGAGCGCGGGGTATACCTCGTTGCGGGATCTGACCGTCGCCATATTGAAGTGCTCGCATTTGATGGCGCGATACGCGCTCCACAAGGTGGTCGTTCCTTGGGCCGTGCTGCCGCCGACCTCGGCATAGACGAAGTAGCGGGCCGCGGGAAGCAGCTGCGAGAACAAATAGGCCGATGACTCGGTCGAATCGGAACCGAAGGAATCGCCGTCGCTCGCTTGCGCGCCGAAGATGTTGTAGCGCGACGCCGGATACCGTGAACCGATGATCTCGTGCATTTTGGCGAGCGCGGACACGACCTTCGTACTGCCCGCCTGCGTGCCGTTGAAGAAGGTGTCCTCGTCGACTTCCTGCGCCTGATCGGTGTGGCGAATGAAGACGAGTTCGACCTTTTGATATTTGCGGCTGAGAAAGAGGTAGAGAAGCGTGAAAAATCGCTTGGCCAGGTCTTTGCGCGCTTCATCCATGGACGAGGAGACGTCCATGAGGCAGAACATGACCGCCGCGGTGCGCGGCGACTGGACTTCTATGAGGCTGCGGTGGCGAAGATCCACCGGATCCAAGAAAGGGATATTCGCGCCGTGCTGACGAACTTCCCGAAGCGCCAGCTCGGCCGCCTGCACGCGAGCTTCGACTCCGGTGGCTCGCGCGATGAGCAGCGCGGCCTCGGCCTCCTCGAGGGCCTCCTCGAGCTGCGCTTCGGCGGCAACGCGCCGGCCGATGGATGCCTTGAACGTCCGCGCCACGCACACGGTACCGGGATTGCCGTAGCGCACGACGCCGCCGCGGCGAAAGCGGCTCTCATCGATTTCCAAGAGGTCCTTCTTGACCAGCGCCGGCAATTCGAGGTCATCGAAGAGCAGCGACAAGTACTCTTCGCGCGACAGCGCGAACCGAAAGGCATCTTCGTCGTCGGACTCTCCCTGACCGGCGCCGTCGCCGGCGCCGCGACCTTGGCCGGAAGCGGGGTCCCGGGGGATCTTGTCCCCGACACGGAATTTGTCGTTACCCGGAATGATTCTGCCCACCGCGCCGGAGACCGGATCGAGGGCGAAGCTGGGTTCCTTGACATCCTTGCGCTCGATACTGACCTCGACGGCCTGGTCATGCTCCTTGAGCTTCTGCCGCGCGATCAGTTGATCGACTTGGGCCTTGAGCGCCCCCTCGAGCCGTTTCAATACGCGTTGCCGATTCCCAGTGTTCTTGCCCTTATCCGGCCGCCGATCGACGATGACGCTGGTCACGGTGCTTCTTCCTGCCGCGGACCTTGACTCACTGGCGCCGCGCCATCGTCCACCACTCGACTTGCCGGCGCACCTGCGTCGGCGTGTGCCCTCTTGCCTTCATGCGTGCAATGAACGCTTCGTGCTTCTTTTCATCCTCGGCGTTGCCCTTGGCGAAGTAGGACACCACCGGCAGCAAGTCGTCGGTGGCCGCGAACATGCGCTTCTCGATGACCTCACGCAGCTTCTGGTAGCTCGTCCAGACGAGCTTCTGGCCACCGCTCTTGTTCTGTGCGCGCAGCACGTGATTGACGATTTCGTGGCGAAAATCCTTCGGATTGCCGATGCCGGCGGGCTTTTCCATTTTCTCGAGTTCGGAATTGAGCGCCGCCTTGTCGAAGGCCACCCCGGTCGCCGGATCCACGTATACCTCCTCTTGGATCCAGAAATCGGCGAACGCCACATACCGATCGAACAGTTCCTGACCATAGTCGGCATAGGATTCCAGGTAGGCCGCCTGGATTTCCTTGGTGAGTTCCTCGAGATAGCGGGGAATCAGAAATTCCTTCAGATGCACGGTGCATGCTTTCTGCAACTCGGGACTGAAATCGGAGGCGCCGATGCTCTCCTCGATGACTTTCAGCAGCGTCACGGGATCCGCCGATTCCTCCGCCGGGTCGCGGTTGAATGCCTTGGAAATGAGTTTGAACGCATAGCGGGTCGAGAATCCCGTCATGCCCTCTTCGGTTCCGGCCATCTCGCGGTATTCGGCCACGCTCTTGGCTTGCGGGTCCGACTCGCGCAGATTCTCGCCGTCGTAAATCCGCAGCTTCGAGTAGACGCTGGAGTTCGCCGGCGACTTGAGCCGGGAGAGCACCATATACCGCGCGAGCATCTGCAAGGTGCCCGGGGCGCACGGTGCCTTCGCCAACGTCGATTCGCGCAGCAGTTTCTGATAGATGGCCACTTCCTCGGTGACCCTCAGGCAGTAGGGCACTTTGACGATGAAAATGCGGTCCAGGAACGCCTCGTTGTCGCGGTTGCTGCTGAATTTCTTCCACTCGCTTTCGTTCGAATGCGCGAGCACCGTCCCCTGGTAGGGCATGGCACCGAATCCTTCCGTCCCTTTGAAGTTGCCCTCTTGGGTCGCCGTCAGCAAGGGATGAAGGACTTTGATCGGGGCCTTGAACATTTCGACGAATTCGAGCAGCCCCTGAGTCGTCAGGCACAAACCGCCGGAATAGCTATAGGCGTCCGGGTCGTCCTGACTCAACTTGCTCAGTTTACGCATGTCGACCTTGCCGACCAGGGAGCTGATGTCCTGGGTGTTCTCATCGCCCGGCTCGGTCTTCGCGACGGCCAGCTGATTCAGTACCGAGGGATATATGCGCTGCACCCGAAAACGCGTGAGGTCTCCATGGTAGCTGTGCATGCGCTTCTGTGCCCACGGACTCGACAGTCCGGTCAGATAGCGAGGCGAAATGCCGTATTCTCCCTCCAGGCGCGCCCCGAACTTCTCCGGATTGAAGAGCCCGAGCGGCGACTCGAGAAGCGGACTGCGTTCGCCGGTATCTCCATCGACGAGCGTATAGATCGGGTAGCGTTCCATCAGGCTCTTCAGCTTGATGGCAAGCGTACTCTTGGCACTGCCCACCGGTCCCAGCAGGTACAGTACCTGTTTTCGCTCCTCCAGGCCTTGGGCCGCATGGCGGTAGAAGGAAACGATTTCCTCGATGATGCCGCCCTCCATGCCGTAGAAGTCGGCAAAGGCATCGTAGTACTTCAAGGTTCGATTGCCGAACAGGCGCAAGAGCCGCGGATCGGACTTGGCGGCCAGCAACCGCGGTTCGCCGATGGCTTTGACCATGCGCTCTGCGGCAAGGGCATAGGTCATCGGATCGTTGCGGCAAAGCTGGAAGTATTCGGCGAGCGTGAAGCTTGCGGCTACGCTCTTTTCATAGGAAGTCTTGAAATCGTCAAAAAGCACTGCGCTCGTTGTCACGGTGTAACCTCACAAAGTGCGCCAACTCGGATAACTGACCTTTGCTTCTCTCGTCTCTCGCTTCTCTCGGTGTGTTCAGCTTCGCTCGGTATTATGTGTAACTCATAATCTGTAACGGCGCAAACGCGAGAGTGTGAATGCTGGCGCAGATATGGAAAGTGCGAAGTGCGTCGCAACGGCGAATAGTCGCGTCGTTTTTCGATCGAACGGCGCATTGCGGCGCGAGGCGACCCGGCGATCGACCGACCGGTCGCCCGGGAAGCGTGCAAAGGCGAACCACGGGTGCACCACCATGGCCCACAGGACGATTGTTGTTTACAGAGCCGGCGTGCGGCTGCTACAAAATCGCACCCATGCGCGACCAAGAACAGGTGATCCTGCACAGCAACGAAGTCTTCAGCGTCGAAGTGCGCGGCTTCGATCACATTCCCGAAGCCGAACGCAACATGACCCTGCGGCAAGTGGACCAATTTTGGGTGGCAAATAGCGTCAACCTGTTCAGCTTTGCCATCGGTGCGCTTGCGATTGCGCAGGGACTGACCTTGTGGGGCGCGCTCCTCGCCTGTGCCGTCGGGAGCCTCGTCTACGTTTACGTGTCCTACGGATCCATCATAGCCGTGCGCGCCGGGTTGCCGGTGACCACGCTCGCACGCGCGGCCTTCGGCATGCGCGCCAATGTGCTGAACGCCGGCTTGGCCTGGGTGGCCGCGCTGGCCTTCGAGGTCATCAATACGATTTTCGGCGTCGAGGCCCTGCTCGCGCTGTTCCAATTGCTCGGCTGGGCAGACCCCGGCACCGGCGGCAAGCTGCTAGCCGTGCTATTGCAGCTGCTTCTTTGCGGCGGCGTCGCCGTTCTGGGACACGCCACCATGGTCTGGCTGCAGCGAATCTTCGCCGTCGTGGTGAGTGTCGCGCTCGTCATCGTGATCGCCTTCGTCGTCTCCGGCAACGATCTGCACGCGGCGTCGCACAGCTCTCTGTCGCCCGCTGCCACGGTGGCGGCATTTCTGACCGCCTGCGCCGCGATTTCCTCCAATCCATTGTCCTTCCTGTTCAATGGTCCCGATTGGGTGCGATATCTTCCTTCGGCCACTCCGACGCGGGCCGTGTTCTGGCACGTGTTTGGCGCGAGCTACCTGCCGTCGCTGGCGCTGACCATGATGGGCGCGATTTGCGCCAGCCTCGGGGACATGTCGGATCCCGTGGCCGGATTGAAGCCGTTCATTCCGGGCTGGCTCTTCGTTGTCTACATAATTGCCGTGGTCGGCGGGTCCCTGGCCAACACCGTACCCACTTATTACTCCTCCGGTTTGTCTTTGCAAGCCATGGGGCTGAAGGTACATCGCAACGTCGCAACGGCCATCGACCTCGTCGTCTCGACGGCCATCACTCTATATGTATTGCTGGTCCAGGACTTTTCGACGGCACTCAACAACTTCGTTGCCCTGCTGGTCGTGTGGGTGGGACCGTTTGGCGGAGTCTGGATCTGCGACGGATTCCTCCGCCGCGGAAAATTCGATTTCGATGCCATTCACAGCCGTGCCGGCGCCGCGGGACGCTACTGGGGTTGGCACGGCCTCAATCCGGCCGGCTGTATCGCCCTGCTCGCCGGCATGGCGGCGGCAGCCCTGACGATGAAGTCGCCCTTGTACGACGGACCCATCGCGCTCTCGCTCGGCGGCGCCGATATCAGCTGGATCGTCGGCTTTCCGGTGTCGGCCTCGATCTACGCGGGCTTGACGGCATTCAACGAGCGCCGCGCGCGTACATCGGCTCCCGGACTCGCGGCGGAATGACCATGACCCAAGACGTACTCGAGAAGATCCCGTCCGCCCTGCATACGCTGCGCGCGACCCCGGCAACGGTTCATTGGGGTTACTTCTCTGCCTCGTTGGCCCCCGTCTTGACGGTCAAGAGCGGCGACCTCATCCAGGCAGAAGCCATCACCTGCCATGCCGGGGATGACCCCGACCTCATGTTCGATCCAGCCATCGAAGCACTGTTCAGCGGTATTCCGCCGGAAGACCGGCGCCCGGGTCCGCACATCATGACCGGCCCGATACTCGTCGAAGGCGCACGGCCGGGCGACATGTTGGAGGTTCGGTATCTGCGCATGACGCCGCGCTGCCGGTACGGCTCCAACCTCGCCGCAAATTGGGGCTACCTCTACGGCGAGCTCGGACCCAAGGAACGAGTCACCATCTACCAGATCGATGAAAACGGCCATACCGCCCAGGCCCTGTACGCATACGACTACCCGGGCAGATACGCGGTCCCGGGAGCCATTCATCGCTGTCCCGCTTGCGATCGCCAGGCGGCGTTGCCCGGAGTGCGCATTCCGCTGCGGCCGCATCTTGGCGTAGCCGGCGTCGCGCCGGATGCCGCCGGACGCATCAGCAGCATTCCGCCCGGCAATCACGGCGGCAACATCGATAATTGGCGCATCGGTGCCGGCAGCACCATGTATTACCGAGTGCAGGTGGACGGCGGTTTGTTCTCGGTCGGAGATCCACATATCTCCCAAGGCGACGGCGAAATATCCGGCACGGCGATCGAGTCGTCGCTCGACGTGCTGTTTCAGATCATCGTGCGCCGCGACTTCACATTTCCATCGCCACTGCTCGAAACGCCGGATTGTTGGATCGTTCACGGCTTTCATGAGGATCTCAACGTCGCCATGCGTGACGCCGCGCTCGGCATGCTGACTCTGTTGACCGAACGACAGCGCCTGTCGAAGGACGACGCCTATTCCTTGATGAGCGTGGCGGCCGATTTCGGCGTCACGCAAGTGGTGGATGGGCGCCGAGGGATCCATGCGCGAATTCCGCGCGGTATATTTGCGCCCCCGGACTCCCGATGAGCGGCATCCTGTTTCATATGATCGACGGGGCCCCGGAACCGGTCGCCCCGTTCTCCCACGCCACGGAAATCGACGGCTGGGTTTTCGTAACCGGCCAGATGCCCACCTATCCCGGGAATCCGCAAGCGCCGATCCCGGAGGGCATCGAAGCGCAGACCCATCTCGTGATCGACAACCTGCGCCGCGTGCTCGACGGATTGTCACTGCGGTTGATCGATGTGCTCCGGACCGGAGCCTACCTGACGCATTTCGCGGAGGACTACGAGGTGTTCAATCGGATCTATCGGAGTTATTTCGACCCCGGGCGGCTGCCCGCCCGCACCTGCATCGGAGTCACCGCGCTGGCGCGCGGGGCTCGGGTGGAGATCGATTTCGTTGCGCGCCGACCCGCACAGGCTCCGCCGGCGCAACCGCGCGTCCCGAGATGAGTCGGTGACGGCACGTATCGACGATGTACGCGGGTTGTGGCGCCGGACCTTTTTCAGGCGCGGCAATGACGCGCCGGACTGTTCGGCCGAAGTCTTCTGGCTGCAGGGACCGCGTTTCTTTGCCGACATCCGGCAACCCGTGGAGCGCATGTCCTTCGCGGGCGTAAGTTGCCTTCGGGATCTCAATGCCGATCATCTCGCCTGGCTGGCCTCACAGCAGGCGTTCGCCGGTCGACTGGAACTCGACGGCACGCTGGCATGGTGGCGGCGAAGCATCGATCTGCAACCGGAGGGCCCGTTCGCCGATCGAGCGCGGCTCGAGCAAACGGGCGGCGTACTCGACGAATATGGCATCGATGCGTCCTACACCGAGCGGTGGGAACGCGAGAACCCGCTGCTGGACCCGTGTTGGGGTATGCGGCTCGCGAGCTTGACGGACGGTCGCGAGGGATTTTTGGTTCGCGCAGGCGACCGGCTCATGTTCGGCCGGGCACGCACCTCGCCGTTACCCTCCGCTCGAGACCTCGCCCAGATCCTCGCCCCTCTGCCTTTGGAGCACAAACAGGATTTGCTCGATTTCGAAGTGTCCCTGGGGCGCATGCAACCGGCGGCGTCCGGACAGCATGGACACGAATGGCTCATCGAGCGCTCGACGCTTCCCTACAAACAAGGGCGAGATTGGTCCATTCAGCTGCACACCGATGCCCCAGGAGATCCGCTCGGCGTGGTCGAACTTGCGGATCTCGACCGAGAGGGCAATCCCATCCTGGGCAGGTGGCGCATCGCCGAGACCGACACCGACACCGCAGGGCACCCGTGATCTCGATCAGCCGCTATCGAGCCTCGGCTGCTTGCCAGCCACCGCCCAACGCCTTATAAAGGGAAACCAGCGCGGTCAGTTCGTTGGCTTGCGCCAACAATGCCGACTGTTCAGCACTGCTATATGTGGACTGGGCATCCAATAGGGTCACCAAGTCATCTTCACCTTGCGCGTACCGCTGCTGGGCCAGGTCCAGGGCGAGCGCAGACTGCGCGCGTGCAGCGTCCCGATCGCGCCGTTGCGCACCCGCAGCAGCATAACGGTTCAGGGCGGTCTCGCTATCCGCGAGCGCGGACACGACTGCTTTCTCATAACGGGCTGCCGCCTCATCTCCCCGTGCCCCGGCGGCTCTGATCTGAGCCCGGATACTTCCGGCCGAAAAAATCGGCCACGAAAGACTGGGGCCAAATTGATAGAGTGAGCTCGAGCCGGACAGGAAATTTGCGGTGCTGCGCGATTGCTGACCGGCCGATGCCTTCAACGTCACGCGTGGAAACAGATCGGCGGTTGCGACCCCCACATCCGCGGTGGCGGCGGCGAGATCCCGCTCCGCCTGCCGTACATCGGGCCGGCGGCGCAGCAGGTCGGAACGCATTCCGGCACCCGCGGTGGGAGGAATCGCGGGCAGGCTCGCGGGCTGCTCGGCGAGCGCAGCCAGCCCCTCGGGGGGGCGAGCGGTGATTAACGCCAGCCGGTAGGCCGCACCGTGGGCGTCGGCGCTTAGGCCCGCAAGTGCGCTACTCGTGGAAGACGCTTGAGCTTGTGCTCGCGCTTCATCGAGCCGCGATGCCTCACCCGCCTGGTAGCGTTCGCTCACCAGCGCCGCGGTTTGAGTTTGGGCCTGCGCGTCCTGTGCGGCGCTCGCGAGCCGCGCTTGCGCGCTGCGCAGATCCACATAGGTACGTACTACTTCCGCGACGGTTTCCAATTGAACGTTGTGGAGGGCCTCGGACGCTGACGCGACACGTGCGTCGGCTGCTTCGACACTGCGAGCGTTGCGTCCCCAAAAATCGATTTCCCAACTGGCGTCGAAATCCGCTTCGAATAGATTGAAGCGGCGCTTGAATCCCGGAATGCTGTTGATCGGGAACTCGCCATTCTCGCTGAGCTCGTTGCGATTCGCCGATCCGGTAGCATTCACCTGCGGTAGTCGAGATCCAAAGGCGGCAGCGCGGTTGGCGCGCGCTTCTCGGACTTGCGCCTGCGCGACGCGCACGTCCAGGTTGCGCTCGATCGCTGCCTGAACGAGTTCGCTCAAGACAGGATCGCCGAGCGAGCGCCACCAGCCAGGGTCAACGGCCGTCGTGGAAGCAGCTTCTACCCAATTGGGTGACGCAGCAACCGTGGGCGGTTTCGAATACCGAGGCCCAACCGCGCAAGCCGCAAGAGCGAGGAAAGCGGCGAGGATCAACGCAGCGCGCATGAAGCTCAACCCAACCGCGACCGAAAAAATAGCGCCGACCCTGTCAACGTGACGGCGGCAATGAGGACCAGGGGCCAAGTGTTCGCCAGTACGTCCGCCGCCGACATGTTTTTTAAGAATATACCCTCGGAAATGACCAAGAAGTGTTTGAGCGGGTCGGCCTGCGCGACCACTTGCAGCCACACCGGCATATTGTCGACCGGAGCCGCGAAACCCGACAGGAGGATCAGCGGCACGACGGAC
>JALYHU010000161.1 GCA_030776345.1 Pseudomonadota bacterium | reverse complement strand
CGAGATCGAAGGACCGCTCGCGATCGTCATTCTCGGCGGTCTTCTCACCTCGACGGCGCTCAGCCTGCTGGTGCTGCCGACGCTCGCACTGCGCTTCGGACGATTTGGACCACGCGATGGTACAGCGAGACGGCCCACCAGCCCGCCGCGGACACCGAGGGCGCGCCAATACGCGGATGACTACGTCTGAACCAGGTAATCCTTAAAGTAACTCGTGCTGTCCGTCTTCGACCACAGGCCGATCTTGCCGGAAATAGGCTCTGACCAGTCGTAATCGAGCGCCGGATTGCCATCGATGTACGTCTTGGTGTTGGCGCCCTTCACTTCCAGCTTCAGCTCGTGCCACTGATCGCGCGCAAGATGCCATGGCTCGCGTCCCGGGCCGTTGGTTGCTACGCTCAGTTCGTCCAGCGGCCAAAACGAATTGTGTCAATAGTGCCATCATGCAAAGACTCAGCTTTTGCCGCCGCATCCAATCCGGTAATGCCTGTGTTTCGTGGGAAGCGACTAGCACCCATTAAAATCGAAGGCTCGACATCGTTGACTACCTTGCCAACATATTGCACGTTATCAGGACATACCTCGGCCTGCTCGGCTGTGACCCTCTTTTTAAATCCGGCAGATTTGGCATAGCAAGCGTAGTACTGCGTGGCGCTCTCGATCGATTGTTTGTGCGCGCCGCGATAGCTATAGGCATCGAAGCCAGCCGATTTCAGGATGTCTGCCGCCGCAAAAATATGTTCCAAGGCGCCCATGGAGTAGCCTATCCCTTGCAAGGGATTCAGATTTCTGAAGCGATCATCGATTTCACCGGGAGCAACCGTAGTTGTCTGGAAGAACGGATTGCTTGTCAATCCGTTAGGCCCGCTATTAGGAAAACATTCATTAGGCCGCTCCGACTCACCATAAATTGCTTTATTGAAGTAAGTTATCCATGGCAATTCGACAGCTATCGATGAATTACCACCGTCCAAAGCGGCGAGGAACTTCCTTTTGTCATCCAGCAACCGTGCCGTCGCTAGAAGTCCGGTCAACTGACTTGCAACGTGATTGCTGTAGCGATCACAGGGCATCTTAATCAATTCGAAGCGATAGTTCAGTCCATTGCGAATCAGTTCATACATGGCGCTATGAAATGTGTTGAGGTGCTTTTCTTCCTCAGGATTTAATACTCCCAACGACTGCAGCAGATCTTGAGCATGAACCGAGTAGAACACTCCCCTCGATATCTGAAGACCCACTGCCGACTGACTGGCGGGGGTTACCGCTCCGCTTTGCTCACAGAATTGGGCGGTGGATTGTAAGTAACTTCCGTTCCGAGCACGGAAACCGCGATTTGCCCAGGCCATGAGAATTCGCTTTGCGAGTGCGGCAGATTGACCAACGGTTGGCGATCCTTCGGGGACGATAGCTCCTGCTTTCACCAGAGCAGCATAGAGAGCCAATCTTGAAGCAACGAGGGCCGCACCGGCGGGGGGCCTAGCGTTCGTTTGTATCCCCAATTCGGATCGTATCCGATCTTCAGAACGAACGTCGCTCGCATAACCACGCGTTTCTTCAATCGAAAAACTATGCAGATAGATGTCAATATCGCAGCCGGAATAAGCCGCATCCCATTCGATATTGGCAGCAACATCGGACTTAACCATGTTGACGAGCCGGGAAAACTTTTGCGCTGAGAATGTATTCCGTGAGTTTATTCTCGTGACGAAATCATTCAAGTCAGCTTGCGTCATAAACACACGCGGATGCTGGGTAGAGCTGGTATACGTGCCGGGAACAATACTTGGCGCTTCCGACCAGGCAGATAGTGGAGTACCAGGCGCGGTCAAGAGACACCCGACAATGGCACGACAGAGAAGTTTTCTCATAGGTACCCCCAGGTTGTTAAAGATAAATTATTCATGCTGCCGCTCCCTGTGTGGCTTTCCAGGTATCGATAGGAATCCGTGCGTTCATATCCAACCTGAAGATTCCATAGGGATTGACGTGGCCGTAAATCAGGGGTGTCAGGGCGCGTAAGTCTTCTTTTTTGAGGCGGACCGCCCAGGGGCGCTCGGCCAGGATGCGTTGAATCATCAGCGTGTTGACGTATACCATGCATATCTGCAGGAGGTGCAGCGCAAGCATGCTGAGTTCGCGGTCTTTCTGGCGGTTGCTTGCCATTTCACTGCCCTTGCCGAAGAAGATGAACGCGTTGGCGCTGTTCCAGTTTTCAACGACATTCAGCCCTTCCTCGATTTCCCGGCGAAGCTCAATGAATTGCAGATAGCGGCACAGGAAGATGGTCTTGAGAGCCTTGCCCAATTCGGCCAGGGCTTTGTACGTGGGATGCTGGATATTGTTGCGGGTGAAGCGGCGGAGAATCGCTTCCGTGTCGGCGGTACCGAGCCTCAGCGCCGTGGCGTATTTGACCATCTGGTCGTACTGCTGCCGGATAAGCTCCCGGTTTATGGCGCGGGTAAGAACGGGCTGGAGATTCGAGTAGGCTTCGGCATCGCCGGTTTCCGGGCGGTATAGCTTCTGTTTGCCGATCGCCTTAAAGCGAGGCAAAAGCTCGAAGCTGAGCAACCGGCAGAAGGCGAACCCGACCTCGCTCTGGCCGTGGCTGTCCACATACTGCCGATCCACGGACATCTCGCTGCAGTGGCGCAGCACGCCCTCAATCATCGCGGCGACCTCGGACGATGAACAGGTCTTAAGCTGCGAATAGATGCAGGTCGATTTCCGATCCACGTGCCAGTAGATCATCACGCCGCGTCCGCCATAGCGCACATGCCATTCAGTCATCAGGTTCTGATCCCATGCCCCCAATTTCTTGGAGTCGGAGGCGCAGGCCGTTGTCCCTTCGCCCCAGATGTGCGGCTGCCGGGCACGCATGATTGCACTGACCACCTGGCTTATCGCGTAGCGCAGGTGCTCCTTGCTCAAAAAGCGCCTGCGGACGTAGAGTAGATCTTTGTAGGTGACGCAATGCTCACTGGCGATCATGCGTTTAATGCCGGTATTGGTTCCCATGCCGTACAGGCACAGCAGAAGCCGGTGCTGAAGCGTGACCGGATCGAGTTTCTCCCACGCCGTGGCGCTGCGGAAGACATCGGCGAAGCCTGTCCGCAGCGCGGTTTCCTTCAGCATGTCAAGCAGACCCGTCATTCCCCATCGCTCCGCCATTTCGTATTTGAGGGCGAGGATGTTTTCTGGTTCCGCTTGCGGCTCCAGCTTGGCCACTTTGATATGGCCGCCGCCTCCCGTGATGATTCTGACGTGTGGGTTTTTCAGGATGGAGCGATCAAGGGCGGACAGAGCATCTTTCATCTCCTTCTGAATCCCCGTGATGAAGGTTCCCGCATCGCTAGGCAGTTTCAGCGCCTCATAATAGGCGCTTCTCTGCTCGTCAAAATCCGCGGGCAGATCCTCGTCAGGATTGCGATAGCGGTCTGCGCCCACCACCCAGATTTCCTTGCACCGCAGTTGTGCCCGGAGCGCCTGCAGGACGCAGACTTCATAAGAGATGCGAATTGACGCGCTCATTTCCTGATTTATCGCTTTCCATAACGGCATGTTGCCAGTGCGCCCGCACCACACCATCCAGAGGCACGCCTTCATGCAACGGATAAGTGGATGCTTTACTGTTGGCGTACTTCCTGAGGATGTCGATGGCCTGCAGCACGGGCCTGTGCTTCTCATTATTCGACCGAAATTCAAGGACGCCCAGCAATTTCGGTAGCATCCTGCGGTAATAAGAACGGTAGGAATGACAGATGACGGTCTGAACGTGATTGCGGTAGGACTTGCCGGTGGCTTTCCATTCCGCCACCAGATTACGCAGGGTATCCTCGCCCGCGACCGGGAATACCACGTCCTTGACGACGCCATCCGGCTGCGAAAGCGAGGCATCCGCCATCTGAAACAACAGGCTGTTCTTGCCGGTCACGCGCTTCAGATCATCCAGAAATTCCTTCTGCACCCGGCGCTCGGCCTTGCTGGCGATGCGATGAACCGTGGCGAGCAGCAGATCCACCAGCGTGTCCGTAAGCTCGCGCTGACGTAGGAAGACAAAAGCGGCAAGCAGGGTCAGGCGCAAAGGCCTCGCATGACGGCGTAATTCAAAGGGAGACTCCACGGCGACTCGCGGGCGGTAGCTCTCGACAATCTTCGGCGAGAGAGCCTGGAACAGGTCGGCAGGGATATTCAGGGATCGCAAGAAGGAAAGTTTATCGATTTGTTCAAGAAGATTATCCAGGCTCGCCGCGCCCGCGTCGGCGAGTAGCCCGGCAAGCATCGTGCGCCGCAGTTCCTCTTGCGGCGATTCTTCTCCATCCCCGGAAGCATCAGGCAGCATCCGCGTCGGAGACGTTGACCATATGCAATGCAAAATCTTTATCAACCGGGGCAAGGGCAGCAAAGACCGCTACATCCTTTTCCCCGAAAGCTTCCGGCTCGTGCTGCGCAGCTATCTGGAAGCGAATCCCGATAATCGATATTTATTCGAGTCGCAGCGCTGCCTGCCGTTCACGCCGCGACGTATACAGCAAATTGTGCAGCAGTACCGCAACAAAGCGGGAATCGCGCAAAACATTCATCCTCACCTCTTCCGGCACCAGATGCTTACCTACCTGACGGAAAAGGGGCTGTCGGACGCTCAGATACAGTTGATCTCAGGTCACCAGAGCAAGAAAAGCCTTGAAATATATCAGCATCTCTCCCTCGATGCCGTCGAAGGCGCTTACCAGGAAGCCGTCCAGGCAATAGCCATCTGAATACTACTTTGCCCCTAGTAGCAAAAATGTTGGGTTTACCCCTACATGGACGAACGTCGCGAATGCTTGCAAGCGAAGATGGACGAAGTGGCGGCCAAGGCTCGCAAGAACGAGCTCGCCGATGTGTCACTCGCGGATGATGTCTTGCGGATCTCGCCGCTCAAGAAGGCGACGCCGCCATCCGCGGTCGCCTTTGCCGAGAAGGCCTATTCGCTGATCCCCCACGTCAAGATCACCGAAGTGTTGGGCGAAGTGGACGGCTGGACGCGACTCGCCGAGCGCTTCGTCCACATGCGGACCCTGGCGCCCCCGAAACATCGGCAAGCTCTACTCACGGCCGTACTTGCCGACGGCATCAATCTCGGTCTCATGCGCATGGCCGAGGCCTGCCGGACGACACCCTGGCGGCAGTTGACCTGGACGGCCGACTGGCACATCCGCGACGAGTGCTACGCCCAGGCGCTCGCCGGCCTGATCGATGCGCAGCACCGGCAGCCGCTCGCTTTGCATTGGGGTCGCGGCACAACCTCTTCCTCGGACGCGCAATTCTTTCGTGCCGGCGGTCAGGGCGAAGTCCGCGGTCGCAACAACCTGACGAGCACTACACCGACACTGGCGGTTTCTCAGACCATGACGAATCGCTGATCCTGACCAGTTTAGGCCGCTGCGGACCCGCGCCAGTGAGCTGCCGATGGCGGCTTAGAGTGCATAAAATTCCGTTTCGTGTCTTGCCCTCAATCGGGGACCGCGGTGCCTCACGATCGATTCTTGGCGGACACAGAGGCACCTTCCGCTGGACTGCCGCGCAGCTCCCGCAAAGCAGCCGCGAGATAGGCCGCCGTCTTCCCTTGCTTCGAGGCGGCCACTGCGAACGGTGTCCCGCGGGCGACCACTCGACCGCCGAGGTCGCCGGCGCCCGGTCCCATGTCGATGATCCAGTCGCTCGCTGCGGCGACGCGCATTTCATGCTCCGCGACGACCACCGTGTTGCCGACGTCCACCAGTGCGTCCAATTGAACCATGAGCTTGTCCACATCGGCCGGATGCAGCCCAATGGTCGGTTCGTCGATCACATACAGGGTGGCACCGTGCTGAATGCGCTGCAGCTCGGTGGCGAGCTTGATGCGTTGAGCCTCGCCGCCCGACAGTTCGGTTGCCGGCTGGCCCAGGCGCAAATAGCCGAGGCCGATGTCTCGCAGCAGTTTCAGGGGGTGCTTCACGCTCGCGACATCGGCGAAGAACTCGAGGGCTTCGTCCACGGGCATGCCCAAGATCTCGGCGATGTTCTTTCCGCGATAGGTCACCGCCAGCGTCTGTTCGTTGTAGCGCGCGCCATGGCAGGTGGGGCAGGGCGCGTAGACGCTGGGCATGAACAAGAGTTCGACGCTGACGGCGCCTTCGCCTTCGCAGGTGTCGCAGCGCCCTTTCGCGACGTTGAACGAAAAACGGCCGGCGTCGTAGCGTCGCGATTTCGCGGCCGGCGTAGAGGCGAATAGCTGGCGTACGGCGTCGAACAGTCCGGTATACGTCGCCAGGTTCGAGCGCGGCGTGCGGCCGATGGGCTTTTGATCGATGGTGACCAGCCGCTCGATACCCTCGAAACCCGGCACGATATGCCCGCCGATCGGGCCCTGCGCGGTGAGCTCCACTTCGTCGTCTTCCTCCGCTCGGGCGGTTTCGTGCCCGAGGTGCGCCGCCATCAATTCGACCAGCGCTTGGCTGACCAAGCTCGATTTGCCGGAGCCGGACACTCCGGTCACTGCCGTGAACACGCCGATGGGAAACTCCACGTCGATCGCATGCAGGTTGTTCCGGGTGACGCCTGCGAGCTTGAGCCACCCCTTCGGTGCACGCGGCGGCCGCGGCATCGAAGGCCGCTCGCCCAGGTAACGGGCCGTATGCGATTCGCGTATTTTCTGCAGGCCGCCGAGCGGGCCGCTGTAGAGAACCCGCCCGCCACGCTCGCCCGCGTCGGGTCCCACATCCACGATCCAATCCGAATGCCGCATGACGTCCAGATCATGCTCCACGACGAACAGCGAGTTACCGGCGCGTCGCAGGTGGTCGAACGCGGCCAGCAGCGCCTCGGTGTCCGCCGGGTGCAGGCCTGCCGAGGGTTCGTCGAGTACGTAGACCACCCCGAATAAATTCGATTTGATCTGCGTCGCAAGCCTCAGTCGCTGCAATTCGCCCGGCGACAGGGACGGGGTAGTCCGCTGCAGTGACAGGTAGCCCAAGCCGAGTTCGCGAAGCGTGTGGATGCGCTCGATGATATTGAGTGCAATGCGCTGCGCGGCGATGCGTTTCTCCTCGGACAGGTTGGGTGTGCGGCGCACATCCGAGGAGTTTGCGTGCGCGGCGCCGCCCGCCGCTATGCGCCGCGCAGTATTCTTCGCGGAGGCCTGACGGCTCAGCTTCGCATCGTCCGAGCTGTTGTCGAAGCGGCCTTCGGACGCCGGCCGCAGCAGTTCGGCCAGATCGGATAGGGAGAGCTGCGACAGTTCGCCGATGTCGCGCCCCGCGAATGTCACGTCGAGCGCGTCACGCTTCAGCCGCTTGCCGTGACAGCTCGGGCAGAGACTGCCGGTCATGAAGCGCGAAACGCGCTTTTTCATCAGCGCGCTTTGGGTGGTTGCAAAGGTGTGCAGCACGTATTTGCGCCCGCCCATGAAGGTGCCTTGATAGCTCGGCTCGGCTTTCCGTTTGAGCGCGCGGCGCGTTTCCGCGGGTGTGAACCCGGCGTACACGGGGACTGTGGGCTGTTCCTCCGTGTAGAGGATCCAGTCGCGCTCCTTCTTCGGCAGCTCGCGCCACGGCTTGTCGACATCGAAGCCCATCGAGACCAGGATGTCGCGCAGGTTTTGACCCTGCCAGGCCGGCGGCCACGATTGAATGGCTCGTTCGCGGATGCTGAGCGAGTCGTCCGGCACCATCGACTTTTCGGTGACTTCATAGGTGTAGCCGAGCCCATGGCAGGTGGGACAAGCGCCCTGCGCCGTGTTGGGCGAGAAGTCCTCCGCATACAACATCGGGCGCCCGCGCAGATACGTGCCCGCCCGCGAATACAGCATGCGCAGCAGATTCAGAATCGTCGTCACGCTGCCCACCGACGAGCGGGTGCTCGCCGTGCCGCGTTGCTGCTGCAAGGCTACCGCGGGCGGCAACCCTTCGATCGAATCGACGTCGGGAACGCCGACCTGGTCGATGAGGCGCCGCGCGTACGGCGCCACGGACTCGAAATAGCGTCGCTGCGCCTCGGCGTACAGCGTGCCGAATGCCAGCGAAGACTTACCGGAGCCGGACACGCCGGTAAACACCACCAGCGAGTCGCGAGGGATGTCGACATCGACGTTTTTCAAATTGTGGTCGCGGGCACCGCGCACTCGCACGAAGCGGTCGCGCGGAATGTCCTCGCCCCGCGGCACTACAGGCTGCCGGCAGCGCCCGCAGTCGCCACGGCCGCATACCCAACGGCACGCTTCTGGTCACGAACCACGGTCTTGGTTGCCCTGTAGGCGTGCCACGTGGCCCAGAATCCCGTGGGTGCGAGAATGAGCAATGCCAGGCGCAGTGAGGCGGCATCTGCGCCGTGGCCGCCCGCGAACCAGTCGCTGAGCATCCCGATCGCCTGCGGTGCGATGATGAGGTTGAAGACATTACCCACCAAGAGCGACCAAGCGATGAACATGGAGCGCATGTGGTGCGGGGCCAAGTTCTGCAATAGCCCCATGCAGGGTCCGATGTAGAAATAAATGGCGGGGATAAAAATCCAGAGCATGCACTTTGCCACCCAGAGGGTATGCGTCCAGTACGCCAGGAACGAGGGAACGGTGGTGAATCCGACGCCGGCTATCAAGACCCAAAGTACGCGGCGGGGATCGATCATTCGCGGACGGGACAGGATCCAGGCGGTTCCCAACGAGGCAGCAATGCCGCCTATCAAATGGATCGGACCCGTCACGGCGCCGGCTTCGCCGACATCGAGACCGTAGGTGCGCATCAAGAATGTGGGTGTCCACCAAATGAGCCCCCAACCCCACAGAGAGCAAACGCCGGTGGTCATGAGCACGTGGAACGCGGCGCGCTGACTCCATAGAAACCGGAGCGAATCCAGCATGGACGGTTTGAGGGCGTCGTTGACGGCATCGAGGCGCCCGCGAACGGGTTCGCGGATGGTCAAGTACACCATGATCCCGGCAATCAGACCGGGCGTGCCCAGCACGATGAACGCGGCGCGCCAGCCATAAGCACGGGCGACCGCCCCCGCCATATCCGCTCCCAGCCACGCGCCGATCGGAGCACCCAGCGCGAGCACGGTAAATGCCATGGGTCGCCGCTGCGCCGGGAAGCAATCGGACAGTATGGCCGAGGAGGGGGGCAAGCCACCGGCCTCGCCCACACCCACGCCGATTCGCCCCAGCAGAAATTGCCAATAGGTCCGGGACAGGCCGCACAGCACCGTGAATGCGGACCAGATCACCAGGGCCGCGGCAAGGATGTTGCGCCGGTTGGAGCGATCGGCGAGCCAGGAGATGGGCAACCCGAACGTTACGTAAAAGAGCGCGAGAGGAATCCCGGTCAAAAATGCCACACCCGCATCGGTGAGGTGCAGTTCGAGGCGGATCGGCTCGAGCACCGTCGAGACGACGTACCGGTCCGCAATATTGATCGCGTAGATCATGCACGTCATGATGAGAACGTACCAGCGCTCCAAGGAGGACGGGGCCTGCGATCGCGTCAGGTCGATTGCCGTGCTATTCAACGTGCGCCACCTCATCGTAACTTCCGGCACCATACAGGGTCGGCGCAGGTAGCGCGAGACGCCCCGCATCGCATCGCCGGCCGGCGCGGGCGACTAAGGAGCCCGGCCCACCGCCGCCTGAGCGTGCTCGGCACTTTGCCAGGTGCCGCCCAGTGCCTTTACCAACAAGACGCTCGCGTTCATCCGCCGAACTTGGATGTTCACGCCGGAGATCTGCGCCTGAAGATTCGCGCTCTCGTTCGTTGCGACTTCGAGATAGGTGACCAGGCCAGCTTTGTATCGGTATTGGGACTGCTGCAATGCTCGGCCGGTCGCTGCCACGGCCGCGGCCTGGCTCCCGCTTTCCTCCTCGAGTTCGCGCAGAGCCGCGAGACTGTCCTCCACTTCCCGATAGGCGGTCAGTACGGTGGTGCGGTAGTCGGCCACCTGCTCCTCGAAAATCGCGCGTGCTTGGTCCGATTGCGCGCGGTGCCGGCCTGCATCGAACACCGTGAGTACCCCCGAGGGACCGACCGACCAGGTACGGCTCGGCGCCGTCAGCCAATTTGACGCACTCCGGCTATCGAAGCCAAACGATGCCGCCAGACTAAATTGAGGGAAATACGCGGCTCGCGCGACACCCACGTTGAAGTTGGCGGCCGCGACCCGCCGTTCAGCGGCCGCAACGTCCGGTCGGCGCTCGAGCAGCGCGGATGGGAGGCCAAAGTCGAAGGCCGGCGGCGAGGCGTCCGGCGGCAACGGAACGGCATTCAGATGGAAAGCAGAGGGATTCTCGCCGATCAGTACCGCGATAGCGTGCTCCAGCTGCGCGCGCTGCAAGTGCGTGTCGGCAGCTTGGGTGCGCGCGGATTCCAGCTGCGCCTTGGCTTGTTCCACATCGGCCACGGCGGCGGCCCCGCCCTCATACAAGTTCTGCGCGAGCTGCAACGATTTCCGATAGTCCTCAACGGTTCGGTCGAGCAGGAGCTGCTGCGCGTCTTGGCCCCGGAGAGTGAAGTAATCGGTCGCGAGTTCGGCGTGCGTCGACAAATCGAGCGTCGCAAGGTCCGCAGCGCTCGCCTGTTGAGTCGCCTTGGCCGAACTCACCGAATTGCGTACTCGGCCCCACACGTCGAACTCATAGGACAGGTCCGCTGCCAAGTCGAAGTTGCCGTAAGTGGGATCGGCGCCCCGCGGGAATGTCGGGGAATTCGGGGATGCGCGATTGCGGTTCGCGGAGGATCCCAGGGACAAGGTGGGGAATAGGCCGGCGCGCTGAATTCGCGTCTCCGCGCGCGCCTGCTGCAGGCGTGACAGCGCTGCCTTGATGTTCTGATTCGCCGCGCCCACCTTGGCCTCGAGTTCGTCGAGTTCTGCGTCTTCGAACATCGTCCACCAGTCGCCTCGCGGCTGCGCGTCCATCGGCTGAGCCACTTTCCAGTCGGCCGCCTCCTTGTAGATGCTTGCGCTGGGTGCGCTGCTCGGCGGCTCCCGATACGCAGGTGTGAACGAACATCCCGTCAATGCGCCGAGTAGCAGCCATGCTGTCGACGTCGCGGCGTTCATGTGGCTTTACCGGTGTCTCGCCCTTGCCCGGGCGGGGCGGCTATGCGTACCAAGATTCCGTCGATGATGGAGTCGGGCGGGTTGACCACCACCCTGTCATTGGCATCTATTCCGGAGAGTATCTCGATGGTACTGCCGAAATCGCGTCCCGGCACGATGCTCTTCAGCTTGATGTGCTGGGTACCGTCGACGGTGGCCACTTGCAGGCCCGCCGCTCGAAACAGGACCGAGTTGGCCGGCAGACGCAGGGCCTGCGCATCGGCCGGCAGCTTGAAATGCACCTCGGCGTAGGCACCGGGAAGCACGTCCCGATTCGCGTTATCGAGCTGCAGTTCGACCTGCAGCGTCCGTGATGTGGGATCGAGTGCATTGGAAGTGCGAATGGTCTGCGCCACGTAGTGTTTGCCGGGCTGTTCGGCGAATTGCAGATCCGCCTCGAGGCCCGGCTTGGTGGCGGCGGCGTAGGCCTCGGGAACTTGGACATAGATTCGAAGCTTCCCGGTATCGGCGACCCTGAACAGCTCGGTGCCGGGGCTTTGGCCACCGGCGCTGATGAGCGCTCCAATATCGGTGTTGCGCGCCGTGACCACACCGTCGAACGGCGCCACCACGTGCTTGAAGGATTCCAGGTCGCGGAGACGCGCGACGTTCGCCGCGGCCGAGGCCACGGCCGCTTTCTTGGCGGCCGCATCGCCCGCTTTTTCATCGGCATCCTGCTTCGAGACCGATTCGGTGGACAGCAAGCCCTGCCACCGCCGGTTGGTGCTGGCCGACAGATTTTCGTTCGCCCGCGCCGTCTCCAGATCGGCCTGTGCTTGGGAGAGCTGCTGATCCACCTCGGGGCTTTCGATTTCCGCGAGCAACTGGCCCCTTTTTACGGGGGTGCCGATGTCCGTGTGCCAGGCTTTCAGATACCCGCTGGTGCGCGCATAGAGCGGCGCCTCGGCGAACGCCTGCACCGTTCCGGGCAGGACCAGTTCCTCGCCCGAGTCGGTGCGGTTCGCGGTTACCGTGACGACGGTGGGCAGGGCATCCCGGGCCGCCTCCTTGCCGAGGGCGTTGCGAGCCAGCACGCGGCTGATCTCCCCCCAGGCGCCCAGCGCCACTGCGACCACCAGCAGAATCAGCGAGTAACGGCGGATTTTGCGCGGCCACCCTTTGTCCCGCTCGACCAGGGATTGCTCAGGCATGTAATGTCTCCGGAGAAGGAAGCGTCCGCGCCGAATCGCGTCCGTGAATGATCGAAAAAACCGTGGGTACGAAGAACAATGTGGCGACGGTTGCGAAGATCAGCCCGCCGATGACGGCCCGGCCCAAGGGGGCATTCTGTTCGCCCCCGTCGCCGAGACCCAGCGCCATGGGAATCATGCCGATGATCATTGCCGTGGCGGTCATCAGGACCGGACGCAACCGGGTGAATCCGGCCTGCATTGCGGCTTCGAATGCTTCGTCGCCCGCATTCATGCGCTCGCGCGCGAAGCTCACGACCAGGACGCTGTTCGCGGTCGCCACCCCCATGCACATGATGGCTCCGGTGAGGGCCGGTACGCTGACCGTGGTATGCGTGAGAAACAGCATCCATACGATGCCGGCCAATGCGGCGGGCAACGCCGTGATGATGATGAAGGGATCGAGCAGCGACTGGAAATTCACCACGAGGAGCATATAAACCAGCACGATCGCGCCGATGAGGCCGATCAAGAGGCCGCTGAAGGAGGCCCTCATGGTTTGAACCTGCCCGCGCACCACCAGGTTCGATCCCCTGGGTAGATCCTGTTTCGCTCGGGCGATGATGGTGTCCATCTGGGCAGCCACGTAGCCCAGGTCGGTGCCTTGGACGGTGCCGTAGATATCGAGCGCCGGCGTGGCGTTGTAATGGCTCACCACGGCCGGCGCCACGCTGCGGTGGATGTTTGCCACGCTCGAGAGAATCTGCGAAGTTCCATTGGGCCCGTTCAAGGCCGTATTGCCCAGATCATTGAGATTCTGCAGCCGGTACTGAGGTGTCTGGGTCGCGACCTGGTACTGGGTGCCGTTCTTGGGGTCCACCCAGAAGGAAGGGGAGGTCTGGAAGCTGCCCGACAGCGACACCAGCAGGTTGCTGGCGATGGCTTGCTCGGTCAAACCCAGCAGCTCCGCCTTGCTCCGATCGACGTCCACGTTGAACTGCGGATAGTCGTTGGTCTGGTGAATGTGCAAATCGACGGCACCCGGAACCGCGCGCAATTTTTGCAGCAGGTTATTGGCAAAATTTCGATTCCCTGCGGCGTCGAAGCCGACTATCTGCACGTCAATCGGCGCAGGCAAGCCAAAGTTCAGTATCTGGCCGATCATGTCGGCTGGCAAGAAAGAGAACGTGGCCGACGGATAGGTGGCAGCGAGGCTGGATCGCAGACTGCGCACGTACTCGGGGGTGGGCCTGTGCGCCTTCGAGAGGTTGACATAAATGTCCGCATCGCCCGGGCCCACCGGCGCCGATGTACTGTATGCCAGGTTGATGCCGCTATACGGCAGTCCCAGGTTATCGACGATGTTCACGATCTGATCGGCCGGAATCACACTCCGGATGCTCCGCTCGACCGCATCGCACAGCGCGGCGGTTTCTTCGATGCGCGTACCCGTGCGGGCGCGCATGTGCAGCTTGATCTGGCCGCCATCGACGCTGGGAAAGAAATCCTGACCGAGCCCGGGCAGAGGCCCCAGCGGAAACGCGAGCACAGCCGTCGCAGCCATCGCGCCCAAGAAGATCGCGGCGAATCGCGCGCCGCTCTGCAAGGCAGCCCCCAGCAAATTGCGATAGCCCTCGCGCATCTGCCCGAAAGCGCGTTCGAAGCGTTCTTGAAAGCGGCTAAAGGCATTGCCCTTCTCGGGGACATGGCTGTCGTGTCTCTTCAACCAGAATTTCGCCAGGGTCGGAACCAGCGTGCGCGACAGGATGTAGGAGGCCAGCATGGCGAACACCACGGCTTCGGCGAGGGGTATGAACAGGAATTTCGCGATTCCCGCGAGCAGGAACATGGGCACGAACACGATGCAGATCGACAGCGTCGATACCAATGCGGGCAGAGCGATCTGGTGTGCGCCATCGAGGATCGCACTCTCTACGTCCTTGCCTTGCTCCAGATGGTAGTTGATATTTTCGATCGTGACCGTGGCATCGTCGACCAAGATACCCACCGCCAGCGCCAGGCCGCCCAAAGTCATGATGTTGATGGTTTCACCCAACGCCGACAGGCAGAAGATGGAGGCCAGTATCGACAGCGGAATGGAAATGGTAATGATGAGGGTGCTGCGCCAGCTCCCCAGAAACAGGAGGATCAGCAAACCCGTCAAGGCGCCGGCGATGATGCCCTCGCGGATCACGCCGGAGATCGCCGCACGCACGAACACCGATTGATCGCTGATCGGCTCTATTTTCAACTCGCTCGGCAGCGAGGAGCGGATTTGGGGAAGCTTTTCATAGATGCTGTTGATGATGTCGATCGTCGATGCATTGCCCGTCTTGAGCACGCTAATCAGCACGGCCCGACGCCCCTCCAAGCGCACCATGTTCGTTTGCGGAGAGTAGCCGTCGCGCACGTGCGCCACATCCCGAATGTAAGTCACCGCGCCGTTGCGCGCGCGAATCGGTATGTTGTTCAGATCCTCGATCTGGGTGGGGCTCGCGTTCAGCTTGACGAAATATTCCAGCGCCCCCATTTTCTGGGTACCGGCAGGCAGGATGAGATTTTGCGCACCGATCGACAGGACGACGTCGTTCGCCGACAAACCGTGCGCCCGCAGCGCCTGGGGGTCGAGATCGACTTGCACCTGACGCTGTTTGCCGCCGAAAGGATAGGGTACCGAGGCGCCGGCAACCGTCGCCAATTGGGTACGCACGATCGTATTGGCGAGATCGTAAATCCGCGATTCCGGCAAAGTGTCGCTCGACAACGCCAACTGCAATATGGGCACGCTGGAGGCGCTGTACGCCAGCACGAAGGGCGCCGTCGTTCCCGGCGGCGAGTTGGCCACTTGAGCTTCGGATACGGCGGTGATCTGCGCGAAGGACAGCGCCTGGTCGACATCGGGCTGGAAGAAGTACTTGACGATCGCGGTGCCGGTGACCGACTGCGATTCGGTGTGCTCGACATCGTTCACGGTCGTTTGCGCGACGCGTTCCGAGAACAGCACGATGCGGTTTGCGATTTCCTCCGGCAAGATCCCGTTGTAGCGCCAGATCACCGCGGCGATCGGAATCTTTATGTTCGGGAAGATATCCGTTGCCGTCTTGATGATGGCGTAGCCGCCCATGAGGACGATCAGCAACGCCAACATGATGAACGTGTATGGCCGTTGCAATGCTACTTTCACGATCCACATGATCTGCTCCCATCGAACGGGTAAACGCTCGGTGATCCGCTAAAAAAAGCGCGGTCCGCGGCACGCGGACGCGTCAACGGACCGGCCGTGAATTCAATTCGCGGTTATTGGCGATGCTCAAGAGAACGGTGCGGAGTTGCGCCGCCGATTCCTTGCCGAATATCATTTCGAACCGACCTTCCGCCCCTCGCCACTGTTGCCGGGCGCGCTGCAGCACGACCCTGCCTTTACGGGTAAGCTCGACATAGCGCTTGCGGCGGTCGTCCTGTGCCGGCCGCAAGACGAGGAGTTCATCGCGCGCCAACGGACGCAAATTGTGACCGAGGGTCGAGCGGTCCATCACCATGGCCGCGGCGAGTTCGCACATGGTTACCGATCCTGCGGCGCTATCGCGTTCAATCTCGGACAAGATCGAGAACTGGGTGGATTTGATGCCGGCCGGAGCCAACGCCAGGTCGTAGAACTGCGATATGCGGCGCGACGCCTTGCGCAGACTCCCACACGTGCAGGCACCGCGGGGTAGAGGTGGATCGGCAGGCGTGCGTTTTGCGGAGCGGATCATGGGGATATGCCCCTATGCTACCGCAAACGCCTTCGAAGCGACAATCGGACCGTCGGGGCTGCCAAGGAGCGGACGTGCGGAAACTGCGCCGCGCGGTGCCCTCGGCGCGATTCGCCCTGCAGTCGATGGGCGCCGCGTCCGACACATTCTTGACGCGTTCTCCTACGGGCAGCCGCATGGCGCGGTGCCATATTGAGCGCCAGCTGCAACCTACCTATTAGGCATGCAGCATGGCGGGTCGGCCGCATTCGTCGACGCTTTATTGCAGGGGACACTCGCATGGGTATCAACAAAGATCAGGTAGAAGGGCGCGCCAAGGAAGCCGCCGGCAAGGTCCAAGAAGTGGCCGGCAAAGCCGTTGGAAGCGGAAATCAGCAAGCGAAGGGCATGGCCAAAGAGGTCGCGGGCAAGGCTCAGGCCACCTACGGCGATGCGAAGGAAACCGTGAAGGGCTACGCCAAGCAAGACGAAAAGGAAGCGCAACGCAAGCAACCCTGAAGCGGTACAGGGCAGGCTTGCCCACCACTGAGGTGTGGGTTCAAGCCGGCGTACAGCTGAGACCTCGTTAAAATGGGCGTGGACCGGGAACGGTCCACGCTCATAGTCGTTGTGCACCCGAGGCGTGCACGCTTAGGCGCTACGCTATTTGAAAGCCGGTATCGAGGGCTTTGCGCCAATGAAGGGCGGCGCCAAAGCCAGCGCCGCCCCGGATGTGGACTATTTCTTATTTCACCGCCGCTCCGGTGGTTTTCCCGGTGACGCCTTGGATGAACGGGAGTCCATTCGGTTCGCCAAACCCCGTGACATTGTCCCAGCCCTTCGTCACGGTCAGCGAACTGTCGGTACCGAAACTGAAGGCATAACCGGTATTGCTAGCCGGGTTGTATATAGCACTCGTGAACTGCGTCGTCGTGTACAGCAGCCCGGCGAACAACCCCGTGGGCGAGTAGTACGTCGTGCCGCTCGAGTCATGAACCGTACCTGAAACATCAAAGTCCGTCAGATCGGAGGTGGGTAATACATCCAAAATCTGGCCGGCTTTCAGCTTCGATATGGCCGGAGCTGCCTGGCCGAGCGCCGCTCCGTTATACTGGTCCGCAATAGCCCAGATGGCGCTGAAGATCGGACTGGCCAGACTTGTTCCGCCGACGCCTGCCTCGACGTACTGCACCCCGGCTTGCGTGTATACGATGACAAATCCGGTGAAGGGGTCCGCAAGCGCGGAGACGTCCGGAACTTGCCGGCCCGTTCCTGGAAGTGCGTGCTGCCAGGATGGCTTTTTGTAATAGGCGCTCTCACCGCCCCCGGCGCCATAGTAGAATACACCGGATGGCGGATCGGTGGG
>JALYHU010000160.1 GCA_030776345.1 Pseudomonadota bacterium | reverse complement strand
CGCCGAGCCCCAGCACGCGTTGCAGGAGCCGGTCCATGACGAACGCACCGCCGTGACCCTGCAGCTCGAGCACATGCTCACCCGTGAAGGACGCGGGTGCCGGAAAGTACAGCGCCAGACCGGCATCGAGGACGGCACCGTCCTCGTCTCGGAACTGCCGCAAACCGGCGAGCCGAGGCGTGGGTAGCGCTCCGAGAATTTCAATCGCGATGCGCGGCACCTCGGGTCCGGATACGCGAACCACCCCCACCGCACCGCGTCCCGGCGGACTGGCGATGGCGACGATGGTATCGGGCGCCCCGTCGGGAGGAGGCTGGTCGGGTGTCACCTCGAGAACCCCCGGTGTTCCGAGTTCGTTTTAAGTGGCGTCATACGAGCGCCTCGCGCGATTACGATCGCTGTTTACTTGCCTCGGCCTGAACCACTTGGTTCACGCGCCACTGCTGCACGATGGACAGAACGGTGTTGGTCAACCAATAGAGCACCAAACCCGACGGAAACCAAGCCATCATTCCGGTCATGACCAAGGGCATGAACTGCATGATCTTGGCCTGCGTGGGATCCGGCGGCGCGGGATTCAATTTGAATTGTGCATACATCGCGCTGCCCATCAACAAGGGCAATACGAAATACGGATCGCGCGAGGACAAATCATTGATCCACAGCAAGAAGGGCGTCTGGCGCATTTCCACGCTTTCGAGCAGTACCCAATAGAACGAGATGAAAAAAGGAATTTGGACGACCATGGGCAAACAACCCGCCAATGGATTTATCTTTTCCTTCTTGTACAACTCCATCATCGCTCGGCCGAGTTTCTCGCGGTCGTCCTTGTAGGATTCCTGTATCTGCTTCATGCGCGGCGCGATGGCCCGCATCTTGGCCATGGAACGACCGCTCGCCTGACTCAAAGGATAGAACAGCAATTTGATGAGGGCGGTGACGATGATGATGGACCATCCCCAATTGCCGACCACGCTGTGCACCCATACCAGCACCATGAACACCGGGTGCGCGAGCACCGTGAGCTTGCCGTAGTCGACCGTGCGCTCGAGATTGGGGGCCACGGCGGCGAGCTGCGCTTGTAACTTGGGGCCGACGAACAGTTTTTCATCAAAGGTGGCTTCGCCGCCTGCCGGAATGGACATCATCGGGCCGGTGGCGACGAGCAAGTAGCGCTGGCCCTGGACCTGTAGCTGAATCTTGGTGGGCTGGCCGGGGGCCGGCACGATGGCCGACACGAAGTGATGCTGCAGGGAGGCGATCCAGCCGCCGGTCACCGTCTGCGAGAACTTGCTGTCGGTGTCGTTATCGACCTTCAAGTCCTCGGTCTTCATGCCGTCGTATACCGCCGGACCCTTGAATGAATAGGTTTCGACATCGAAATACGAGCGCGAAGCCTTGACCCAGTGACGCAGGAACTGCGAATAGGCCGCAAACGAGCGCGCCGCGCCGCTGCCGTTCTCAACTTTATAGGCCAAATCGATGGCATACGATGCGCGCTTGAACGTGAACGTCTTGGTCACGGTGAGCCCGTGGCCGTCCGTCCAAGTGAGGGGCACGCGCAGTTCGTCGGCACCGGCAGGAAGTACGTAGGATTTTTCCGCTGCGCTCCACGTCACCAGGTGGGAAGGCGCCGCCTCGCCCGGCGCGCCGGCCAGACCGGTCTGCAACAAGTACCGGTCCTCCGGATCGGAATTCAACAAGCGAACGGGAATGTTCGGCGTGTCCTTGTGCACCGGATACTGCAGAAGATCGGCTCGATCCAGTTCTCCGCCTTTGAGATTGATGTCGAGGTCGAACACGTCGGTCACGACATGCACCGGCGGCCCGGGCATTGGTGCGGCGGCCGTAGCTGGCGCGAGGGTATCCGGCGGTGCGGGCGCCGCGCCACCGAGGGGTGCTGCCGAACTCGAGGCCGCCGGCGCACCCTCGGCTGGCGTGGTGGTGGCAGCTCCGGGCGGGCCGGCTTGCGGCACCGAGTCGCCCAGGGTGTTCGAGCCCGCAGCGTTGCCGCCGATAGACTGAGCGACCACGGGCGGGGTGGCGGGATAGTCGCGC
>JALYHU010000159.1 GCA_030776345.1 Pseudomonadota bacterium | reverse complement strand
CAAGCTGTATTCGAGTACGCACCGCACGCGGGACCCCGCCAAGGCACAGAAGGACCTCGTGCAAGCGGTCACTTTGGCCGCCATCTTGATTGAACAGGACAGCGTGTCGCTGCGCGAGTCCTTCGCGGCGGCTCCGCAGGAGTTGCGCTCAGCAGCGCGGGCTCGACTGCCGCAGATCGAGTCGCTGCTTGCTCAACATCCGCAAGCGCTCGATGGATTCCGGGAATTGCGATGACGGCGGCATGCCCCGCAATCGCAATGACGAGTCACCAAGACCTCTCCGGGACGGTGGGTATCCTGGCAGCAAACATGCCCTCGCGCTTCCCTATGATGTCCACGACCAACTGCTACTCCGCGGTGGGTATATCGCGCCAGTTCAAGAGGCGAGTCTTGATCCCATTGCTCCACCCGCCGGAAATTTTCGACGGATGGTTGTTCGTTGTGACTCCAGCGAGCATTTCCACGCTGCCACTGCCACTGCCGCCACTGCCACTGCCGCTGACGAACGATAGATTGGTGACCGCGCTGCTGAAGAACACGTAGGGCACGATTACTGTTGACGTCGCAGTGGCAGTCAATACCGAGTTCCCTGTCGCGTAATTGATTCCGTACACCTGGCTCGACCCCGACGGGCTGCAAGCATCGGTCGAGGCCGACAATGCGGAAAAGACCACGTTGCCGTTGAACGTCTGCGGGTAACCGGTTGCCACGCGCCAGCCCGTGCCCAGGTCGTAATACCAGCCCTTCGACTGCGGCGGTAGGGTGGGGGGCGCGGTCACGTCCAGGATCTGCGTCAAATTGGCCCGGGTGATGGGGGTGCTCGGGGTCTGGAAGACGAGGGTCGTCCCATCGATGATGCTGTAAAAGGTCTGCATGGCGGAGGAGCTGACGTCCACGTTCGACAGCAGCTTCCCGGTACCCAGCATGATGTATCGGCGGCGTGTGATGGGATGAATCTCGATTCTCGGCGGCGTGGTGACCGGCTGAGCGTTGCCGGACGCATCCGTCAACGAAGCGATCTGGGTGGGTGTCGGGTAGCTGCCGGTGGCTGCCCTAAGGTCGAAGCGCCAAAGCTGACCATTCAGATCGGCCGCATAGACCGATTCGGCTGTGTAGTCGGTGCCATCCGGAATGTAACCCGTCGCCCACGTCAGGCCGCTGGATAGGATCGGAGTCTTGATTTTCTGCAGGAGCGCGCCGGTCGCGGGATCGACGAGGTACAGATAGCCATAGCCGTCGCTGTTATCGTAACCCGAGGTCAGCGCCACCACCCAGCCGTATTGGGCCGTCTTGAAGACGCTGGGAAAGCCGTAGCTGTAACCCATGGTGCTGTCAGAGAATTCCCAGAGCACTTTGCCGGCCACCACGCTCTCGCTGGTCATGCTGTCCGGGTCGGTCACGTCGATGGCGTAATAGCTCTTGCCACCCTTGCCCAAACCGCCGATCAGCACGGTGGCCCAGTTTGGAGTACCGGTCGTATTGCCATTGGTGCGGTTCAAATCGACGTCGAAGGCCTTTGGGGTCGAGTCAACATAGTAATGGTGGACGTAGTTGGGATTGCCGATCTGGGCCAGGCCGTCGACCTGGGGCGTCCCGTTCGGACCCTGGAACAGAGCGCTCGGGACATAGGCGAATCGCTCGAGCCCCGACGGGCCGACGAAGGCATGCAGCATGCCGTCGTTGGCGCCGGCGTAGACCATGGTGGTCCGGTTCGCATAGGTGGTCTTGAAAGCGGAGTAACCGGGATTGGTGCCCTCCCCATACGTCATGATCGGGGCTGCCACCGCGGTGAGGCTGGCATTGATGACGTCGCCGAGCAGCCCGGTGCGCTTGCGCAGGGATTGAGTGCTTCCGCTGGCGGTCGACCCCACCTCGTTGGTTTGATCGCCGCGCAGGTAATTGAGGTAGTTGGTCTCGGCGGTAATAGGGCTCGGTCCGCTCGAGTAGGAAGGCAATAGCGCGGCGAGTTGCGAGGAGCTCAAACTGGCGACCTCAAACGGCACCCCCGCGGGTACTTTGGCACTCGCGTTCCAGGTCGCGATATTGCGGGCGGTCTGCCAACCGGTGCCGGCGAGTTGCGCCGGCACCGTGGTGTTGCTGGACCAGACTGGCGAGTCGATCGGGGTTCCGTCGGCGGCAAAGGTAAGCAGGTTCGCGGTGAGGGTGTCGGTCCACGTGCTCGAGTCGTATTGCGAGGAAAACGAAAGCTCTCCGGAGGTTGCGATGACGGGACTCGAGAATGAAAAGGAGGTTTCGAATGCCTTGCTCGCGTTCGAAATGCTGGTGAACGCCGACGCCAATCCCGCCACCATCAGATTCGCGTTGCCGGCTAGAAAATAGTTGTCGGGCAGCGGATGAGTGCGCTTGCCGTTCATCACGATCGAAGCACCCGACGTATCCCACTGACTCAGTGATAGGGGTGTGGACATGTTGTACGGCGTTGTGGCGGGTGCTGCGGGTATGGCCGTCGCGGGAGTGAACCCGCCATACTTGGACGCTAAGTAGAAGTCGTTCAGGTTTTCCGGCCCGCCGCCTTCCTCGACGTCCATCCAGAAAGTTGAAATCGTCTGGGCGCCGGTCAGGTCCGGGCGGATATCGTTGACGTGCACGCCATAGGCCAAGCCCGCCATGTAGTAAGTGGCCCCGGAATCGAATGGCCACCAGGGCGTCAGGGCAATGCCCTCAAGCGTCTGCAACGCCGTTGTCCACGCCGCGGCTTGATTGAACGAGTCCGAAGCTACGGCTGGAGGCTTGGCACGCCCACCCGAAGCGGTGCCGCCACCCACGTTATAGTCATACCACGTGTGGTTGTCGCCAATGCCGAGAATGAAATTCTTCTGACACCAGTAGGCGATGGGATCCGCCCAGGTGGTCACTACGGGGAAGCCATCTAGTTCGGTAGTGGTGGCCGAATTGGTCCACTCTGGCACATTGCCGAATTTCGCGGGCGAGTTCGCCGTAGCATCGACCGTCTCGTAGTAGCGGACGGCGGCGTAGTAGAGTTCGCTGACGTTGTCATACGTCTCGTACTTCTGAGTGCTGTGCCCAAATTGGTTGAGGTAGTTCAAGACGCCGCTCTGCGCCACTCCGCTGCTTGCGGCCAAGGTAGGGTCTGGATTGGAGAACATGATGCCGCTGACGGCATCCCACTCGGACCGGGTATTGGTGATGACCGTCGAGGAGAGGGGCTGAGGGTAGGTGGGACCGATGAAACCCATCGGTTCGCGCAGCACCCCGCCCTGCCGGCTCGAGCCGAGCCCATTCAAGTAGCCAAGCGCGCTGTAGCGGATCTTGTTGGAGTACTGCTGCAGCAATCCTTCGGGTTTGTAGTGGTAGGGGCCGACCGCAGGATAGACGGGGTACTGAACGCAATTGGATTCGAGGCCGCTGAGACCCAGCGCGGTGGTCGCATCGCACACGTCGACGCGGATGTAGACCCGGTAGGCGGTATCGATGTTTTTGTTCTTTTGCTTGTTTGCGGCCGCAACGTCGGTCAGGTCCACCGCAGCCGAGACTCCGCTGGTGTAACCGTTGCCCTCTGAAAACACCATGGCGGTGCCGTTGCCCCACACACCCAAGTCGAAGTCGTCCCAGGAATTGAAGGGCGTGACGCTGGAGGCCAGCGAACTCGGCAGATTATTCGGCGTTCCCTGTAAAGTTCCTCGAGGTTTGAAGTTGCCGCTCGCTGAGCCCTGGGTCGAGCCGTATGCTTTCTCGAGAATCGTCTGAGAAACCGTGTCTACGCTGCGATAGCCGCCACTCAGCGCCCAGCGGAACGGGTCGATGGTCTGCATCGACGCCCAGTTCATGAAATTGCCGCTCCATTGGCCGGAGCATGTGTGGAAGTACGTGCCCGTCCCAAAGCTCGCGGGCTGAAAGAAACTGCCGGAGTAATCGCTGGGATTACCGGCGGACGCGACGGCGACATACGTGTAGCACTTGACCGGATCGAAGTAGCCCAAGTAGGTGCTGGAGTCGGCGTAGTTGCCGAGATTCGCCACGCTGATGGCCGTGGGGAACTCGACCGAGAGCGTCAGTGCGAGATTGCCGGGCACATCGGCTGTTCCGAAGATGGGCTGGTCCGCGAGTTTGACGGGGGATTGTGCGGCGGCGGGCATGGCTGCGCCGATGACATAGAGCAGCGTCGCGAGGCCGGCTGCGCCGAAGCGCCGCACTGTGTCGTTCATAAAGCGCGGGGAAATACGGGGTGTCATTGGGGTGCCTCGTCAGTCGGGCTTGGTGAAAGTGGTTTGCAGGAACACCTGCGTACTCCGGGGCCCGGAGACGCGCACGGTCAGGCGATACACGGTGGCGGAAGGCGGCGCGAGCGCCCCCGTATCCAAACTATCGAGAGGCTTGGACGACGCGGATGACTGGATGCAGTTAACCGTCGCTGGGGCACCCGGCGCATCGCATAGGCGGTCGATCACATAGCGAACAATGACGTCGGGGGTCGCGCCGGTGAGGTCGCCGGCGGTCCAAGTACCGGTGAACGCAGGGTCGCTGCCGAGCAGCACGGTCGGTACGCCCTGGGTATTGGTCCCGAGCATCTTGGCCGAATAGTTGGAGCTCGGAATATCGGCTTGAGTGGTCGCCGAGCCAGCGAGAATGCCGCCGGGCGAGAATTCGGCGATCACATGAGATACCGCCTGCTCGCCTTGATTCGCAAGATCGCGCCGGAATGCGAGATTGCCGGCGCTGACTAGCGAGGTGTTCATGGAACGTACCAGGGCAACCGCGCCGATGGTTAGGATCAGCAGGATGATCAGGGTGAATATCAGCACGACGCCCCGTTGACGCCATCGTGGATGATGCAGGGTGCGCATGTTCAAATTCCCGCCAGTATCAGCATGTTGCGCAAGGGGACGGTGAATTCGAAGACGCGGTAGCGGTAGTTCTGACCGGGCCCAGTCAGATCCACTAGTTGCGACAGCGAATTGCCATTGAGGTCGTTCAATCCGTTGAAGATCGTCAGCTTCGCCGGAGACACGGATTTCTTGTCGTAGTATTCGCCGCGCACCACCAGCGCGACACGCACCGCGATGATGGATTTCATGGTGGTCGAATTGGCCATCACACTGTTGATGTCGTAGCCGTCGACCACATCGTTGGGGTTGGCCCAGCTCTGTACCCCTTTTTTGACGATGCCGTAAATGGCGTTCATCTGGATCACCCCATCGGCGACGGGCTGCGCTGCGTCGATCCCGATGCCCTGAACCAGCAGCTGGTTTTGCAGCAGGTCGTAGCTATACAGCGTGTAATCGGTGCCGACACCGAACAATTGGAACTGGACGTTGTTGGCTTTAGCATTGCCGAGCGGCGTTACGTAGCTCGAGGTCACGTCGGCGGCCATCGTCGCCAAGCTCGTGCCAAGACCATTCCCCCCAATCGCCGTGTAGTAGTAGTAAGGATTGCCGTTGGTAGTGCCCAGCGTCAGCGTGCTGGTTGAGGCGAGGGCTTGGACCCCCTCGACGAGGCAGTCCGGAATGCCGGGTTGATTGAGTTCGCTGACCAACACGAGGTCGCGTGGAAAAAAGCCCACGGTGCTTTGCAGCACCAGCGATTTGGCATCGGGAGGGGGGCCGTTGATGGCGCGTGGCACACCCCCGGCCGCACCCGAACCGCCCATCACGACCAGCACGTCCGACGTCTTGTTATCCGACATGTTCGCGCCGATGAGCAGAGGCGCGACGCGCAGGTTGGCGGCCGTACCGGGTAGAAAGTTCGCGGCAAATGGCGCGGGGAACGAGTTGCGCGGCAAGATCTGGGCGGCATTGAGCCTGCAGCCCAGCGCGCCCAGATCGGCCGATTCCGCGATGGCGGAGCCGGCGCTGCGCAGCGCGCGGTCGAGAGCATGAACTGCGTAGGCGCCGGTCTGTTCGGTATCGTTGGTCGACGTCGTGGTCCGCTTGTGGTTTTCCCCGGTCACGAGCAGCGAGGCGACGGCGAGGGTAACCCCCAGGCCGATGACCATGGCCACCAGCAATTCGACCAGCGTCATGCCGCGGTGTGTGCGCGTCACGATGTTGGCCCCGTGGGCAGAATCACGCGCGTGGTGAGCTGGCGGCGGGCGCCGCTCTTGTCCGTCGGCGGAATCCAGGTGATCACGATGTCAGCGGTGTCTGGGAAGGTTCCGGTGTCGCTCGGGCCCGTGGAGGAAGTGATATTCAGCGTACCCTGTGGCAATCCCGTGCCGGTGGGATCCGCGATGCTGACCTGCCAAGCTGCGTACTGTGGTGCAAGCAGAGGGTTGGTAGCATAGCTCACGCTGTTGGCCAGCCACATGCTGCTCGCGATATCGCTTGCGAACAGGGCCGCCCGGTTGCGATCCTGGGCATCCACGGAGAAATTAATGGCGCTCGCCTCGAGGCCGACCAGCCCGAGCACCCCGAACGAAAAGATGAGGATGGACACCAGCGCCTCTATCAGCGCGACGCCGCGCTGCGGGCGCAGACAGGGTGAGCGTCGGCGTAGCGGCCGAGACAGGGGCATGCGAGTCGGCGACGATTTCATAGCTAACACCCGTAAGGGTTCGAGTTGGACAGCGTCTGGGCGCGATCGCATAGGCGCATCTGACCGCCGAGGGCCACTTGGACATCAAACTCGGTGGTGCCCGTCGCTGCCTTGACCTGGTAGGTGTACGACATCTTCAGGCCACCGCCGGGTTGGCAGCCGCCGCCGCCGCCGGGCACGCTGGCAGTGGTGTTTACGACGAGGCGGCCGACGGAGTTGAAGCAGATTTCCGCGGGACCCTGGATCCCAACGGTCGAACCCACCGAACTCAACACCCCGGAAGCGATGAAGGCGGCGACCTCACCACTGCCAGTCATGGCGGGAATGGTCTCGACCACCCAGTATTTACCGCTGGCAACCGCCGTGAAAGCCGGGCTCAGCGTCGTCGGGCTATCGTTGGTCAGGGCGAATACAACCTGCCGACTGCGTCGCAGCGATTCGGTCTGCGCCAGCCGCACGCCGTTTTGCAACGCATCGGCGACGGCACGAACTCGGGTATTGGCGACCCACGTGCTCATGGTGGGCACGGTCAGCGTCACGAGGATGGCGAAAATTCCGATGGTCACCATCATCTCGAGAATAGTGAACCCGGAAGTGGAAGTACGGATGCCACTGCTCGTCAGCACTGGCCTTCCTTGGTCTCCCAGCTGGCTGGACAGGTAATGATCCAGGCGGATGGGGCGGGTGAAGCGACGGCGCTCGTTTGGGTGAGCGCCTGGTCGATGGTGTAAGTGAACCCGAGATTGGGCCCAAAGCCAGCGGCTTGCGCTACAAATCCAGCGGGATTGGCGGTAGTGGTGCAGGAGAGTGTGAAATTTCCGACGTTATAGGGCGCATTGGGGGGGTCGCAGGGCGATGGAGTATTATTGGCCGTGACATAACTGCGGTTATCCTGGAAATAGCGCTCCATATTGGCGCTCAAGGCCGTCAAGCCGTTGGTCGCGTTGACCACCTGCCCGCGAATCACGTAGTTGCGGTAACTCGGGTAGGCGATGGTCGCGAGGATGGCGACGATGGCCACGGTGATCATGAGTTCGATCAGTGTGAAGCCTGTTGCGCGGCGGAGATGCGGGCGGGGGAGCGCAGCGAGTCGTGTGTTCATGGCGATACCTTATGTGTGCAACCTTTCTCGAAGCTTTCGTTTCGCAATACTGCGCGGAAGCGTGACGCGGGTCACAGTCTCAGCGCGCTTCGGCACT
>JALYHU010000158.1 GCA_030776345.1 Pseudomonadota bacterium | reverse complement strand
GTCTGGAAATCGGTCAAAGTGCCGTAGTTGCTGCCGGGACCCACCAACCCAAGACCCGGTCCGGCATTGTTGATGCAGGCGATGATGGACGACAGCGACGTCATGAAATCCAAGCCGCTGGCGAGCTGCACGAAAATCAACGTGACTATGCTCATGAAATACAGGAATACGAAGGCCAGTACGGCGAAGACCACCCGGTTCGCGATGACGTTGCCCCCTACTTTGAGCGGACGCACCATGTTCGGATGCACCAACATGTTGAGTTCGCGGTGTGCCTGCTTGGCGAGCACCAGCGTCCGTATCATCTTGATGCCGCCGCCGGTCGAGCCGGAACTGGCGACGATGCAGCTCAAGAACATCATCCACATGGGTGCGAAAATCGGCCACCGTGAGTAATCCTCGGTGTGCAGGCCGCTGTCGACTGCGATGGACACGAGGTTGAACGTGGTATGCCGCAGCGCCGTTGGGAAGTCGGGATAGCTCCCTTTATACATCAGGAACAAGGCGATACCGACACAGCTCGCCGTCAACACGCCGAGGACCGCTTTCGCTTCTGCATCGCGGAAATAGGCCCAGACCCCGCGCTGAGTCCACGCCAGATAATGCGTCGCGAAATTCAAGGCGGCCAAAATCTGGAAGACGGTCAGCACCATCTCGACGGGCAGTGAATTGAAGTGCCCGATGCTGGCGTCGTACGTGGAAAAGCCGCCCAGTGCGAGCGCCGAGAACCCATGGCAGACGGCATCGAACCAATTCATGCCGGCAAACCTCAAGCAGACGATGCATGCTGCCGTGAGCCCCGCGTACACTGCCCACAGCAACTTGGCCGTTTGCCCGATCCGCGGCGTCAACTTGCTGTCCTTCATCGGGCCGGGCATTTCGGCGCGATAGATCTGCATCCCGCCGACGCCAAGCATGGGCAGTATCGCCACCGCCAGCACGATGATCCCCATGCCGCCGAGCCAGCTGAGTAGGTGCCGCCATAGATTGATGGAGCGGGGTAAATATTCGAGCCCCGACAACACCGTCCCGCCCGTCGTGGTGAGGCCTGACGCTGCTTCGAAATAGGCGTCGGTGAAATTGATCGGGAGGTACTTCCAGAGCGGAAATCCTGCGACCGCCGGCAGCGCTATCCAAGTCAGCGCCACCAGCATCAAGCCGTCGCGGGTTTTCAGCTCCCGCTTGAAGCGCCGCGTCGCCAGCCACAACAGCGCTCCCAGCACGAAGGTGGCCACCGCAGACAAGATGAACGACCACAACGCGGGGTCTAGTTCCCAAACCGCCATGACCAGCGGCGCAAGCATGGTCACCGCGAACACCATCATGACGAGGGCGAATACGTGGGCGACCGGCAGGAGAATGTCTTTCACAGGAAAGAGGCGGACCCTTGGAACAATTTTTCCACCGCGTCGATGTGACGACGATCCGTCAAGAACAGGATCAGATGGTCGTCGGGCTGCACCGTGGTGTCGTGATGCGCGATGATGACGTCTTCCCCCCGCACCACGGCGCCGAGCGTCGTGCCCTCGGGCAGCGTGATGTCCTCGATGCGGCGGCCGATCACCTTGGAGCTGTCGGCATCGCCATGCACGACCACTTCCAGCGCTTCCGCGGCACCTCGCCGCAGCGAATGGACCCGCACCACGTCGCCGCGCCGCACGTGCGCGAGCAACGAGCCGATGGTCACCGTCTGCGGGGATATGGCCACGTCGATGGAGCCGCTTTCGATGAGTTCCGCATACGAGGGCTTGTTGATCAGCGCCATGACTTTGTGCGCGCCGAGCCGCTTTGCCAGCATCGCCGACAGAATGTTGGCTTCCTCGGAATTCGTGAGCGCCGCGAATACATCCGTGCTGTCGATGTTCTCCTCGAGCAGCAATTCTTCGTCCGCCGCATCACCCTGCAGCACGATGGTCCGATTCAATTGCTCGGACACGCGGCGCGCGCGCTTGCTGTCGCGTTCGATCAGTTTCACCTGATTTTTGTCTTCCAGCTCGCTCGCCAGCCGGAAGCCGATGTTGCCCCCGCCGGCGATGATGACGCGCCGCGCCGGCGCCTCTTCACGGCGCATCTCCTTCATCACCACGCGGATGTCTTCGCGCGCGGCGAGGAAGAATACTTCGTCGCCGTCTTCTATGACGGTCTCCCCTTCGGGCTTGATGCTCTTTCCGGCCCGGTAAATGGCAGCCACCCGGGCATCGGCCGTGGGAATATGCTCCCGCAACGTCCGCAACGCCTGCCCCACCAGGGGGCCGCCTTGCAGAGCGCGAATGCCTACCAGGCGAACGCGGCCATCCGCGAAATCCAATACTTGCAGGGCTCCTGGGTAGCGGATGAGGCGCGCCACGTACTCGGTGACCAGCTGCTCGGGGCTGATCCAGACGTCCACCGCAACGCCGCTCTCGCCGAATAGCTTTTCCCGTTCCGTGTAGTCGGCCGAACGCACGCGGGCGATCTTCTTGGGGGTGCGGTACAGCGTCCAGGCAATCTGGCACGCCAGCATGTTGACTTCGTCGCTGTTGGTGAGCGCAACCAGGATATCGGCCCCCGCGATCCCGGCGGCTTCCAGGATTCGCGGACTGGACGCATTGCCGTTCACGGTGCGTATGTCGAGCCGGTCCTGCAGGTCGCGCAAGATCTCCTCGTTCACGTCGATGACGGTGACGTCGTTCGCTTCCTCACGGGAGAGATGGAAGGCCGCCGTGCGGCCCACTTGTCCGGCGCCGAGAATGATGATTTTCACGAGATTACTCTACACGAACGAGGTTTGCGTATGACAGCATCAGCCACTTCGTGCCTTGGGCCTCGAAGTTCACTTGCACTCGGGCCTGCGGTCCGTTGCCCTCGAAGTTCAGTACCACCCCGTCGCCGAACTTTGCATGCCGCACGCGGCTGCCCATGCGCATGGCGTGAGTCGGGGTCTCGTCGAGGGTGCCCGAGCGCCTGACGAATGCCGGCCGCGACACTTGCAGACGCGGCCGTATTTCCTCGATCAGCTCCGCGGGCAGTTCGCCGATGAAACGGGATGGCTGCCCGTACTGATCCACGCCATAGAGCCGGCGCTGTTCGGCATAGGTGACGTACAGTTGCCGCATGGCCCGGGTGGCGCCGACGTAGCAAAGGCGGCGCTCCTCCTCCAAGCTCGCGAGGTCGGCAATGGAGCGCTGGTGCGGAAACAGCCCGTCCTCCATGCCGGCGAGAAATACCACCGGAAATTCCAAGCCTTTGGCCGTATGCAGCGTCATCATTTGCACGCAATCGGCATAGGGGTCCGCTTGACCCTCGCCCGACTCGAGGACGGCGTGCGCGAGAAAGGACTCCAACGGCTGCAGGTCGGTCTCGCCCTCGGGCGAAAAACCCTTGGCGGCACTCACCAGTTCGAGCAAGTTTTCCACCCGGCCTTCTCCCCGCTCGCCCCGCTCCTTCTTGAAGTGCTCGATCAGGCCGCTGTTCTGGATCACGTGGTCCACTTGCTCCGAGAGTTCCAGCCCCGCGACTTCCCGGCCCAGCTTGTCGATCAGCTGCATGAAACCCTGCAGCGCCAGCGCCGCCCGTTGCGGCAGACCGCTTTGCAGCGCCAGGCCCGCAGCGTCCCACAGCGACCGGCCGTCGGCGCGCGCCATGTCGCGCAAGGTATCCAAGGTCTTGGCGCCGATGCCGCGGGTGGGCAGGTTGACGACGCGTTCGAACGAAGTATCGTCCACGCGGCTCGCCACCAGGCGTAGGTACGCGAGCGCATCCTTGATTTCCGCGCGCTCGAAAAATCGTAGGCCGCCGTAGACGCGATAGGGCATGCGCGCGTTCAAAAATGCTTCTTCGAAAACGCGGGACTGCGCATTCGAACGATAGAGCACCGCCACTTCGCGCCGTGCCCCGCCGCGGTCCACCCACTCGCGGATGCGGTTCACGACGAAATCGGCTTCATCCCGCTCATTGAAGGCTGCGTAGAGCTTGACACGCTCGCCGTCCGCGCCGCTGGTCCACAAGTTCTTACCGAGGCGGCCGGCATTGTTGGCGATGAGCGCGTTGGCGGCCTTGAGTATCGTACCCGTGGACCGGTAATTCTGTTCGAGCTTGTACAGCACGGCCTGCGGATAATCGCGTCGGAATTGGTTCAAATTCTCGACCCGGGCCCCGCGCCAGCGATAAATGGACTGATCGTCATCGCCCACCGCGAATGGCAGACCCGCGGGCCCTGCCAGCAACATCAGCCATTTGTATTGGATGGCGTTGGTGTCCTGAAATTCGTCGACCAAGACGTGGCGAAAGCGCGCCCGGTAATGCTGCAACAAACCCGGGTTGTCGCGCCACAATTCGTACGCTCGCAGCAGCAGTTCCGCGAAATCGACCACCCCCGCGCGTTGGCACGCCTCCTCATAGGCCCGATAGATCTTGACGAGTTGGCGGCGCGTCGGATCGCCATCGTCCTTGATGTGCTTCGATCTGAAGCCTTCGTCCTTCTGCGCATTGATGAACCAGAGGATCTCGCGCGGTACCCAACGCGTTTCGTCCAGATCCAGGGCTTTCAAAACCTTCCGCAGCAATCGCGACTGATCCTCGGAATCCAATATCTGAAAGCTCTGCGGCAGGGCAGCCTCGCGCCAGTGTAGGCGCAACAGGCGGTGGGCGAGACCGTGAAAGGTCCCGATCCACATGGCGCCGCCGGGTATCCCGAGCAGCGTTTCGATCCGCCCACGCATCTGCGCGGCGGCCTTGTTGGTGAACGTGACCGCGAGGATGCTGTTCGGGGAAGTACCCTCCACTCGAATCAGCCAGGCTACCCGGTGTACCAGCACCCGGGTCTTGCCGCTGCCGGCTCCGGCGAGCACCAGTGCGGCGCCGAGCGGCGAGCCCACGGCCTGGCGCTGCGCGTCGTTGAGCCCATCGAGGAGGTGAGATACGTCCATGAGGCCGCGGATTGTACTGCAGGAGCCTGCATGAGTATTCCCCGCGGTCGATAGGCTGCTAGGCTCTGCCCTCGCGCGCCTCCTCGGCGAATTCGATCAGTGCGATAACCAAGGAGAGGACCACCGGCCCGGCGATGACGCCGATGGCCCCGAACGCCGGAATACCGCCCAGGACGCCGATGAACACTGCCAAAGCGGATACCTTGGCTCGACCGGAAATCAACATGGGCCGCAGGACGTTGTCGAGACCTCCGAGCATCAGGCCCCAGGCCAGCATGAATATGCCAAAGCCCCAGCGGCCATCGAGGAACAGCCAAAGGACCGCCGGACCCCAGACGAACGCGGCGCCGCCGATGGGCAAGAGCGACAACAGCGCCGCCAACACACCGAAAACCACCGGCGAGGGCAGGGTGGCGATGGCGAAGCCGACGGCTATCAGCAATCCCTGGGCCAGAGCCGTCACGCTCGTGCCGAACATGATGGCGCGAGTGACGTTGCTGAGCTGATCGAACAGGCGGTCCTTGCGCGCTTCGTCCAAGGGGATGAGTTGGCGCGCGCGCGCCATCATTTCATCGCCGTCTCGCAGGAAAAAAAACAATAGAAACAACATGATCGCGAAGCCGAACAGCGAGTCCAGAGCGCCGAGGAAGAATGTGCCGCCAAAGCCGGCCGCCCGCTGCAGGACTTGCTGGGTGCCGGAAACCAGCCATGATTGCACTTGGGCGGCGGAGATGCCCGCGTGCCCTTGCAGCCAATCGTTGGCATGCGCGATCCATGGGAATTGCCGCAAGTCGGCGAAGGTCTTGATGTCCCATTGTTTCGCCGCTTGCTGCAATTTCTGCAGCAAGCCCGAAATCTGCGACACGAACTCGATCGACACGGCGCTCAAAGGCAGGAGGATGATGATGGGCGCCAGCAGGGTGAGCACCCCCGCGGCGGCCCCTTTGCGCCGCAAAACACGGCGCCAGCGCATGTTCAACGGGAAGATTAGAAAGGCGAGGAATGCAGCCCAACACATCGAGCCCAAGAAGGGCGTGAAAATCAGGACGAGCGCATACCCCAGAGCGGCTGCCACCACCAGCGCAAATACACGTTGATAAAAGGTCGACGTGGCGGGCATCAAAAGGTCGATATGGCGTGCATGTGGCGATGCTAGCATCGCGCGTGTTGCAGGTCGCCATTGGATTGCCGCATGACGAAGATAACCGTCAACAACCAGGTCATGAGCACCGACGCCTCGCCGGATACCCCGTTATTGTGGGTGCTGCGCGACCATCTCGCGATGACCGGCACCAAATACGGTTGTGGAATGGCGCTGTGCGGTGCATGCACCGTGCATTTGGATGGTGCCGCCGTCCGATCCTGCGTGCTGCCGCTCGGCGCGGTGCAGGACAAGGCCGTCACCACCATCGAAGGGTTGTCGGCGGGCGCCGGCCATGCCGTGCAGAAGGCATGGCTCGAGATCGACGTACCGCAATGTGGATATTGCCAATCAGGACAGATCATGTCCGCCGCCGCGTTGCTGCGCGCTAACCCGAATCCCACGGATGCCGACATCGATGCCGCGATGGCCGGGAATATCTGCCGGTGCGGTACCTATTCCCGCATTCGCGAGGCGATTCACCGCGCGGCAGAACTGCAGAGCGCACCGGCGCAACTGCGCGGCACGCAACAATGACGTTACCCGACGGGCTCTCCGACGCTACGCGCCGCGGCTTCTTGAGCGTGGCGGCGGGTGCGGGCGGAACGCTGCTGCTGGCATTGACGCTTCCGGGTTTCGGCGCCGGCGAAAAGCCTCGCCGTACCGAGCAGGGCGCGCAACTGAACGCGTGGCTGATCATCGCCCCCGACAATACGTTCACCGTCATCGTGGACCGCGCCGAAATGGGCCAAGGCGTCTATACGGCGCTGCCGATGCTGCTGGCGGAGGAACTCGAGATCCCGGTCGAAGCGATCAAAGTAGTGGCGGCTCCGGTCGGGGATGCCTATGTCAATCCGCTGAACGGCGGCCAGGTCACCGGGACCAGCAACAGCGTGCAGGATGCATGGGAGAAGTTGCGCATGGCCGGTGCGCAGGCACGCACCATGCTGGTATCGGCGGCAGCCGCGCGCTGGCGCGTCCCTCCCGAGACCTGCCACGCCGAGAATGGATTGGTCTATGGGCCGGGTGGCCGGACCGTCACCTTCGGCCAAGTGGCCGGCACAGCAGCCAAGCTGCCGGTGCCGGCAGCCGTCGCGTTGAAACCTAAGGAGGGCTTTCGAGTCATCGGCAAATCGCGCCGCCGTATCGATTCCGCAAGCAAGGTCGACGGCAGCGCCGAATTCGGCATCGACGTGCAGTTGCCGGGGATGTTGTACGGCGTGCTGGCTCAGAGCCCGGTACTGGGCGGCAAGGTGTCAGCGCTCGATTCCGCCGCGGCGGAGCGCATGCCGGGTGTCCGCAAAGTCCTCGTCACCGAGGGCGGCGTGGTGGTCGTCGCCGAGCATTTCTGGCAAGCGATGACGGCGCGCAAAGCGCTGAACATCACGTGGAATCCGGGTGCGAATGCGGCACTCGACAATGCCCGCATCCGTGACGTGCTGGAAAGCGCTGCGAAGAGCGTCCCACCCTTGAGCGCACGGGCCGACGGCGATGCAGCGGCTGCCCTGAAGTCCGCGAAGCAAGTGCTGCGGGCGGTGTATACATTGCCGTTACTGGCGCATGCGACCATGGAGCCCATGAACTGCACCGCCGACGTCAAAGCCGATGCGTGCGACATCTACGTGGGCACCCAGGTACAACAGTCGGCGCAGCAGGCCGCCGCCGCCGCCGCAGGCCTCGATTCCGCCAAAGTCAGAGTCTTCACCACGTTGCTGGGTGGCGGGTTCGGACGGCGCTTGGACGTGGATTTCATTCCGGCGGCGGTGGCGGCATCGAAGGCGCTCGGTGCACCGGTGAAGCTCATTTGGACACGCGAAGATGACATGACGCACGACACCTATCGACCGCCGGCGCGCGAGGAAGTCGCAGGCGGATTGGACGGTGAGGGCCGCCTGACCGCGTGGACCCTGCATATCACCGGCCCGTCGATTACCGCGCGCGCGTCGCCGTCCACCACGGACCCCTTCGATTCCGTGGTCGAGTACGCGATGAACTATCCGTACGCGGTGCCAAATTTTGCCCTGCTGTATTCGCGCCAGGAAATTGGCATCGACGTCGGCTACATGCGCTCGGTGAGCCATGCCCCGAACTGCTTCGTGATCGAAAGCTTCATGGACGAAATCGCGGCAGCGGCAGGCAGGGACCCCGTCGAGTTTCGTCTCGGGCTGCTCGGGGCAAAGCCGCGCCATGCGCGCGTGCTGCGGATGGCCGCACAGCGCGCGGGCTGGGGGCGCGCGTCCCGTGGAAGGTACCACGGCGTGGCGCTGATGGAAGGCTACGCCACCCACCTCGCACAGGTCGCCGAGATATCCGTCGATGCCGGCACACTCAAGGTGCACAAGATCACTTGCGTGGTGGATTGCGGCCAAATGGTGAATCCGCGCATCGTGGAATCGCAGATCGAAAGCGGCATCGTCTTCGGGCTGTCGGCGGCGCTCTGGGGCGAAGTGACCATAGCCTCGGGCCGCGTGCAACAAACCAACTTCCATTCGTATCGCGTGATGCGCGCCAACGAAATGCCTGAACTGGACGTGCATCTCATCGAGAGCGATGCACCGCCCGGCGGCATCGGCGAACCGTCGGTGGCGTTGGTTGCGCCGGCGGTCTGCAATGCCATCTTTGCGGCCGTCGGCAAGCGGCTGCGCACCTTGCCCATTGCCGGACAGACTTTGCTAAAGGCTTAGGCTAAAGGCTTAGCCGAAGATAGTGATCGACGATCAGTGCCGCGAACAGCAGCATCAGATACGTGATGGAAAACTTGAACGTGCGTATGGGTAGATCGGGCCGCGCGCCGCGGTTGAGCGCCAGCACGAAGTATAAAAATCTGCCGTTGAGGAACAACACCGCGGTCAGATAAATCAATCCGCTCATGCCGGTGAGCACCGGCATGAGCGTGCTCAAAATCAACAGAATGGTGTACAGCACGATCTGCAGCCGGGTGTACGGAATGCCGTGGGTCACCGGCAGCATGGGTATTCCGACCTTGGCATAGTCATCCCGGCGCGCGATGGCCAATGCCCAGAAATGCGGCGGCGTCCAGGTGAAGATGATCAAAAATAACAACAGTGCGTGCGGATCGATGGTGTGCGTGACGGCGGCCCAGCCGAGAACCGGCGGAGCGGCACCGGCGGCGCCGCCGATGACGATGTTTTGCGGCGTGGCGCGTTTCAGCCACAGGGTGTACACCATGGCGTAGCCGATCAAGGAACAAAACGTGAGCGACGCGGTGAGTCCGCCCACCGAGGACCACAACACCAGCATGGAAGCCAACGCCAGGACGCTTGCGAAAATGATGGCCTGACTCTTCAGCAAATGCCCCGTCGGAAGCGGCCGGCGGCGGGTGCGCGCCATCTGTTCGTCGATGCGGCGGTCGAGCACGTGGTTGAAAGCCGCCGCCGAACCCGAGGCCATTGCTATCCCCAAGGTTCCGAAGATCAGCGCCGGCAGCGGCACCATGCCCGGCGAGGCCAGTACCATGCCGACGATGGCCGTGAAGACGATCAACAGGCTGACCTTGGGTTTGGTCAGCTCCAAGAAATCTCGCCAACCGCCCGGGAGCTTGTCTAGGGCGGGGAGCGGGGGATTATCGGGTGCGATCGCCATGATCGAAGGGTACCACGCGGGCCGGCGGTGCCGGCCTCAGCGCCCGCATCAGCCACACCATGGCGAGGATCAGAGCCGCTGCACCGGCATTGTGCAGCGTCGCTACGGGCAACGGGATGCCGAAATGCACGGTCGCAATACCTATCGAGATCTGCAGCACGACGGCGGCGATCAAGAGTATGCCGGCCCGGTATAGACGCCGGCTGTCCGCACGCGCGGCGGTCAGGAGCCCGAAGCCGATGAGCGCGAGCCCCGTAGCCGCGGCGCCGAGGCGGTGCGTGAAGTGAATGGCCATGCGGGCGGGATTCGCGAGCACGCCGCCTTCGTAATCCACGCCGATGCCCCGCCACAGCACGAAGGCGTCGCGGAAATCCATTGGCGGCCACCATGAGCGTTGGCAGGTGGGAAAATCCGGGCAAGCGACGGCTGCGTAATTGCTGCTCGTCCAGCCGCCGAGAAAAATCTGGAGAACCAGCACGATGAACGCTGCGATTGCGAATTTTCGCAATCCCAACTCAGGTGCCGACAGCGTGCGACACTCCGGCGGAATGGACAGCCACCATAACAGGCCCAGAGTCGTCAGACCGCCGAATAAGTGGGCCGTTACGATCAGCGGTTTGAGCAGCATGGTGACCGTCAGCGCGCCCAAGGCGGCCTGCAGGAAGACGACCACGAACAGCAGAGCCACCGGCAGCAGCGGCTGGCCGCGGTCTCGGCGGCGCGCGACGGCCCAGGCGAGCAACACGGCGATGATGGCGACCAATGTCCCCGCGACGTAGCGGTGGATCATTTCATGCCAGGCCTTGCCGGCGGCGTGCCCGCTCCGCGGATAGAGATGCCCGTAGCATCCCGGCCAGTCCGGGCATCCCAGGCCCGCGTTGGTCAGCCGCACCCAAGCCCCCAATACGACCACGATGGCAGCGAGGATGGCGCCGACCAGCGCAAGACGCCTGAACCAAAATAAGGGTGGCGCAGGCTTAGCCCACATGCGAGAGCCCCAGCAGACGCTTCAAGTCCTCCAGCATGCCCTTAGGTCTCGCATCGGGCGCATAGGACATCATGAGATTGCCCAAGGGATCGATGACGTAGACGCGGTCGGCGAGGGCCGGCGCAATTCCCTGCCAGGCCGGCAATAGCCGCAGCAGCGGCACGGCCTCTTGCGTGGCGCGAAGGACGACGAGATCCGGATGCTGCGTATCGAGGAACTGCCGATCGCAACAATCGCCCTCGGCAATGAACACCCGTTGCACTCGGTCCATGTCGCGGTTGAGCGCGATCCGCACTTGCCTGGTGTTGTAGAGGTCGGAACGGCATACCGCGCTGCAACCTCCCGGCCCGACATATAAGAGAGTCCATTTGCCCTTCAAGAAGTCAGCTTTGGTCCGGCCGCCGCCGGCATTCGGATCGCGATTGCCGGCCGCCAGGGGAAGCGAAAGCTCGGGCAGCGGCCGCGGCGGGTCGATGAGATCGCCGTGATTCACCCGGCTGCCCGGACGCCACCCCGTGGGGCCGTAGTAGAGGTAGAACGTCAGGGCGAGCGGTGCGAAAAACAGCGACCCCAAGGCCACCAGCAGGCGTCGCTGACGACGGTCGTGTGCGGCGTCGCGCGGGGTTGCCGGGGCGTTCACGGCCCGGCCCGGTGCAAGTTGGTCGCCAAATAGATGACGATCAAGGCCAGTGCCAGACCGAACCACTGTACGGCGTATGCCACGTGGCGCAGCGGCGGAAAGCCGGGCGCCTGCCATTGCCGCAGGTAGCCAGCCGGCTGATCGGCATCCAGAAGCACCACATCGGCGGCGCGCGCCCACGACGACTCACCGAGCAGCCGCTCGATGTCGGAGTGGCTTGGAAAATTTGCCACGGCCGGGAATGGCGGGCGCAGCGCAGCGGGCTGGCCCAGTCGAATTCCGGGGCTGGGTAAATGGTCGCCGCGCCCCTGTATGACGCGCGCCTCGCCCGCAACGTCAACCGCCGGCAAGGTCGCGCGATCCGCGCCGAGGGGCACCCAGCCCCGATTGACCAGCAGCCAGCCGCCGCCCGTCAATGCAAAGGGGGTGATCACGAAATACCCCGCGTGTCCATCAGCGCTGGTCATGTTGTCGATCAGGATCTGCCGTGAGCCATCGTACTTGCCCTGCGCCTCGATGTGTTGATACCGCGGCAGCGGCGCAGTCCGCAGATCGATCGCTCGAGTCGCATCGGCACCCTTGTCGAACGCATCGTACAGGGCGCGCTTCTCGTCGGCCCGGCGCAGCTGCCAGCGTCCCAAGGACAGCAATAGCGCCAGCACCACGATCGTGAGTAGGGTGGTGAACGGTCGTGGCGCGAAGATGCGGGAGCCTAGTTTCATGGGCGCGATATACTTGCGGGCTCCCCTTTGCAATGTCGGGCGGCCGTGGAAGTCAAATATCTGGTTGTCGTGATCCTGGCGCTGATATTGATCAGCCTGGGGAAAGCCTTGTACCACCTATCGGGCAGCAAACCGGGCGACAGCAGCAAGATGGTCAAAGCCTTGAGCTGGCGCATCGGCCTGTCGGTGTTCCTGTTCGTGCTGCTGCTGGTTGCCTATACGCGGGGTTGGATCGTACCGCCGAGGGTGAGGTAGAGCGCCGGGCACCGCACCGCCGGTCGTCGACGCCCCGGGCCGTGGGCTCCTAGAGCCAGTAGACGAAGATGAACAGTCCGAGCCATACCACGTCGACGAAGTGCCAGTACCAAGCGACCGCTTCGAACGCAAAATGCCGCTGCGGCGTGAGCTGTCCTTTCATCACGCGGAACCAGATCACCGTCAGCATGATGGCGCCGAGCGTCACATGGAAGCCGTGAAAGCCGGTCAGCATGAAGAAGGTGGACCCATAGATGCCGGTGCTCAAGCGCAGTCCCAGTTCGGTATAGGCCTCGTGATATTCCCGGGCTTGCAGATAGACGAACGTGAATCCCAACAGGAACGTCAGTGCCAGGAAGATCTTCAGTTGGGTGCGATGACCGGCGATCAGCGCATGGTGAGCAATGGTCACGGTGATGCTGCTGGTGAGCAAAATGGCCGTGTTGATGGCCGGCAGCCCGAAGGCAGACACCGTTTCAAAGGCTCCGCTCACGCCCTTGAGGCCCGGTCCCAATTTGTCCGGCCCGTTGGTCGGCCACGTGCCGGCATAATCCTTCCACAGCAGCAAACTGTTGAAGATCTTCACGCCGTGACCCGAAAGCCAGGGCACCACCAATTCGCGCGCATAGAACAGGGCGCCGAAGAACGCGGCGAAAAACATCACCTCGGAAAAAATAAACCACATCATGCCCATGCGGAAGGAGCGGTCGACGGCCATGTTGTACATGCCATGCTCGTTTTCGCCGATCACGGTGCCGAACCAGAAAACGAACATCGATATCAGCATCACGAAGCCCGGGATCAAAGCCCAGGCAGGCAGCCAGTTATTCAGAGTGCAGACGGCGCCCGTCATCAGGATGAACAGGGACACCGAGCCGTAGATGGGCCACGGGCTGCTGTGAGGAACGTAATACTTGTCGTCTGCTGCCGGAGCGTGCGCTTGCGCCATGATGGAAGTTTCTATCCCTTAAAGCTTTACAAAGAAATCAGTTTAGCCGTTTGACCAAGAGCCTGTCTGCTAGCGGCGTGCCGCCGATTGCGTGGTATCGAAAAAAGTATAGGCCAGCGTGATCTTATCGACGTTGGCCGGCAGCCCCGGATCGACGATGAACCGCACCGGCAGATCGCGCCCTTCGCCCACCGCGAAACGTTGCGGACTGAAGCAGAAGCACTCGGTCTTGTGAAAGTACTTGGCGGCGCCCCCCGGCGAGATGCTGGGCACCGCCTGGGCAACGGACGCAGCCGTGGTCAGGTTCTTGGCGTAGAACTGGGTGTCGTAGAGCTTCCCCGGATGAATGCGCATGGAAGCGATCTTCGGGCGGAAATCGAAGCTGCCCACCGACGCCGGATCCGCTACGAACTCTATCGTGATCTCGCGATCGAGGTCGATGGCTTCGTGGGCCGTCGACCGCCCGGCCTTGGCCTCGGCATTGCCGATGCCGGCCACGCGGCAAAACACATCGTACAGCGGGATGAGCGCCCAGCCGAAGGCAAAGCTGCCGGCGGTCATCAGTAACAGACCGATGATGAGGCCGCGGTGGGCCTTGGCTCGGGGGTCCGCCGGTTTCATCCGTGATGACTGCGCAAGAGCGTGACGGCGATGAAACCGAAATAAAATGCCAAGGCCAACGAGGTCAGCAGCAACGCGCGGTTCCGAATGCGGCGGTTGGCGGAACCCGGGCCGGCACCCCGGTGGCCGGCACCCCGGTGGCTGGCGCGCCGGTCACTGCCGCCGATCGGTGCGCCCTTGACTGCGCTCATTTGACCTCGGGTGCGACGGCGAAGCTGTGATAGGGGGCCGGCGAGGGGATGGTCCATTCCAATCCGGTAGGCGCCGCTCCGTCCCATACTTCGGCCGAGGCCTTCTTGCCGCCGCGCGCGCACTGGATGATGACCACCACGAACAGGATCTGCGACAGACCGAAGCCGAACGCCCCGATGGACGAGACCATGTTCCAGTCCGAGAACTGCACGGCATAGTCGGGTATGCGGCGCGGCATGCCTGCCAGCCCCAAAAAGTGCTGCGGGAAAAACAGCACATTCACGAAAATCGTCGACAGCCAGAAATGCCATTTCGCCATACTCATGCTGTACATGTTGCCGGTCCACTTCGGCAGCCAGTAGTAGACGGCCGCCATGATGGCGAACACCGCACCCGGGACCAACACATAATGGAAGTGAGCTACCACGAAATAGGTCTGATTGTACTGAAAGTCCACGGGGACGATGGCGAGCATCACGCCGGAAAAACCGCCGATCGTGAACAGGAACAGGAACGAGAGCGCAAACAGCATGGGCGGTTCGAAGGACAAGGAACCGCGCCACATGGTTGCCGTCCAGTTGAAAACCTTCACGCCGGTGGGCACGGCGATCAGCATCGTCGACATCATGAAAAACACCTGCGCCGCCAGCGGCATACCGTCGACGAACATGTGATGTCCCCACACGATGAAGCTCAAGAATGCGATCGAGGCGATGGCGTAGATCATCGAGGTCGCGCCGAACAGAGGTTTTCGCGAGAAGGTCGGCAGAATCTCGGAGATGATGCCGAAGGCGGGCAAAATCATGATGTACACCTCCGGATGACCGAAGAACCAGAATACATGCTCGAACATGACCGGATCCCCGCCGCCGGCCGCATTGAAGAAGCTGGTGCCGAAATAGTGATCCGTCAGCAGCATGGTGACGGCGCCGGCGAGCACGGGCATGACGGCGATCAGCAGATACGCGGTAATCAGCCAGGACCAGCAGAACAGCGGCATCTTCAGCAGGTTCATGCCGGGAGCGCGCATGTTCATGATGGTGACGATCACATTGATGGCGCCCATGATGGACGAGGCGCCCATCAAATGAACCGCAAAAATCGCCATTGCCACGTAATTGCCGCCCTGCAGGAATAGCGGCGGGTACATGGTCCAACCGCCGGCCGGCGCACCGCCCGGGACGAACAGCGAGCCCAGCAGAATGGTGAAGGCGAACGGCAGTATCCAAAAACTGAAATTGTTCATGCGCGGCAGCGCCATGTCGGGCGCGCCGACCTGCAGCGGAATCATCCAATTCGCGAGCCCCACGAAGGACGGCATGACGGCGCCGAAAATCATGACCAGCGCATGCATCGTGGTCATTTGATTGAAGAACATGGGATCGACCAGCTGCAGACCCGGCTTGAACAGCTCCGCACGAATCACCATGGCCATGGCGCCGCCGATGAAGAACATGGTGAGGCTGAACACCAGGTACATGGTCCCGATGTCCTTGTGGTTGGTCGCGAACAGCCAACGCTTGATGCCGACGGCCGGCTGATCGTGGTGGTCATGATGATCGTGGTGATGAGGGACGTCTACTGCGTGATCGTGGGCCATTGTTCAGACTCTCTATGGAATTCGTAGTGGTTTCAGTTCAGAACCTGGGCGGACGGCGGCGCGGCCTGCTTGGCGGCACCTTTCTGTTCCTCGACCCATTTCTTGAAATCATCCGGTGTGCGCACGTCCACCACCACCGGCATGAAGGCGTGATCGCGGCCGCACAACGCGGCGCACTGACCGCGGTAAATGCCCTCCTTGCCCGCATCGACCTTGAACCACAACTCGTTGATGAATCCCGGGATGGCCGAACGCTTGGCTCCGAAATCCGGAACCCACCATGCGTGAATCACGTCCATGGACGTGAGCAGGAGGCGCACCTTGGTGCCGCTCGGAATCACCATCGGCTTGTCCACGTCCAGCAGATAGTTCTCGATCGACTTCGGATCCGTCCCCGAACCGAGCTGGCGTGCGAAGTTCGAATCCTGCTTGAGCGTCGAAAAGAAATCGACCCCCTCGCCCGCGTCCATATACTGGTATTGCCACTTCCACTGATATCCGGTGACCCGGATCGACAGCTGCGAGTTGCGGGTATCTTCCTGTTTCAGGATGAGATCCGCCGCCGGAACGGCCATCACCACCAAGATGATGACGGGAATGATCGTCCAGATGATCTCCACTTTGGTGCTATGCACCATGGTGGTATCGGGTATGGCGCCTTGCGAGCGGCGAAATTTCACCAAAGAGTAGATCATTGCGCCGAAGACGACCACGGCGATGCCGACGCAGATCCAAAACACCTCCATGTGCAACGCGTACATGGACCGGCTCAATTCCGTGACGCCGATCGGCAGGTTGTAGCCATTCGACGTATTGGCGGAGGCCGTTTCGGCGGCGAATGCGGCGGCACCGAGCACTGCGGCCCACGGAAAGCCCCGCGGCCGGGAAGTGCGATGTTCGACGCGTGCCCTGGTAACTCTACTCAACATGTACCCCTTAGGTTCTCAGTCAATCCCATTCAAGCGGCGGCGATTCGTTCATGCCGCCCACCAGACTCCGTAAACGCGTGGCAAGGACGCATCGTTCCTCCTCGGTGAGGAAGCTGCCGACCTCGAAAGCCCGGCCGCGACTCTCGATCATCAATCTGCTCGGAGAGAGGCGGGTTCGCGGACTGCGAAGTCTAACCTTCGCCCAATGCCGCGCAAACTCTTGTTTTGCTTCTCCCCGCCGGGATCTTGTCACGAGGCTGATGCGCGACTCCGTAATGGTGACCGTCTGGGTATACCGTCGCCGCCGCATGCTGGCGTTCAGACTGAGACCCAATACGAGCATCTCCAGCCCCCAGAAGGGCAGCACCGGCCAAAATCCCAGGCAGGCAAAAAATAGACTAAAAATCAAAGAAAACAAACATGTAGCGATGAAGAAAACCCTGGCGCCGGCGGGCGTCAGCGAACAATTGGGCGCGAGTTCGATGCGCTGTTCCATGGCCGCTAGGATAACCCAAGGGAGCGTCACCCTTGCCATCCCGGGGGTTCCCGGTCCAATTCCGGGAGTTTGGGCAGCAACACCGCGGCGACGTCGGCGGCGCCGGCGCGCGGGGAATACCCAAACGTACCGAGGCAGGGCGCGGCAATTCGGGTTCGCAGCGTCTCTATATTGGCTTCACGACGCTGAAAATCGGGGTCCACCGAGTTTCCGACCCAGCCGCCGAGGCGCAGACCGTGCCGCTCTACGGACTCCGCCGTCAGGAAGGCATGGTTCAAGCAGCCCAGCCGCAAAGCCACCACTAAAATCACGTCCAGTTGCCAATGCGCGGCCAAGTCGGCAAACGTCCGGCGTGCGTCCAGGGGCGCAAGCCAGCCGCCGGCGCCTTCGATGATGGTGATATCGCTCTGCAAGGACAGGCGCTCGAAGCACCGGTCCAGCACGTCGAAATCAATCGATCGCCCGGCCTCCAGGGCCGCGATGTGGGGGGCTATTGCCGGTTCGAACGCGTAGGGGTTCACCTCCGTATAGCTGGCGCGAACGGTCATGGCGCCCTGCAGCGCGAGCGCGTCATCGTTGCGCAATCCGTCCGCCGTCCGCGTACAGCCCGACGCGACGGGTTTCATGGCCGCCACCCGCTTGCCCGCTGCAGCGAAGGCAAGGCATAGCGCGGTAGCGATCCGGGTCTTGCCGACGCCGGTGTCGGTACCCGTGACGAACAACCGATTCATGGCCGCGCCGCCCGGCCTTTCATGATGGAGGGACCCCGCGCGGGTGTCGCAGCTGGCGCTTGATTTCGTCCAACGACACATGCGTCGACGCATCGGCGGGCCGGCGCTGCGCGGACGCCGGCGCCCAGGCTTGACCAAATATCACTTCGTAGGTGGCGGGCAGTCGGCCGTCGCTGCGGAAACCCTCGTACGCGGCCTGCATGGCCGCAAATCTGCGAGGACTCGTGAGCCCCCTGGGCCGGCCGGCGGTGGGATTCCGGGCTCCCGTCGCCTTCAGATCCTCGGCCAGGCGGCGCACATCGGCGTACTCCAGGGTGTAGCGCTCCACGTCGAGCACCGGGGCGGCAAAACCGGCACGCACCAACCCGTCCCCGATGTCATGCATGTCGATGAATGGGATCACTCGGGCGTGGACATCCGCGCGGCCATGCCCGGCCTGCAGCCACGCGGCGCGTAGTTCCCGCAGGGTGTCCGGGCCCAGGGTGGTGAAGCTCAAGAAACCACGCGGCGCCAGCACGCGGCGGAACTCCGCGAACACGGCATGCGGATCGCTCCACTGCAACATGAAATTGCTGACGACCAGGTCGACGCTGCCGTCCGCCAGCGGCAGGTGCTCGGCATCCGCACATACCCGCATAAACGGCCGAAACCACGATTGCTGTGCTGCGGCCGCCCGCAGCATGCCGAAGGAGGAATCCAGCGCAATGATGTGCGCGCCGGCGTAGCGCCGCTTGAGCGCGCGCTCGGCATGGCCGGTGCCGGCACCGGCGTCGAGCACGATTCGGGGCGACAGATCCGTCAGTTCGAGCCGTTCCAGTAACAGGTTGCGCACCTCGGCCTGCAAAACGGCTGCGGCGTCGTAGGTGCCGCTGGCACGATCGAAGGAACGCCGTATCCACGGCTTGTCGAGCGCGTAGCCGGAGTCGCTCACGCCGTTACGGTGCGCAACTCCAGCGGCGCCGGCACGGCACCGGACATCGACGCCGGTTCGGCGCTGCCGCTCGCGGGGGCTTCGGCGACAATTTTCAACCGCTCGAACAAACGCTGGTCATGCGCGGTATCCGGATTTCCCGTGGTGAGCAGCTTCTCGCCGTAGAATATGGAATTGGCTCCCGCCAGGAAACTCAGGGCCTGTAACTCATCGCTCATGTCGCTGCGCCCCGCCGACAAGCGCACGTGGGCGCGCGGCATGAGGATGCGGGCGACGGCGATGGTGCGCACGAAATCGAAAGGATCCAGGGGCTCGGCATCCGCCAACGGCGTACCGGCGACGCGCACCAGCTGATTGATCGGAACACTGTCGGGGTGGCTTGGCAGCGTGGCGAGCGTATGCAGCAGCCCGGCCCGGTCCTGCGGTGCTTCCCCCATGCCTACGATGCCGCCGCAGCACACGTTCATCCCGGCGTCGCGTACCGCCTGCAGGGTATCGAGCCGATCCTGAAAGGTGCGCGTGGTAATGATCTTTTCGTAGTATCGGGGCGAGCTGTCGAGGTTGTGATTGTAGTAGTCGAGACCCGCCGCTTTGAGTTCGTGGGCTTGCGGCAGGCTGACCATGCCGAGGGTGGCGCAGGTTTCCAGCCCCAGCGACTTCACTTCGCGGATCATGGCCACTACTTTGCGCAAATCCTTGGGTTTGGGCGAGCGGTACGCCGCACCCATGCAAAAACGCGTGGCGCCCGCCTTCTTGGCCGCGTGGGCGCGGGCGGTCACCGCCTCCAATTCCATCAGTTCTTCCGTTTCGAGCCCGGTGTCGTAACGCACGCTTTGCGGACAATAAGCGCAGTCCTCCGGACACGCCCCCGTCTTGATGCTGAGCAAGGTGCTGATCTGGACGGTGTTCGGAATCTGATACTGCCGGTGTACTTGTTGCGCTCTGAACAAGAGGTCCATGAACGGCAGCGCAAACAGCTCTTCGACCTCGGCCAGGGACCAATCGTTGCGGATATTCATTGCGCGAAGTATTGGGGGACGCATGGGCTTAGTCAACCGACCGCGCCGCGCAGGTCGGGGTCACGGCGTTCTCGAGGGCGGCGGGCCTGAGCGGGCGCTACGGGCCGAACTGGTAATTGAGCGCGATGCCGAGAAATACCGACATGCCGAAGTAGTTGTTGTTGAGGAACGCCTGGAAGCAGCCTTGAATGTCGCGCGCGCGAATCAACCACAGCTGGTACACGAAAAACAGGGCCCCTGCCGTCAGCCCCGCGTAATACCACGGGCCCATCCGCAGCATCCCGCCGATGAAATAGAGCGACAGCACCGTCATCATCTGCAGTACCGCGATGAGGTGGCGATCCGAATCGCCGAACAGGATGGCGGTGGAGCGCACGCCGATCTTGACGTCATCATCCCGGTCGACCATGGCATACAGGGTGTCGTAGACGGTCACCCACAGTACATTGGTGATGAGCAGCATCCAGGCCGCCCGCGGTACGCGTTCGAGCTGCGACGCGAAAGCCATCGGTATTCCCCAACCAAAAGCGATTCCCAGGTACAACTGGGGCACCGAGAGAAAGCGTTTGATGAAGGGATAGGTGACCGCGAGCGCCGCCCCCAAGACCGCCAGCAGCAGCGTTTGCTTGTTCAACTGCAAGACCAGAGCCAGCGCGGTGAGCGCCAGCGCGGCGAACAGCAGCAATGCTTCGATGGGAGAGATCCGGCCGGCCGCCAAGGGCCGGTTCTTGGTGCGCTCTACATGCGGATCGAAGCTGCGGTCGGCGTAGTCATTGATGGCGCAGCCGGCGGAACGCATGAGCACCGTACCGACCACGAAAATGATGAACAGCCGCCCGTCCGGTCTCCCCTGGCCTGCGATCCACAGCGCCCACAACGTGGGCCACAGCAGCAGCCAAATGCCGATGGGCCGGTCCAATCGAGTGAGCTGCACGTAGTCCCGGACCGTCGCTACGATGCGCGGCAACTCGTTCGTGGTCCACGGATGGAAGCGCACCCGGTAGACGAACCAGCGCCAGCGCGCGGCGACGCGTTCTCCCAATTCGATGCCAGAACGCGGCAGTGCCACCCGCGGAGTTCCTAAACCCTGCCCAATGCGACTTTCAAATTCATCCGGCCATTCTACCCGACGCGGCCGTATTGCTCCGCATGTCCCACCCAACGCCGAATGAGAGGGGCCGCATGCGCGGGCCAATCCCGCAACAGCGTTTCGGCTGCGATTTGCACCTTCGGCAGCAGGTCCGCATCGCGCAGCAGATCCGCCACGCGCATTTGCGCGAGTCCCGTCTGGCGGGTTCCCATCAATTCGCCCGGCCCGCGCAGCTCCAGATCGCGGCGTGCGACCACGAAACCGTCGTTGGTGTCGCGCATGACCGCCAATCGTTCGCGCGCCAGCGAGGACAGGGGCGGCCGGTAGAGCAGCAGACAGGAACTCGCGTGGCATCCGCGCCCCACTCGCCCGCGCAATTGATGCAATTGCGCCAATCCCATGCGCTCGGCGTTCTCGATCACCATGAGCGTGGCGTTAGGCACGTCGACGCCTACTTCGATGACCGTCGTGGCCACCAACAGATGTATCTCGCCGTCTTTGAAGCGGCGCATGGTCAGTTCCTTGGGCTTGGGCGGCATACGGCCGTGCACCAGCCCCACGCTGAGCTCCGGCAGCGCCGCGGCCAGCGCGCCGGCGGTTTCTTCGGCTGCCTGGAACGGCATTTCCTCCGATTCGTCGATCAGCGGGCACACCCAGTAAGCTTGCCGGCCTTCCAAGCAAGCGGTGCGTATGCGCATGACCACCTCGTCGCGGCGCGCGTCCGCCAGCACCACGGTCTTCACGGGCGTACGGCCGGGCGGCAGTTCATCGATGATCGATACGTCGAGATCGGCGTACGCCGTCATCGCCAATGTTCGCGGGATGGGAGTGGCAGTCATGATCAACTGATGCGGCTGGTGGCCCCCGCAGCTGCCCTTTTCGCGCAAACTCAGACGCTGATGAACGCCGAAGCGATGTTGTTCATCGACGATCACCAGCGCCAGCGAACTGAATTCGACGCTTCCTTGAAACAAGGCATGCGTGCCGATCACGATGGGCGCGTGCCCCTGGCGAATCCCGGCGAGGGCCGCAGCGCGCGCTTTTCCCGTCTGGCGGCCGGTCAACAGAGCCACGGGAACGCCGAGCGGTTCGAACCACCGGCGGAAATTGTGCGCATGCTGATCGGCGAGCAATTCGGTGGGCGCCATCAATGCGACTTGGCGTTTCAGCTGCACCGCCTGTACCGCGGCAAGAGCGGCGACCAGGGTCTTACCGCAACCCACGTCGCCTTGCACGAGCCGCAGCATGGGTTTCGCGACGGCAAGGTCTCGCTCTATCTCCCCCAGCACCCGTGTCTGCGCCGCCGTCAATCGAAACGGCAGCGCGGCCAGCAGGGCGGCCTTGAGGGCGCCCCCGGCGACCAGCGGCCAGCCAGGGTCGCTTTGGATGCGCTGCCGGAGCAGTTTGAGAGACAGCTGGTGCGCCAGCAATTCTTCGAATGCCAGGCGGCGCTGCGCCGGATGGCGCCATTCCAGCAATTGGTCCACCGGCGCGTCTGCCGGCGGCCGATGTACGTAAATCAAAGCCTCGCGCAGGGAAGGCAGCCGTGAATCCGCGAGTACCGCGGGCGGCAGCCAATCCTCCGGGTGTCGCGCGGAAGTCTGATCCAGCGCCATGCCGACCAGCATACGAAGCCGTCCTTGCGTCACACCCTCGGTGGCGGGATATATGGGCGTCAAATGGTCTTCCGCGGCTTTCGCGGCCGGTGCGTCCACCCGCCGATATTCCGGATGCACCATCTCCAGTCCCTGCGGCCCGCGGCGCGCCTCGCCGAAGCATCGTATGCGCACGCCCCGCGCCAAGCCGTGCTGTTGCTGCCCCGTGAAATAGAAGAACCGCAGCGTGAGAAAGCCCGATCCGTCGGCGATCTTGCAAAGCATCTGTCGCCTGCCGCGGTAGGCGACCTCGGTGAGCAACACCTCCCCTTCCACGGCGGCGCGTTGGCCCGGCAGCAATTCGCCCAAAGGAATGACGCGCGTCCGATCCTCATAGCGCAGCGGCAGGAGGAACAGCAGATCCTGTGTAGTCTCCACGCCCAAGGCGCGCAGCCGCAGGGCGAGGGTCTCTCCGACGCCGCGCAGTACGGTGACCGGCTCGAGCTCTATCACAAGGCGACGATGCACTCCACTTCGACCTGCGCGCCGCGCGGAAGCGCAGCAACGCCCACCGCGGCGCGTGCGGGATAGGGCTCGCGGAAGTACTCCGACATGACTTTGTTGACGAGCGCGAAGTGAGAGAGATCCGTCAGGTAGACATTGGCCTTGACCACGTCATCGAAAGACGCGCCCGCGGCGGCGACGATGGCCTTGAGATTTTCGAACACCTGTCTGGTCTGCGCTTCGAAATCGCCCGCGACCAATTCCTTGGTTCGAGGGTCGAGCGGAATCTGGCCCGACACCCAGACGGTGTTGCCCACCCGCACGGCCTGCGAATACGTTCCGATCGCTGCGGGCGCGTCGGCGGTCGAGATGATTTGCTTGCTCATAACCCTTCACGTGTCGTTGGAAGTTGGTGTGTACTTGAAAAAAATTCGCGGGTCGGGCGGCTCACGCCAACGTGCGGAAAACCCGCTGCACATCGGGCATGCGCCGTATGGTCTTGATGACTTGAGCCAGATGCTGACGGTCCCGGACCTGCAGCTGAATTCGCAGCCACGAGTTGCTCACGTCGCGTTCCTCCAGCTGCACTTGATCGATATTCGTCTCGGTTCCGGCAATGTTCGATGCGACCGCCGCCAGCACGCCGACCCGGTTGTTCATTTCCAGCTGGATCTCGGAGGTAAAGAGACGTCCCTGCGTTCCTTCCCAGGCCACCGACAGCCACTTCTCCGGCTGTTTGCGGTATTCGGCAAGGTTACCGCAATTCTGCCGGTGGATCATCACGCCGCGGCCCGCGCTCAAGTAGGCCATGATCGGATCATTGGGAATCGGAAAACAACAGTGCGCATAGGTGACCAACAATCCCTCGGTGCCTGCGATCATGAGCGGTCCGATGCTCGCCGGACTTTGCGCCGCGTCCTCGCGTGCCGGCTGCAGGCGGCGCGCGACCAGGGGCGCCAGGCGCTCGCCCAGGCCGACCTTTTCGAACAGCTCGTCCGCATCCTTCAGATTCAGCTCTTTGACCACCGCGTCCAGGTCGGCCGGCGATATTTTTTTGAGACTGAGCGAGAATTCCTCGAGTGCAAGTCCCACCAGGCGCCGGCCCAATTCGAGCGCTTCGCCGCGCTTCAAATTCTTCAGGTATTGCCGGATGGCGGCGCGCGCCTTGGCCGTCACGAGGAAGCTCGACCATGATGGATTGGGCGTGGCGCCCTTCGCGGTGATGATCTCGACCGTCTGGCCGTTGCGCAGCGGGGTGCGCAAGGGTACCAGGCGCCGGTCGACTTTGGCGGCGACGCATCGATTGCCGATGTCGGTATGGATGGCGTAGGCAAAGTCCACGGCCGTCGCCCCGGTCGGCAGACGCAGGATCTTTCCCTTTGGCGTAAACACGTAGACCTTGTCGGGAAATAGGTCCACCTTGACGCTTTCCAAGAACTCCTCGGAACTTCCGCCTTCCTGTATCTGCACCAGCCCGGCGAGCCACTCGCGCGCGCGGTCATGCTCCACGCCGCCGAACGAATCGCCGCCCGATTTATATTTCCAGTGCGCCGCGATTCCGGATTCGGCTACACGATGCATCTGCTCGGAACGAATCTGAACCTCGATGGGCACGCCATTCGGGCCGAACAGCGTCGTGTGCAGGGACTGATAGCCGTTGACCCGCGGAATGGCGATGTAGTCCTTGAATCGTCCGGGCATGGGCTTGTAGACGCTGTGCACCAAGCCCAACACGCGGTAACAGGTGTCGGGACTGTCCACGATGATGCGAAAGCCGTATACATCCACCATTTCGTTCAGCGAGATGTGCTTGCTCTGCATTTTTCTGTAGATACTGTAGAGATGCTTCTCTCGGCCTTCGACCCCGCCGTTGATCTGGGACTTTTTCAACGCGCTCTTGAAGGTCTCGGCAATTTTTCCGACGAACTCCTTCTGATTGCCGCGCGCGCGCTTGAGCTCGCGCTCGAGGACCTTGTAGCGGTATGGGTAGAGCGCGCGAAAGCCCAAGTCCTCGAGTTCCAGCTTGACCGTGTACAGACCGAGCCGTTCGGCGATGGGCGCATAGATTTCCAGCGTCTCGCGCGCGCTGCGGCGGCGTTTGATGGGCGGCATCACGCCCAGCGTGCGCATGTTGTGCATTCGATCGGCAAGTTTGACCATGATGACGCGAATGTCGCGCACCATCGCCAGCAGCATTTTGCGAAAGCTCTCGGCCTGCGCTTCCTGGCGATTCTTGAATTGAATTTGGTCGAGCTTGCTGACGCCGTCGACCAGTTCGGCCACCACCTGGCCGAAGATGGATGCGATCTCGGCCTTCGCCGTGGGAGTGTCCTCGATCACGTCGTGCAGAATCGCCGCCACCAGGGTATCGGCGTCGAGGCGCAAGTCCGCAAGGATGTCGGCAACCGCGACCGGGTGCGTGATGTACGGCTCGCCGGAAACCCGCCGCTGGCCGTGATGCTTCTCCGCGCCGTATTCGTAGGCTTCGCGGACCCGCTCCACCTGAGCGGGAGACAGATAAGCTTCGAGCTTATCTAAGAGCTGACTGATTCCCGTGGAGCGTCTTCCACCAGGTAGGAAACCGAGTATGGAAGACGCATAGTCCATCGTTACTCTTGGGAAGGGTCGTTCAGTCCCCTAAGCCGAGTTGCGGCGCACGGAAATCGGACGGCATGTCGAGCTCGCTCACCGGCTGTTGTACCGGCTCTTCAGGCTCTTCCAGCATCTCGAAAGTTATGTTTCCGGCGGCAATCTCGCGCAGCGCTACCACGGTCGGCTTGTCGTTCTCCCACTCCACGGTGGCTTCCGCCCCGTTCGCCAGGCGCCGCGCACGCTTGGCGGCCAGCAACACCAGGTTGAAGAGGTTGGGTTCGTTCTGCAGACAATCTTCGACAGTGATACGCGCCATGCTCGAGGTTCCATTGAAGGGGTTCCCAGCATAGCAGATGGAGCAGGGCTCTAGCCACCGGAAGGGGGGTCGCCGGAGTGCAGCAATCCCGCCGCGAAGCGCGCGACTTCTGGCCGGGTGGCGGCGAATGCCTCGCCGTGTTCGTGAACGATGGCGAGCAAATCCGCCAGCGCCTGCTCGAACCGGTCGTTGACAACCACGTAATCAAACTCCGTCCAGTGCGCCAAATCGTGAGCCGCGTCCTGGAGTCGGCGCTGGATTACCGCTTCGGAATCGGTACTGCGCGCCCGCAAGCGCTCCTCCAGCGCGCGCCGCGTCGGCGGCAGAATGAAAACGCTGCGTGCGGCCGGCAGCCGCGCTCGAACCTGCCGTGCGCCCTGCCAGTCGATTTCCAGCAACAGGAGCTGCCCTTCCCGCAAGGCCGATTGCACCGCGCGCAAACCCGTGCCGTAGAAATTGTCGTAGACCTGGGCATGCTCGAGAAATTCGTCTCGCGCGGCCATTTCTTGGAATTCGGTCTGGGTGACGAAATGATAATCCCGGCCCTCGACCTCGGTCGGCCGCGCCTTGCGTGTGGTGTAAGAGACGGAGAAACGCATGCGCGGCTCGCGCTGCATGAGCGCCTTGACCAGGCTGGTCTTGCCCGCGCCGGACGGGGCCGCGATCACGTACAGGCGGCCGAGATCCGCGGCTTGGGGAATGCCGGCCGGCCGCTCGCTCAAAGACACTCGCTCAAAGACGCTGGCGAAAGTTGCATGCGACAATACTCGATGGTTGCTCGTGTGGGCGGCAATGGGGGTACCGGGCGGCGGCGGCGCGTCATTCGATGTTCTGCACCTGCTCGCGCATCTGCTCGATGAGCACTTTCATGTCCACCGCCGCGCGCGTGGTCTCGATGTCCTGAGATTTCGAGGACAATGTATTGGCCTCGCGATTGAGCTCCTGCATCAAGAAGTCCAATCGACGGCCGGCCGGTTCCTGCCCCCCGAATGTCTTGCGAATTTCCGTTACGTGGCCGCGCAGACGGTCGATTTCCTCGTCCACGTCTTGCCGTTGCGCGAGGAGGGCCAGTTCCTGTTCCAGCCGGTCATGGTCCACCTCGCTCACCCATTGGGCGATGCGTTCGAGCAATCGCGCATGCGTGCGGGCACGCACCTCGGGCAATCTTTCGGCGACCTTCGCGGCCAATTCCACCAAACCCGAGCAGCGCTGCTCGAGCGCGTCGCGCAATCGGCCACCCTCGCTGTCGCGAAATCTCGTAAGCTCCGCAAGCGCCTCGCCGAGCAACGCCTGCGCGGCCGCGATCAAGGGAGCCGTGTCGCGCGTGATGTCCCGAATCACGCCCGGCCAGCGCAACAAATCGGTGACCTCGATCCGAGCCGCAGGCCCCGCCTGGGATGCGATTTGTTGCGCGCGCTGCACGAGATTCCCAAGTAAATCGCCATCCATCTCCAGTGAAGTCGACGCGGCGGCAGGACGGAAATGCAACGAACAGTCGGTTTTTCCGCGCCTCACGGCAGCGGCAACGGTTTGCCGGAAATCCGCTTCGGAGCTGCGCAGTTCTTCGGGTAAACGGCAGCCGATTTCGAGGAAACGGTGGTTGACCGTTTTCAGTTCCCACGCCAGCAGTCCCCAAGGATACTGCCGTTCGCGTCGTGCGAAGCCGGTCATGCTACGAATCATAGGGGCCTGCGCCGAAATCGGCCATAATATCAGTCTCGGGCCTATCGAAAAGCCGACATCTTAGTGGAAACCCTTGGAGCTAGCATTGCAGATCGAGACCGCGGATGTGAGCCTGATCGGCCATCGCGACGAGAATCAGGACCGAGTCGCCGTGGCGACCGCCGAGCACGCCGTGCTGTTGGTCGTTATCGACGGTATGGGCGGCCACGCGGAAGGTGCGCGCGCCGCCGAGACCGCGCTGGCCACCTTGCTGGAAGCATTTTGGCAAACTCCCCACCCGATTTTCGATCCGCTGGGATTTTTGCATTTATCACTGGGGCGGGCCCACGAAGAAGTCGTCAAGCTGGGGGCGGGATTGGGCGTCGAATCCCGTCCGCGCGCAACCTGCGCCGTGTGCTTGGTCCAGGAGGCCGCAGCTTATTGGGCGCACGTGGGCGACAGTCGCGTGTACCAATTGCGGCAGTCGCAGGTGCTGGAGCGCACGCGCGATCACAGCCACGTGGAGGTGCTGCTGCGGGAGGGGTTGATTACCGAGGCGGAAGTCCACGGTCATCCCATGCGAAACTACGTCGAGTGCTGTCTGGGCGGCGATGCGGCGTTGCCGGAAATGAGCATATCCACGCGCCGGCGCTTGAAGCCGGGAGACGTGCTGTTGCTGTGTACGGATGGCCTGTGGGCCAATCTGAAAGATCAAGATTTCGTGCGCTTCGCACACACTGCGGGTAAACCTTTGCGTGATACGTTGAATGACCTCGGAACACGGGCGGTGGCGGCATCCGCCCCCTACAGCGATAACACGAGCGCTGCGGCGCTGCGCTGGCGGGCGGCATGAGCCTGCGACCCAGCGGTCGCGCGCCCAATGAACTACGTCCCTTGTCCTTCGTTCGGGGCTACACGCAGCACGCCGAGGGGTCGGTGCTGGTGGCGTTCGGCGGGACTCGCGTTCTGTGCACGGCCAGTATCGAGGAAGGTGTGCCCTCGTTCTTGCGCGGTGCGGGCCAAGGGTGGGTCACCGCGGAATACGGGATGCTGCCACGCGCCACGCACACGCGCTCGGCGCGCGAAGCGGCCCGCGGCAAGCAAACCGGACGTACGCAAGAGATCCAGCGCTTGATCGGCCGCGCATTGCGAGCCGTGATGGATCTGAAGGGCCTGGGCGAGCGGACGGTCACCATCGACTGCGATGTGCTGCAAGCGGACGGCGGAACGCGCACAGCTGCCATCACCGGCGGTTTCGTTGCGCTCGCAGACGCGGTCGATACGTTGCTCAAGAGGCGTGCGTTGGATGCCAACCCCTTGCACGGCCAGGTCGCGGCCGTCTCCGTCGGAATTTACCGCGGCACGCCGATGCTCGATCTGGACTATGCCGAGGACTCCAATGCGGAAACGGATATGAACGTGGTCATGAACAGCGGCGGCGCCTTCGTCGAAGTGCAAGGCACGGCCGAAGGACATGCCTTTCGACGCCACGAGCTCGATCAGTTGTTGGATCTGGCTACACAGGGCATCGCTCAGCTGCATGCAGCACAGCTCAGTGCACGCGCGACGTGAGCGGCTGGTCATTGCCAGCGCGAATCCGGGCAAGCTGCGCGAATTTCGCGAGTTGCTGGCCGAGTTGCCGTTCGCCGTCGTGGGTCAAGGCGAGCTCGGCATAACCGGGGCGCAGGAGACCGGCTCGAGTTTTCTGGACAACGCGCTTCTGAAGGCTCGCCACGCTGCGAAAGCCGCCGGCGCGGCTGCGATCGCCGATGATTCGGGGTTGGAGGTAGACGCGCTCGACGGCGCCCCGGGAATACGCTCCGCGCGTTACTCCGGCGAGGGCGCAGATGACGCTGCAAATAACGCGAGACTTCTGCTCGCCGTCAAAGCCGCGCCCGCTCATCGGAGAACCGCCCGCTATCGGTGCGTCTTGGTCTTCGTGGCCGGCGAGTCGGACCCCCTGCCCCTCACGGCGGAGGGGGTGTGGGAAGGCCGCATCCTGGATTCGCCGCGCGGCACCGGCGGATTCGGATATGACCCTTATTTTTGGTTGCCCGAACTCAACATGACGGCGGCTGAACTCAGCCCGTCTGAAAAGAACCGCCGCAGCCACCGAGGTATGGCAATGCGCGCGTTGCGCGAGCAATTGATGGCGCGCCGGGAACCGGTGCCGGCGCACATGCCCGTGCCGGGCCCGTGAACGCATACCCCGCCGCGGCGGCCCCGGGACCAGGGGCGGAAGGCCCGGCCGATAGCGCGCTCGCGCTCTACGTTCATTTACCGTGGTGCGTGCGTAAGTGTCCGTACTGCGATTTCAATTCACACCAGCTGAAGTCGGCGCGCCCCGACGGCGGCTATATAGACGCCTTGATAAACGACTTCGATGAGGAATTTCCGCTGATTGCAGACCGCGCAATCGGTACCGTGTTCTTCGGCGGGGGAACGCCCAGCCTATTCGCTCCCGACGACTTCGCCCGCTTGCTGCATGCACTGCGGCAGCGCATAGAGTTTGCAAGCGACGTCGAGATTACGTTGGAAGCCAATCCGGGAACTATCGAGCGCGGCCGTTTCACCGGTTATCGGGATGCCGGAATCAATCGCGTTTCGCTGGGCGCGCAAACGTTCTGCGCGCGTGCACTGGAGCAACTGGGCCGCATACACACGGCGGACGACACGCACCGCGCCGTGGAAGAGCTGCGCGGTGCCGGGATCCGAAATTTCAATTTGGACTTGATGTACGCATTGCCGGGACAGACACTCGAGGAGGCGATTGCCGACGTGCGTACCGCCTGCACGCTCGAGCCGACGCACATGTCGTACTACCAGCTAACGCTCGAACCCGGGACCGTCTTCCACGCCCGGCCACCTGTCTTGCCCGACGAGGACGCGGCCTGGCGCATTCAAACCGACTGCCAGCAGCTGCTGGCGGCAGCCGGTTATCGGCAATATGAAGTGTCCGCCTATGCCCGCGAGGGTAGCCAATGCCGGCACAATCTCAACTATTGGCTGTTCGGCGACTACCTCGGCCTAGGCGCCGGGGCGCACGGAAAATTGAGCCTGGGATTACCGGGAAAGATATTGCGCACCGCCAAACCCAAACAACCGCGCGACTACCAGGAACGGGTCGAGCGCGCTGCGCACGTCGGTGGGGAGCGCCATGGTACCGCACAGGGCGGCGGCACCGGGGAGCGGCACTTCGTGCCGATTGCCGACCTTCCGTTCGAGTTCATGTTGAACGCGTTACGGCTCAACGAGGGTTTTCCCAGTAGTTGTTTCGAGTCTCGGACAGGGCTGCCGGCGGAGGCAATCAGCGTGCCGATGCGTGCCGCCGAGGCTCGGGGCTTGGTCGAGCCCACCCATAACGGGTGGAAGCCGACAGATTTGGGCAGACGATTCCTAAACGATCTGCAGACGGGTTTCCTCGCATGAGTTTATGCACACAAGGCATGAGTTCCCGCACAAAGGGACACCTACGACACATTGCGTTTGAACTAGGTCAGATGACACTTATAACTATATGAAAATAATGGGAAAACTGACTTGTCTATTTTTTGACCAAGTTAACATTTATGGGAAATTCTGCTGCGTGAAGGACGGAGGGGCCGCGCCGTCCACAGAGTTATCCACAGATATTGTGGACAACATTGCAGATTTTTGACAGGCAAGGGCCCGGTCGTTGGATCTTGGCCCCTGGGCGATTATCGAGTATAGTGTGCGGCCCGTTTTTCATGACCGATCGAGAAAGACGGCCGACGCGGCGTGGCGGTATGCACGTTCCAATGAGTTGAGCCAGATCCAACAGGTTGGCGCACGAGTTGGAGTCTTATCGATTCTGCCCTTAAAAACACACGAGGTTCCCATGAAAGCCGGCATCCATCCTGACTACAAAGAAATCACCGTCACCTGCACCTGCGGAAACACCTTCCCGACCCGCTCAACCATCGGTCAAGACCTGCAGGTCGAAGTCTGCTCCAATTGCCACCCGTTCTACACGGGCAAGCAGAAAATCGTGGATACCGGCGGGCGCGTGGACAAGTTCCGCAAGAAGTATGCGGCTGCCGCCGCCAAGGCTTGATCCTTCGATAATTCCGCAATGAGCCGGTGCGCGTAGCAGCGCGCCGCGCTTGATGACGCGTTTCCGTGCGCCAGCTGCTCGGCACATGGGCGCGCGTGTCCGGCCCCCGGCCCTTGATTCCGCAGAACGACCGTGCAACGCTGCGGGGTTATACCCAATCGAACCACCCCGTCGGAACAGCGCATGAGCAAGAAATACGAACTGAAGAATCTCGCCACCGGTAAGTCGGCTCAACTCGATGCAATTTCGGGGACCATCGGGCCTGAGGTGGTCAATATTTCGAACTTGACCAAGGATCTGAATGTTTTTACGTTCGATCCCGGATTCATGGCCACCGCCAGCACCGAAAGCAAGATCACCTATATTGACGGCGACGCCGGCGTCCTTTTGTACCGAGGATATCCGGTAGAGCAACTTGCGGAGAAATCGAGCTTCCTCGAGGTGGCCAATCTGCTCATCGATGGCGCCCTGCCGACCAAAGCCGGATTGGAGGCGTTCCACGATTCGATCATGCGTCACACCATGGTCAACGAACAGTTGCTGCGTTTTTTTCAAGGGTTCCATCACAACGCGCATCCGATGGCCATGGTGTCGGCAGTGGTCGCTTCGATGGCCGCCTTCTACCATGATACGACCGACATCAATGATCCGCGCCACCGGGAAATCTTCGCGCACCGGATCATCGCCAAACTGCCCACCATCGCTGCCGCGGCTTACAAACACACCCTCGGTCAACCGTTCATCTATCCGCGGAATGATCTGCACTATTGCTCCAACATGCTGAACATGTTCTTCGCGGTCCCGTGCGAACCGTATGCGATCGATCCTGTCGCCGCCGAGGCACTGGATCTCTTGTTCATCCTGCATGCCGACCACGAACAGAACGCCAGCACATCGACGGTGCGCTTGGCCGGAAGCACCGGGGCCAATCCCTATGCGGCAATCTCAGCCGGTGTGTCCGCATTGTGGGGTCCTGCGCACGGCGGTGCGAATGAAGCCGTTCTGGATATGCTGGACGGCATCGGCTCGGTCGCGAACATCGAAAAATTCCTCGCACGGGTCAAAGACAAGTCCGACAGCGTGCGCTTGATGGGTTTCGGCCATCGCGTCTACAAAAACTTCGACCCGCGTGCAAAAATTATCCGAGGTATGTGCTATCGGGTGCTGGAGAAGCTCGGTAGGACCGACAACCCGTTGTTCGACCTGGCCCTCAAGCTCGAAGAAATCGCGCTCAAAGACGACTATTTCGTATCGCGAAAACTCTACCCCAATGTCGATTTCTATTCGGGCATCATCTACAGCGCGTTGGGTATTCCGCGTTCCATGTTCACCGTCATGTTCGCGATCGCACGAACAGCCGGCTGGGTGGCGCACTGGCAAGAAATGGTTTCCGACCCGCAAATGAAGATTGGCCGCCCGCGCCAACTGTACACCGGACCCATAAAGCGAGATTATCAGCCCATAGAAAAGCGCTGAAGCGTGCGCGGGTGGACCGACACTGGGACGACCGGGTCGCGCAAGGCGGCGCGCATTCGTAAGGCTGGCCCGCTCCTGGCTGCGCTGTCGGCGGCGCTGTTCGCCGCCGGGGCACGAGCTCAGCCGCCGGCGGCGCCCGAGAAAAATATCTGCCTCGAAGCCGCAAGTCCTCTTGCCTTGGGTTCGGCGCAGTGGAACGGCTGGGGACGCGACGTGGAGAATACACGTTATCAACCCGAACCCGCGATCCGGGCCACCGACGTGCCGAAGCTGGCGTTGAAGTGGGCGTTTGGATTTCAGGACAGTGCGGTGGCGGGTCAACCGACGGTCGTCGATGGCCGGTTGTTCGTGGTCAGTTCGGCCGGGCGGGTGTACTCACTGGATTCCAAAACGGGCTGCACCTACTGGACGTTTGACATCGGGGCGGGCGCGCGCACCGCGATTTCCATCGGCGAATCCGCTCCGCCGAGAAACGCCGCCGCTCCGCGAATTGCCCCGGCGGCACGCCGCAAGCATGGCAACTCGAAGAAGCCGAAGCATCAGCTCACCCTGGCGCATCTCGACATTCTCAAAGCGCCGAGCGTTGCATTCGTCGGCGACGACACCGGGGCGGTCTACGCACTGGATGCGCAGAAAGGGACACTGCTCTGGAAGACCCAGGTTGACGCGCATCCGCTGGCGCGAATCGTGGGCGCACCCACCCTCCACCACGGCCGGCTCTATGTCGCCGTCGGCTCGAACGAACAGAGCGCGGCTTCGGATGGGGCCTACGCCTGCTGCACATTTCGCGGCAGCATCGCGGCGCTCGACATGGCCACCGGCCACGTGCTCTGGAAAACCTTCGCGGTTCCCGAAGAGCCTCGACCTTACCCTGCGAACGCGGCGGGAGGGCAAAAATTTGGGCCGGCCGGAGGTGCTGTCGCGGCCGCGCCGACCGTCGACGGCAAGCGCAATCTGATTTATGTGGGCACGGGCGGCTCATTGACCGATATCGATCAACCGCAGACCGATGCGGTGCTTGCGCTCGACCTGAGTGATGGGCAGGTGAGGTGGACCAAAAAATTCTCTCGCCACGACAAGGTCGGAGCCGCGGACTTCCTCAGCTCACCGATCTTGCGGACTCTGGCGGACGGCAGACAGATCATTTTGGCGGGGCAGAAATCAGGCATCGTGTATGCCCTCGACCCCGATCATGGCGGCGATATGCTGTGGCAAACCAAGGCCGCCGAAGATGGACTCCCCGCCGGAATCGAATGGGGCTCCGCAGCGGACCACCGTAGACTGTATGTCGCATTGTCTGGCTTGGTGGCCGAGCCCGACAACACGTCGGGCGGCCTGGTGGCGCTCGAAATGAAAACCGGAGCCAAGCGGTGGTACTCGCCGGCGCCGGCCCCGGCGTGCAGTTGGGGGCCTCAGGCCTGCTCGCATGCCCAGGCACAGGCCGTCACCGTGATACCCGGAGCCGCCTTCTCCGGTTCGATGGATGGGCACTTGCGGGCCTATTCCACGATCGACGGCAAAGTCGTGTGGGATTACGACACCGCGAAAGATTTTCCCACCGTCAACGGCATCAAGGCGAGCGGCGGATCCTTGGATCAAGGGGGCGCCACCATCGTCAACGGCGTCGTGTACATCAACTCGGGCTATGGCCAACGTAGCGGGCAACCGGGCAACGTGCTGCTCGCATTTTCGGTCGACGGCAAATAACCATGCAAACTTTTCGGATGCGATCGACGCGGCTGTCTTTCCTCGGCCTTCTCTTATGCTGCAGCGCTTTGGCGTCTGGCGCCTGCCTCGCCGCGGGGCGCGCCCAACCTGCCGACGTTCCGGCAAACATCGAAAATTCGGTGGTCAAAGTATTTTCCACCATGCGCTACCCCGATCCGTTCAAGCCCTGGACCAAGCAGGCGCCCAACGAGGTCAGCGGTTCCGGAGTAGTGATCGAAGGAAAGCGCATTCTGACCAACGCCCACGTCGTGCTCTACGCGAGCCAGGTCCAAGTGCAAGCGAGCGCGGCCGGCGATAAAGTACCGGCGACCGTGGTGGCAGTGGCGCCGGGTATCGACCTCGCGGTTCTGCAGCTCGACGACACCACCTTCTTCGACACCCATCCGGCGGTGGCGCGTGCAAGCAAGCTGCCGCATATCAAGGATGCCGTGTTGGCTTACGGATTCCCCACCGGCGGCAACTCGCTGTCCATAACGAAGGGCATCGTGTCCCGGATCGAATTCGTTTCTTACAACTATCCGGTGTCAGGCCTTCGCATTCAAGTGGACGCGGCCATCAATCCCGGCAACAGCGGCGGCCCGGCCATTGCCGGCGACAAAATGATCGGTTTGGCGTTCAGCAAGCTCGGCGGAGACGCGCAAAACATCGGGTACATCATTCCCAACGAGGAGGTCGAGCTGTTCCTGAAGGACATTGCCGATGGCCACTATGACGGCAAACCCGCCATGTACGACGATCTGCAGACGCTCGAGAATCCCGCGCTGCGCGATTACCTGAAGCTGGATAAATCGGTGGAAGGCATGGTGGTCCACCGCCCGTCGAGCACGGACGCATCGTATCCACTGAAGGAATGGGATGTCATCAGCCGCATCGGTGACGTGCCGATCGACAATCAAGGGATGGTCAGAATCGACAAGGATTTGCGCGTGAGCTTCGGATATTTGATTCAGCAGGCGGCCAGCAACGGCAAGCTGCCGTTGACGGTGGTACGCGCCGGCAAGAGCACGAGGATCCAGTTGCCGGTATCGACCGAGCACCCGACTCTGGTGACCGATCTGCGCGGAAATTACCCCTCCTACTTCATTTACGGGCCCCTGGTTTTTTCACCCGCAACGTGGCAGCTGGTATCGAGCCTCGAGAACAATGCCGGCTTGATGAGAATGCTGGGTCTGGTGAAAAGCCCCTTGGTCACGCGCGCGCTCGATGAGCCCGATTCGGATTTGCAGGAACTCGTGGTCGTGTCCTCGCCATTCTTCCCGCACAAGATAGCGAACGGCTACTCCAATCCCGCTGGGTCGGTGGTGTACTCGGTGAACGGCATACACATCAAGAGTCTGCGCCACTTGGTCGCCGTGCTGCGCGATCTCAAGGACGCGTTCGTCACCATTGAGTTCGATCAAAAAGGCGGCGAGGCTTTGGTGTTTTCACGCCAAGCCATCATGAGCGCCACCGACGACATCTTGATGGACAATGGCGTCAGGGCTCAGGGATCTCAGGACACGTTGGCAGTTTGGCAAGAGAAAGGGCCGAAGTAGTGCGGGTGTTCGTGCCGACCGATCAAATGATGTCGATCAGCTCCGAAACTTCGCGGGTATCGGCTCTTTTCATCGGCCGGCCGTCGACCGGCGAGTAGGGAGATTGGCGAATGCCGTCTATCGGGAATACCGTGGCATCGACGGTGCGGCCATTGGCCTCGAATCTCAGGGCGGGATAATTGACGCTGCGTTCCGCATCCATCTTGACGCGGCGCTCGTAGAACTCGTGAGGAATGCCGATTTCGAGTAGCTTTATCGTCACCGATTCGGAACGGTCGGCGAACAGATGCAGGTTGATGTCGCTGTAATCGGTGGCCGTCCCCGTGAGTACCGACCCCACGAGACGCGGTTGGAATTCATCCAGCATACGCATGGTGTCGAGTGCAATGCGCCGCTGCTCCTTGAGAGTGTGGTCGTGAGAGTCGCGGCCAAAGAGCCGTTGGTGTTCGCGCAGCGCGGCTTCGATTTCGATGTTCTTGGGTAAGACGGCGACGTCGTTGACACCCAGCCGATCCGCAGCCTTGCGCTTGGCCTGCAGGAAGTCCTCGATCCCGTGCTCGGCCATGATGCGTGCGGCTTCTTGAGCGAGAGCACGGCGTAGATCTTCCGCACGCTGCGAAAATTTCTTGACCATACTTGACACAGCCTCCTGAGAGCGCGCGGCTGGCAAAACCACGCCTTTGCCCGGGCGCGCAGCCAGCGGAAACAAAGCTGACGTCACAGAAAGCGCCGCAGGCGGCTTTTTCCAATGAACTAGAATAGCGGTTTGTCGCCATCCGTCAGCGGGTTTTGATTGGTGGGTCCCTCGTACACCTCGGTCTTGGGTAGATTTCCCTCGATGAATTTTTCCATGATCCCGTTGGGATTATCCGCGCTCGCCAGCAGTCCCGTATCGGGCGAGATGCGTACCGTCACGATGCCGTCCGGCACCGGAACGGCGTGCCGGGGCGCTCCCTGCAACGCTTGGTGCATGTAAAATATCCAGATCGGCAGCGCCACGGTCGCGCCTTGTTCGCGGTCGCCGAGGGTGCGATCTTGATCGAACCCCGTCCAGACCGTCGTCTCGAGATCGCCGTTGAAACCGTTGAACCAGGCGTCGTGCGCATCGTTGGTGGTGCCGGTTTTGCCCGCGATGTCGTCGCGGTTGAGCGCGCGGGCACGCACGCCGGTGCCGCGCTTGATGACGTCTGCCATCATGTCCGACAACAGATACGCCACCTGCGGCCGCAAAACCTGCGGTGCCAGATTCTTTTCCGGGATCAACGTTTTGCCATCGTGCACGCCGTCGTCCAATTGGCTCGCGCGCGTGGCGGCCTTGGCCTTTGCCGAAGTCGCCGGCGGCGGTTCCGAGACGTGGCCACACTCGGGGCATGCCACCGCGGGCTCGGCCTGGACCAAGGTTTTGCCGCTGCCATCTTCGATCCGATCGATGTAGTAAGGCGTAACGCGAAAGCCCCCGTTGGCGAAGGTCGCATAGCCGGTGGCAAGCTGCATCGGGCTCAACGAAGCGGTGCCCAGAGCCATGGTGAGGTCATCGGGAACTTGGGATTTGTCGAAACCGAAGCGAGTCACGTAGCTGCGCGTGTAATCGACGCCAATATCGCGAACCAGCCGCACGGACACCAAATTGCGCGAATGAGCCAGCGCCTCGCGCAAGCGAATCGGGCCGAAGAACTGATTTTCGTCCTCTTTCGGCCGCCACGCCTGTTCCATGCCGGCCGAATCGATCACGATGGGCGCGTCTATGACCACGCTCGCGGGCGTGTAGCCCTTGTCGAACGCGGCCGCATACACGAAAGGCTTGAAACCGGACCCGGGCTGACGACGTGCTTGCGTCGCGCGGTTGAACTTGCTTTGAAAGAAATCGAAACCGCCCACCAGCGCGACTACTGCACCGTCCTTGGGATCCACCGAGACCAGCGCGCTTTGTGCCTCGGGCACTTGGACGAATTGCAGGTTTTCGCGGGTGTTGCCCACCGTATAGATCACATCGCCCGGGTTGAAGATATCCGACGCCACGGTTGGCGGACGATCGACTTTCTCCTCCGGCAACTCGCGACGCGCCCAAGACAGCTTCTCCCAGGGTAGGGTGACCCAGCCCAGGTTCTTGACGTAGATCTTGGCGCTCTTTGCCTCGACGCTTTGCACGATGGCCGGCCGCAAGCCGCCAATGACGGGAAACTCGTCGAGCTCCAGTTCCAGAGCCGCGGCGGATGCGACCTTCGACCCATCGACCTTCGCCGTAGCGCCGCGCCAGCCGTGGCGGCGGTCGTACTCGAGAAGGCCCGTGCGCAACGCGACGGTGGCTGCGCCCTCCAGGCGCGCGTCAATGGTGGTAAATACCCGATAACCGGCGGTGTAGATGCTGTCGCCATACTTGGCCTGCATTTCGTTGCGTACCATTTCCGCCACATACGGCGCATCGACCTCGGTGGTGGGGCCGTGCAGCCGCGATTCCATGGGAGTGGAATTCGCGGAATCGTATTCGCCTTGGGTGATGTAGTTGAGCTCGCGCATGCGTCCCAGCACGTGCGCACGCCGCACTTTTGCCGCTTCGGCGCTGGCTACGGGGTTGACCACCGACGGCGCGGTCGGAATTCCTGCCAAAGTCGCCATTTCCGCGATGCTCAGCTGATCCAGGGTCTTGCCGAAGTACACCTCGGCGGCGGCCGCTACCCCATAAGAGCGCTGTCCCAAGAAAATCTTGTTCACATAGAGGGAAAAGATCTCCTCCTTGCTGAATTCGGTCTCCATGAGCAGGGAAATGTAAACCTCGCTCATTTTCCGCTTCATATCGCGTTTCGGCGTCAAAAACATGTCGCGCGACACCTGCATGGTGATCGTGCTGGCTCCCTGGCTGATTCTGCCGGCTTTGAAGTTGGCCACGGCCGCCCGCAAAATTCCTTGCCAATCAACGCCGTGGTGCTGAAAGAAGCGGTCGTCCTCGGTGGCCAGAAAGGCCTGAATCAGTCTTTTCGGAAGCTGGTCGTAACGTACCGGGATGCGGCGCTGGTCGCCGATTGACGCTATCAGCCGCCCGTCGCGCGTGTAAACACGCAGCGGCACCTGCAGCTGCACGTCGCGCAAACTGCTCACATCGGGCAGGGCGGGCTTCAAATAGACATAGGCACAGACGTTGGCGAATGCAATCAGCGCGATTACGCCGACCAGAGCTACACAAATGCGCGAGATGAGAACTAGGTAACGTTTGGCCACTGAAAACCGTTCTAACTTATTAACACCGGCGGGATTGGGCATACATATTACCGCTGGTCACATGGGCATACTCATCGAAAGATGAGGACGCAAAGCTACCGGTCTAAGGGTTTGAAGCCTAAGACAGCGGGGTTGCCAGACCAAGCTTAACCAATCGCCTAGAGAGAGCATAGGCGGTCAGAGGTCTGAAATGACTATTGAGGCGTCTTCTATCTCGCTGCGAACCGATCGTGGTTCGCACTTTTCCATGCCTGGCGCGCTTGGCGGTGATTATCGTGAGTAGCTTCACGGTCTATTTAACAGTTTCTTGCTAAGTTGGCGCGGCGTAGCTAATCTCGCACGGCACTTTCGACCTCCAAGGTACTGACTAAAAAGGGAAAAATTTGTGTGGTCGCTCGGAAAAAGATATCGCCCGCTTTTAGGACTTGACATAACCACCTCGTCCGTGAAACTCATTGAGCTCACGATGTCGGGAGGGCAGTACCGGGTTGAGTCGTATGCGGCGGAGCCGACGCCGCACAACGCCATCAACGAAAAGGCGATCGTGGACGCGGAAGCGGTCGGCGAAGCAATACGCCGCGCCGTCAAGCGCTCGGGCGCCAAGAGCCGCTTGGCAGCCATCGCGATCAGCGGCGATGCTGCCATCACGAAAGTCATCCAAATGCCCAAGAATCTCGGTGAAAACGAACTCGAGGGGCAGGTCGAAATGCAGGCGGACCAGTACATACCGTTCCCGATGGAGGAAGTGAGCTACGACTATCAAGTCGTGGGCCCGTCCGACAAAGACCCCGACATGATGGATGTGTTGTTGGTCGCCACCCGTACGGAAAACGTCGAGCAACGGCAGGCGGCGGTACTGGCCTCCGGATTGACCGCGCACATCGTCGATGTGGAAGCTTTCGCGCTCGAAAACGCCTGCGCATTGATGCGCCACCAGATGCCCGATGGCGGTCTGGACCGCACCGTGGCGGTGGTCGATTTCGGCGCGAGCAGCACGACGTTCAGCGTCTTGCGCGACATGAGGGTCATTTACACGCGCGACTTTGCTTTCGGGGGACAGCAGCTCACGGAGGAAATCATGCGGACCTACGGATTGAGCATGGAGGAGGCGGGCCGAGCCAAGAAAGAAGGCGGCCTGCCGAGCAACTACCAACCCGAAGTGCTGGACCCCTTTATAGACGACATGACTCAACAGGTCAGCCGCTCTCTGCAGTTCTACCTGGCCTCGGGCAGCGGCCGCTCGCAGCCCGATCAGATATTGATCTGCGGCGGCTGCGCCAATATTCCGGGTGTCGCGGATGTCATTTCCAGCCGCGTGGGCGTTCCGGCCGAAAAAGGCGACCCCCTCGGCAACATGAAGGTGTCGTCCAAGGCGAAGGCTCAAGCCGTGGGCCGCGACGCCACGGCCCTCCTGACTGCCTGCGGCCTCGCGCTGCGAAGCTTCGACTGAGATCTGCCATGCCGCGCATCAACCTACTTCCCTGGCGTGAACAAGAACGTAAAGTACGACGTCGCGAGTTCATGGTCGCGGCCGGCGCCGCCGTGTTCGCTGCGGGCATCTTTGTCCTGGGCGGCAAGCTCGTGTATTCGAGCTGGACCGATGCCCAGCTAGAGAAAAACAACCTGCTGAAAAAAGAAATAGTGAAGCTCGACGCTCAGATCGCCGATATCCAGGATCTCGAGAACCGCAAGCGGCGCTTGGTCGATCGCATGGAGATCATCGAACGGCTGCAACGCAAGCGGCCCGAAATAGTGCATCTATTCGACGAACTGGTGAAGACCGTTCCCGAGGGCGTGTATCTCACGCAGATCAAAGAGAACGGCAATAAGCTCGAGATCCACGGGGTGGCCCAGTCGAGCACCCGTGTGTCGACTTTCATGAGGAATATCGACGCCTCTACCTGGATGGATAATCCGCAGCTGCAGGTGGTCGAGGCCGCCAAGGATTCCCCCAACGGCGGCTCGAGCTTCACGTTGTTCACCGACACCGTGGGCGTCAATCTCGAAGATGGCGGCGAATCCAAGGTCAAGAAGGTAGCGGCGAAATGAACTTCATCGATCAGCTTCGCACTCTGGATCCGCGCGACGTGGGCCGCTGGCCGGTGGCCGTGCGCGGCTTCTTCGTCCTTCTCATTTTCGTCGTGTGCGCCGGCGTTGCCTGGTACTTGTTCGTCTGGAACGATGATCGCCCGGTGCTGCAGAAGGCCGAAGCGGACGAATTGGACCTGCGCAGCCAATTCGAAAATAAGCAGCAACGCGCCGCCAACCTCGATGCCTACAAAGCGCAACTCGCCGAAATGGAACGCAGCTTCGGCGCAATGCTGCGGCAATTGCCGGGCAAGACGGAGGTGCCGAACCTGTTGGTGGACATTTCTCAGACCGGCCTCGCTGCGGGGTTGCAGGAAAAGCTTTTTCAGCCGGCGGGCGAGCAGAGCAAAGGATTCTATGCCGAATTGCCCATCAAGATCCGGCTGGTCGGCACCTACCATGAATTCGGCACGTTCGTCAGCGGCATCGCCGCCCTGCCGCGGATCGTGACGCTCCACGACATTCAGATCACGCCGGTGGGCGATAAGTCCGCGGGCTACGACAATTTGACCATGGATGTGACTGCCAAGACGTATCGCTATATCGAGGACGAAGGCGGACACGCGGGAGCGAAAAAGAAGTCAGGAGGCGCGACGTGAGAAGCACACCGGGTACGCGTGCAGCTTGTGCGGCCGCCGTCGCGGGATTGTTGCTGGCCGGTTGTTCCGGCGGCCAATCCGATCTACAGAAGTGGATCGAGGACACCAAGAAGAAGCCGGGCGGCCGCATTCAAGCGCTGCCCGAAGTGAAGCCTTACGAAACCTTCGTGTACGGTGCAAGCGCAATGCGTTCGCCGTTCCAGCCGCAGGGCCCAGGCGCACTCGGCGGCGGAGCCGCCGGTGTACGGCCGAGTTCGCGCCGCAATCGCGAGTTCTTGGAAGGATTTTCGCTCGACACGCTCAAGATGGTCGGCACATTCAAGGTGCGCGGCAATTTTTATGGGCTCGTGCAATCGAAGGACGGCCTCGTGCACAAGGTGCAGCCGGGCAACTATCTTGGGCAGAACGATGGGAAAGTCACCGACATCAGCGTCAGTAAAATTAGTCTCGTCGAAATCATACCGGACGGTCTCGGCGGCTACATCGAGCGACCGGCCTCATTGGCATTGGCTAACTGAGGCCACAGGGAGATATCAAGCATGATTAGATTTCAATTTCGAACGGCGGCGA
>JALYHU010000157.1 GCA_030776345.1 Pseudomonadota bacterium | reverse complement strand
GAAATCGACTTTCGTCCCATATTGCCCCGTCGGCAGCTTCACGCCCAATTGCAGCCCCAAGTTATGTGTCGGTAGCAGTCCCTGATAATTGCCGAGCAGTTTGACATCGCCGAGATTGTCGACGCGCCCACCGCTGATCTGATCCGGTGCCGTTTCGGCGGCCGCGTAGGGCTGCAGCTGCGTGCCGTACGTGGTGTGGGTGCGCACCACATAAGGGACCAGCAGATTGAAGTTCCAATCGACACTAGGCCGGTAATTGATCCCTAAGGTGAGGTAGCGGTTGATCGTGCCTTTTTCGATTTCCCCGCCCCCCAACGCAGGATTGGAGGGATTGTTGACGACCTCGGCGGGGGTCGCCGTGCGGGTGCCGATCCGCAACTGGTCTTGATCGATATAAGTGTACTCGAGGTTTACGCGCCAGCCGGTGGTTGCCGGATAGCCCATCGCGGCATCCGAATTGACGGTGCAGCCACAGCTGGCACATGCCCAGGTCGATACTGGGGCAACCGCAAAACATAGGGCCGCCACGACGGAACGGTTGATTGAATGAATCATCGGAAAACTCCCGCGACCGTGACGACGGTCGCCTCACGCAACAATTGCAAGGGCCGGCGCATGCGGTGCAGGAGCCACCGCAGGCGATCAGCCGCTGGAATTCAAATCAGGCGGGAGACGGGGGACCGCGCGGCTGATGCGCGCGTGGAAGCAGTACGCTGAGGCGCAGCGATTCGAACGCTAGGATGGGCTGAGAAACGACGGGCGCCGGCGGCGCAAAGGCGACGATGTGAGCAATCGGACCGGCGCCGGGGGCGCTGCCAAAGGGACAGTTCTCGAAATGTGCGTGCGTATCCGAGTGGTGATGCCCATGATGCGCGGGCATTGGTGCCTGGTAGACCGCCGGACACGGTTCGAGCAGGAACGGCGCACCGCTTGCCGGCATGAAGCCGACCGGGACATACGCCCGAAACAACAGGACCACCAGCAGTAGGCCGGTGAATAAGTCGCGTCGCCCGTATTGCAAACGAAGTTTTCGCATAGGCATCCCAAGGCTTACCATGCCAGAGTGCGCCCGGAACCGCCAGTGGGAGAATCCGGTAGGACAGGGCGCACGGTAACTTTGGTAAGGCGGATTGTGCGCCTCGATCGATCAATTTGGAGACACTAATGGATCGTTTTACGATCTCGCTCGATGAGAACTTGGCAACGGCCTTTGACGATCTCATCAAAGAGCGCGGCTATGCCACTAAAGCCGCGTCACTAGCGGCGGAGAGGCGAGAACCTAACGGGCCGTCCCTCGTTCGATAGCGGTCGAGCGCGAGAAAACCCTGTGGAGATCTTTACGTCCCCCACGCTTCTCACGCATTGCGACATCCAGCTATTCCGTCTCCGGCGGAGCGGCCTCGACCCACGGGTTGAACACCGTAACCCGGGCCTTTTCGAAGTCACTGGTATCACGCGAGGCGATAGTTAAATCATAGTGCTGCGCCGTAGCGGCAATGATGAGGTCTCGCTGCGAGAATGTATGACCGATCTTGCGCCCCTCCTCGACTAGGAGCCTCCATTTGAGCATCACATCCTCCGTGATCGGCAGTACCCTTTGTTCGAACATTGGGCGCACCTTGTGGGCGAGCCAGTCGTTGAGTTCGGAACGGCGTGTTACGTCCGGCAAAACCTCAATGCCGAACCGAATCTCCGCCAGCGTGACGACGCTGATATAAAGCAATTCAAGAGGTTGCTTGGCGACGAAGCGGACAACCTTGGGTTCCGGTTTCGGACGCCGAAGCTCGGACAGGATGTTCGTGTCGAGCAACCATCGCATCACACCGATACATCGCGAACGGGCATGGCGCTGCGCCTTGGCGCGATCTCGATGTCGCGGTGGGGGGACGCCTGCATGGCTTCAACGAGCGCCTGGCCGGTCGCGCTACCTTTGAGACGGCGGAATTCCTCGGCCGCAATGACAACAACCTCGTCGCGTCCATGCACAGTGACGTGCTGCGGCCCCTCGCTTCGTACCTTGCGGACGAGTTCGCTGAATCGCGCCTTGGCATCCTGCAAAAGCCAGTATCCCGAACGTCCCTTAGGAGGGCGGGCCTTATTGCTTTTCGACGTCGATAGCTTTGATTTAGATATTCTAGTCATCCTGACTAGGATAACCGAAGAAGACCCGCTCGTTCAAGGAACTGACCTGCTGGCCTTCCACGGTCTCCGGAGGACTTAGGAACACCCGCCATTTTATGGACGTGATAGCACTGCTTCCAAAGCCTAGAAGCCGAATTAGCGGGACCCGTACGACGTGATTTTGCCGTTAAAAATTCGTATGCATTGCAAGGAGATGCCCAAGTCCTGCTCGTATCGACGGATGAGGCGGGCCTCGGTTTCAGTGACTAGTGACACCGCCGTGCCCTTCGCGCCGGCGCGCGCAGTGCGACCGACCCTATGCAGGTAGGCTTTGCTCATCGTCGGTACGTCGAGATTGAAGACGTGGGTTACGCCGGGTAGGTTGAGTCCGCGGGCCGCTAGGTCGGATGCAATCATGATTCGGATGTCGCCGTTGCGAATTCCATCCATGGCCCGCTTCCGGTCCATCTTAGATAGCTCGGAATTCAAGTCCGCGACAGCTAGTTTGTGATGGGTTAACTTCGAGGCGACCTCTTCCGCAACATCGTTGCGATGCACGAACACGATCGAGCGCGGCACATCGAGCGCATGCAGCAGCTTGCGCAACATATCCGGCTTGTCCCGGCTTTCACAAACCAGATACAGATGTTCGATGTTCTCGTTGACCGCCGCCGCACCCGCGCGAAGCATCACGACATCCGGAGCCAGTGTTTCCAAGACCTGGCGAGTCTGCTGCTCGATCGTCGCTGATGCGAAAATCAACTGTCGAGCTGGCGCCGCCGCGCTGACGATTTTCTGAATCCAATTCAGACTTTCGTCGTTCAGCAGTCGGTCGGCCTCATCGATAACAACGGCGCGGATGTGCGCCGTCTTCAGCTTGCCCCGCTCGATGAGTTCCACGATGCGTCCGGGTGAGCCCACCACGACGTGCGGCTTGGCCTTGAGCTTGTCGATCTGTCGGTCGGTCGCCGTACCACCGATGAGCAACACCGAGCGGATGGCGCACGCTGCGTTTAGCGCAAGTTCACAGGATTGACGATGGATCTGAATGGCCAATTCGTGGGTTGGCGCCACGATCACGACCTGGGTCGCCGCTTGCGCAGGATCAATGCGCGAAAAGAGGGGCAGCAGATAAG
>JALYHU010000156.1 GCA_030776345.1 Pseudomonadota bacterium | reverse complement strand
TTGCCTCGGCGGCGACGAAGTACTACGGGATAGCGACGTTTCGGGCGAAGCTGGTGCTGCTGGTGATTGCCGGAGTGAACATGCTGTTCTTTCACTTCGTGCCGTATCGGCGCGCCGACGAGTGGGGCCAGGTGAATCAGACCACGCGCCTGGCGAAGGTGTGCGGGGCGCTGTCGCTGCTGTTGTGGGGCGCCATCGTCGCCCTCGGACGCTGGACCGGCTTCGCATGAACCTCCGCTGGCGGCAAGCGCACGCGCCGTAGTGATCATGGCCGGGTGAGACCTTGGAACATAGGTATCAATCTAATGAGGATTAGCGAATGAAAGTTGCTTCGGCAGTACTTTGCGGTGCGGTGATGGCGGCTGTGTACGCAGAATCTGCGCAGGCCCACCATTCGTTTGCGATGTTCGACCGCTCCAAGTCGGTGGCGCTGCAGGGCACGCTCAAGTCGGTGCAGTTGATCAATCCCCATTCCTGGTTCGTGCTGACGGCGGCCGGCCCCGATGGAGTGGTGAAGGATTGGTCGCTCGAGGGGCCGAGTCCGAACATTCTGCTGCGCCAAGGCTGGAAGCACGATGACATGAAAGCCGGCGACCGTGTGACGCTGACGTTCAATCCTCTGAAGGACGGTTCGCCGGGCGGGGTACTGGTGTCGGTGAAATTGCCGAGCGGCCGGGAGTTGTCGGCCGTGCCGGCAGGTGCGCCGGCGGGGTTTGCGGGAGCGGCGCCGGGGGCTTTACCCCCCGGCGCACCCTTGCCGGGTAATCCGCCGCCGGGCGCGCAGTAAGCCGCCGGAGGTCCGCAAAAATGACTCGCGGGGAGGCGTCGATGAAAGTTTGCATAGACGAATGGGATGCTCGCATCAGCCGCCGCAGCGTCCTCATGGGCGGGGCCGCGCTCGGTGCCGGCGCGGTAGCAGGAACGCTGGGCGCGGTGATGGCGCATGCGGCCGACGCGGGGCCCGAGGCGCAGACGACGTCGGGCCGCGTTCGTGGTTATTACGACGGCCCGGTGAAGGTGTTCAAGGGCGTACCGTACGGTGCCTCGACGGGCGGTGCAAATCGATGGCTGCCGCCAAAGCCGCCCGTACCCTGGAGCGGGGTCAAGGAAACCAAGAGCGCAGGCCCCATGTGCTTTCAGGATAGCCGCGGCGCACCGCTGGCCGAAGAGCAGACGATGTCGCAGACCGGTCCGCAATCCGAGGATTGCCTGACTGTCAATATTTCCACACCCGCGGTGGGACCGCGCTCGGGCAAGCGGGCGGTGATCGTGTGGTATCACGGCGGCGGTTTCGACGTCGGATCGGGCAACGCCACCAGCTACGATGGGCGAAATTTGGCCGAGAAGCATAACGCCGTGCTCGTGACGGTGACGCATCGCCTGAACGGTTTCGGGTTTCTATATCTCGCCGACTTGTTCGGGCCGGCATACGCCGATTCGGGCAACGCCGGTATTCTCGACTGCGCGGCCGCATTGCGGTGGGTTCGCGACAACATCGCGAACTTCGGCGGCGACCCGGCGAACGTGACCATCGCCGGTCAATCCGGGGGTGGCGCCAAAATCGGCGCACTGATGAGCATGCCCAGCGCCAAAGGCCTGTTTCAGCGAGCGATCGGCCAAAGCGGCGCCATGCTGCATGCGAACTCGACAGAAACCGCCGCTGCCGGAGCCAAGCGATTGCTGGACGCATTGGGCGTCAAGAGCATCGCGGAGATGCAGGCCATTGCGCCCGAGCGATTGCTTGCGGCGATCGGACAAGCTCGATTGCTGACAGGCCCTGTCGTGGACGGCCGCGTTTTGCCGCACCAACCGTTCGATGCCGACTCGCTGCCGCTGTCGCGCGATATTCCGTTCATGGTCGGCACGAACGAGACCGAGTCCACGTTCTTTCCGATGACGCCGCTGGATCCGATCGACGACGCCAAATTGCTCGAACTGACGAAACGCATGAGCCATGTCGACGATGCGGGCGCGCAAAAATTGATCGAGGTATTCCGCCACGCCTACCCGGGTAAGGATGACACATACCTGCTGCAGCTCATTTCCAGTCAAACCAGCCCGATCCAGCAGAACATCATCTTCGAAGCGGAGCGCAAGGCCGATCAGGGAGGCGCTGCGGTGTATGTGTATTATTTTACCAAGCATACGCCGGTACGCGACGGCAAACTGCGCGCGGTGCATACGCTGGAGATTCCTTACGCATTCGACTGTCTTGCGCACGCTGCGCCCATCATCGGGCCGGTGACGGCCGAGCAGCAAGCGCTCGCGGACAAAGTCAGTGCAGCTTGGGTCAGCTTCGCGCGCACCGGAGATCCCAACAATGCCAAAATCCCGCACTGGCCGGCCTTCAACACCAAGACGCGGCCGATCATGGTGATCGATGATCAATGGCATGCGGCCGATGACCCCTTGCGCGAAACACGGATGATCATTGCCGACCTGAAGATCAGCACGCCCCCGGCGATGATGGGCCCGCCACCGCCGGGATGATGCCTCGCTGGAGCGGTGAGGGCTGAAATCGGGTTGCCCTTGATCGGGTCGGCGTTTCGCCGACCAACGGTTCAGGCCGCGCCGGCAAACGATATCGTCGAGGATTTCGAAATGCGGCGCAGACATTCCGCAAATAGTGTTGCCGCCGCGGAATTCGCGTCGCCGGCCCGATAAAAAGCCGTGATGGTCGTCGTGGGGAATTGCCAGTCACCGGAGAGTTCACGAGATGTGCCGTCGATCAGGGAAGGGGCCACGACCATGGAAGAGGCAACGGCGATATATCCGGTAATCGGTATGAGCTTGCGCACGGCGATCAAGGAAGATGTCTCGATGAAGCGTCGCGGAAGATCCAGGGCATGGCGCGCGAACTCCTTCTCTATCAATTGATAGAGGGGCCCCGGCGGGCTGGGTAGAATCCATTTCTCGGTGGCGACGAGCCGCTTCAAGCTGTGATGTTGTTGAGTGAGAAGTTTATGTCCATTGTGAACGAATATGCCCACGTGTTCGGTGGCGAGTTCCTCCGCGACGAGGTCCTCGTAACCCTCATCACTGATTCTCGTCCCGACGACGATATCCAGTTCACCCAGCCGCAAAAGCTTGAGCAGCGCGTCCGTGGGGCCCTCGATGAGCCGCACGTGAGAGCCCGGCTTGCTCTTGCCGAATTCCTTCACGGCCAGCGGGACCAGCAGCGACATCGACAAAAAAGTGCCGCCGCAGGCAAGCGGTCCGCCCGTACGGCCCTTCATTATCTTCAACGTGGTGGCTGCGCGCTCGAGTTCGCAATCGACGGCGCGCACATGTTCCAAAAGAGCCTGTCCCAACTCGGTGGGATAAACGCCCTTGGCAACCCGCGTCAGCAAGCGCACGCCAACCGCGGCTTCCAGCTTGCCGATACTGCGAGTCAGAGCCGGTTGCGACATGTGGATCGCCGTCGCGGCACGATTGATGCTCCCGGCATCGACCACCGCTTTCAAATGCAGCAGATTTTCGAAATACCGGGACAGTAGATTGGGCATGGGGAGGTCTTGAACACTGTACATTCGGCACCTGTGTCGGAGCTCGCAATCCTACGGCAACAATATGGGTGAAAAACTATGCCCATGCAAGGCGAGGCCCCGAGCTCAAGCCGGCGTAAAGCAAGGCACCGGCGTCCCACCCTCGGCTATTTTGAACACTAGTCTCACCTTTTGTCCGATGCGCAGCGCATCGAAGTCGCATTCGACGAGGCTCGTCATCATGGTTGGTCCGGCGTCCAAGGTGACATAAGCGATCGCAAACGGCGGATCGCTTCGGCGCATCACGCTGTAGCTGTAGACGATCCCGGCGCCCGCGACTTCCTGCCAGTCGGTGGGACCCCAGCAAAAAGGGCAGATGGCGCGCGGATACCAGTGCAGTCTTGCGCACGAAGTGCATTTGCGAGTCAGGAATCGCCCTTGCGCGGCCGCTTGGTAGAACGGCTCGGCTTCCGGCGTCATGGGCGGGGACGGGATCGCGCGCTCGGACATGGGATCACTCTCTCTCCAGTATGAGGGTGGCACTGCCATGTCGGCTGCCGAGAAGACTTCCCGTGCCATGGGCGAGAGCAAGGTCGCAGTGGGGTACCTGCACCGCGGGGTGCGCCTCGCCGCGCAACTGCCGCACCGCTTCGATCACTTTGGTGAGGCCGCCGCGGTTGCTCGGGTGATTGTTGCATAGGCCGCCGCCGTCGGTATTGACGGGGAGTCTACCGACGCCCGATATGAGGTTGCCGTCGGACACGAAACGCCCGCCGGCTCCTTTCGCGCAGAATCCCAAATCCTCGAGTTGTATGACAACGGTAATAGTGAAGCTATCGTAAATAGACGCATACTTGATGTCGTTCGGCGCGACGCCGGCTTCTGCAAACGCCGCAGGACCGGACCAAACGGCAGCCGAGTAAGTGAGGTCGAGGTCGCCGCCCATTTGCCCTTTCATCGCCTCGCCGGCGCCGCGAATCTTCACCAGTGGCCGCTTCAAAGTACGTGCGATTTCGGGGCGCACCACGATGAGGGCGCCGCCACCGTCGGTGACCACGCAGCAATCGAGCCGATGCAGCGGATCCGCGACCACAGGCGATGCCAGAACATCCTCGAGCGTGACGATCTCGCGCAGCATTGCGTCCGGGTTGTGCTGCGCATGATGGGAAGCGGCAACTTTGACCCAAGCAAGCTGCTCGGCGGTGGTTCCGAACTCGTGCATGTGGCGCATGGCGCACATTGCATACAAATTCACCGTCGCGGGTGCGTAGGGTACTTCCCAGGGCCCGTCCGGCGCATTGGCGGCCGCGGCCCGCGGTTTCGTTCCCGAATGGCCCTCGCTGCGCGGGCGTCCCGCCAGTGTGATCAGCGCCACGTTGCATTTTCCGGCCGCGATGGCCTCGGCGGCGTGTGCGACATGAGCGATATAAGACGCTCCGCCAATGTCGGTGCTATCGAAGTGCCGCACACGCAGGTTCATGTAGTCGAGCATGCTGAGCGGCCCCAATCCGGGCGCGTCGCCCGCGCAGAAATATCCGTCGATGTCCGCGCGGTCCAATCCGGCATCGGCCAAGGCGCCGATGGCCGATTCGGCATGCAGCTGGGCAACGGATTTGTCGGGAGCCTTGCGGGTAGGGTGCTCGTAAGCACCGCCGATGTACGCCTTTGCGGTAATAGTCGTCATATCGACAGTTTATCGATATTATAGGCTAAATAGGGTATAATTTCGTCAACATTAACGGGTTGGAGGACGGCCCGCAATGGGAAACACGTTTTGGATGGAGACGCCGGTGGCCATCGCAGGCGGCGGCCCGGTAGGGATGACGCTCGCCCTACAATTGGCGCGCTGCGGAATCTCGTCCGTATTCCGCGACACCTCGGGAGGCAAGACGATCCGATGCAAATATCGGTGCTCGGCGGGGTGCCGGCATGATCGATAAAATCGCGCAGTCCATGGCGGAGGCCATGCAAGGTCTGAAGAGCGGCTCGACCGTATTGATTGGCGGATTTGGCGCGGTCGGCCAGCCGCTGCAGCTGATCGACGGTCTGATCGAATCGGGCATCTCGGATTTGACGGTGGTGGCCAACAATGCGGGCAACGGCCATACAGGACTTGCCCGCCTGCTGGAACTCGGCAGGGTGCAACGGATACTGTGTTCGTTTCCGCGAAGCGCGGGTTCCGTGGTGTTCGAGGAATTGTACCGCGCCGGCAAAATCGAACTCGAAATCATTCCGCAAGGTACGCTGGCTGAACGTATGCGCGCGGCGGGCGCGGGCGTGGGTGCCTTCTTTACGCCGACTTCGGTGGGCACTCCGCTAGCACGAGGCAAAGAAGTGCGCGAGATTCAGGGTCGCGAGATGGTGCTCGAATACGCGCTGAAGGGCGATGTGGCGCTGGTCGAAGCGTGGCAGGCGGATCCGTGGGGCAATCTTACGTTTCGCGATGCGGGCCGCAATTTCAATCCGGTCATGTGCACCGCGGCGGATTGCACCATCGTGCAAGCCCAGCATGTGGTGACGCTGGGCGAGTTGAATCCCGAGCACATCGTGACCCCGGGGATTTTCGTCGACCGGGTGCTGCATATCCCCTACGGCGATCCGCCGATTTTTTTCATTTAGGACATTCCATGGACACAGCCAAGCAACCCAAAGTTTGGAGCCGCACGCAGATGGCCGCGCGGGTAGCCCGCGACATACCGGAGGGCTGGTACGTGAACCTCGGCATAGGCATGCCTACGATGATTGCGGATTACGTACCGCTCGAGCGCGAAGTGATTTTCCATTCCGAGAACGGCGTGCTCGGAATGGGTCCGGCTCCGCCAAAGGAAGCGATCAATCCATGGCTGGTGAACGCCGGCAAGCAGTACGTGACGCTGCGTCTCGGCGGCGCCTATGTCCACCATGCCGACAGCTTCGCGATGATTCGCGGCGGACACCTGGACCTGTGCGTACTGGGGGCCTTTCAGGTCGCCGCGAATGGCGACATCGCCAACTGGTCCACCAGCGAGAACGACACCGCTCCGGCGGTTGGGGGCGCGATGGATCTGGCGGCCGGTGCGAAGCGGCTGTGGGTGTTGATGGACCATACGACCAAGGACGGAAAGTCCAAGGTGGTTGACAAGTGCTCTTATCCGCTGACGGCTCCTCATGCGGTGAAACGTGTTTACACCAATCTCGCGGTGCTCGAAGTGACGTCTCAGGGTTTCGAGGTCATCGAACTGGCGCCGGGTCTGGCTCGCGAAGAGTTGCAAGCACGAACCGAGGCGGAGCTTCTTTTCCGTTGACCAGCGGCGCACCGCAATGGGACGTGGTAGTCATCGGCGGCGGCAACGCTGCGCTGTGCGCCGGGCAACGGCAGCAACACCACATCCGTCGCCAGCTCGTAGCCGTCGTCGATCAAATCGACTTGGCCGGCTCGGACCACCGGCAGCACCGAGTCTTCGAGCGCTCGGTATCTGGTGGCGCCCTGCTCGAGCAGGCCCTGCCAGTGAGCCATCTCGCCGCGGCCGATCGTGACAGATAGCCGGTCCCATCGCGCAGGTTCCAGTCGGGCTGAGTCGGCCGTTCCTTGTGCTCGACGCAGGGGTCGATCAGGAGGGTCCGGTTCGCAACACGCAGCACGAATGTTTGGATGGCGAGGCTCAATGTGCCCCGATCCAACATGGCGTGTTCGGGCTCGAGAAAGTCCCGCGACGCGGCCAACACATCGGGATCGGCATCCGGCAAGAAACGCTCGATCGGCAGTTCAACTCGGTCGAAGTCGATGACGGAACTCACACCGACGTCGCCAATGGCGAATTGCATCGCGCTGTTCCCCCGTCAAACGACTCCGGGCGCCGGCTGCTTGATCATCGCAGCGGTCGCTCTCGCTGCGGACAGCCCGACCAACGAAGCCGCCAGAGCGGCGATGCCCGCGAGCACCAACAGCATGGCGGAATACGAGTGAAAGTGGTCGTAGCCTATTCCCATGATGGACGGACCCACTATCGAGCCGACTTGGTATAATCCGAAAGACAGCCCATACAGCTTGCCGAACGCGCGCAGCCCGAACAATCGCCGCAGCGTATAGGGCAATACGTCGCCCTCGCCGCCAAGACCGAAGCCGATGAATGCGGCGGCAAGAAACGGCGCCGGGCCGCCCCAGCCGGTCCACATCAGCACGCAGCCCAAGCCTTGTCCTAGGAAGCACATCGCGGCGATACGGCCGAACGGGACGAAATCGAGCAAGGTACCGGTCACGAGGCGTCCGGCGATCGAACATCCGCCCATGATGACGGGGATCCAGGCACTCTGCGCGGGGGAGTAACCCCGGTCGGTCAGCAGGGCTGGCGCGTGGAACGAGAAGCCGACCCCGACGGTCACACCGAGCGCGAAGCACACCGACAACAGCCAGAAATTCAAAGTGCGTATCGCTGAACGAAAATTCTGACCGGCCATCAATGGAGAGTCTGCCAATGAGCGCCTCGCCCGACGCAAAACATCGTTGTCGCGGATCAGCGCCAGGCAGTTCGGGATGCCGATGGCGGCGACGATGGCGGCCATTGCCAGCCAGGCGCCGCGCCAGCCGCTGCTTTGAATCACCCGTTGCGTCACCAACGGCGATATAAATTGGCCGACGCTGCCGCCCGCGATCGACAGCGCGAGCGCCCGGCCCAAATTCCGGTCGAACCACTGGGGAGGCACGGTCAGGAAGGTCGACGGTGCGGACACCGACGCGGCCACTCCCGCGAGCCCCGCGCAGAACAGGAATGCCCAATAGTGCGGCGGCATCAGGCTGAATCCTGCCATCGAGAGCGGCAACAGAAAGCAGCCTCCCAATATGACGGGTTTCGAGCCAAAGCGATCGATCAAAATTCCCGCCAGCGGTGTCACGATGACGGCGACCACGGAAATTAGCGCTACGCCCAACGACACATCGGTGCGGCTCCAGCCCAGGTCGGCGATCATGGGCTTGAGATATAGCCCAAACACACTCAACATCGCCGGCGAGAAGGACACCGTCATTCCCAAGGAAATGCCGGCTATAGTCCACCATGGCGATCTCGCGGCCGCTGTAGTCATGCTTCTTCCCCCCGAACGTTATGCAAGCGCCGCCCGGCGATGGGCCGGCGGCAGCATACCAGCCGTTTGTGGCCCGGCGCGTACTTGCCCGTGAGCTGCGGAGCCACAGCGCGTGCAGTCCCTCGAGGCCGCGTCACGCCCATGCGGTAGGAATCGAAAAACGCGAGTTTCATGCGCGCGCACTATAGGCGCAGACCATGGCATAGTGTCCAATGCCGAAGCCGCCAACGTCTATCAGGTTTAGGCCTAGGCTGGCGGCCGCCGGATATACCTTTGTCTGATAGGCCGGGAAGGATTTGGCATTGGCGAGATAGCCCCGCCGTTTCTAATATGCCGAATGCCGAACTTCAGACGGCCGGGATGAATTGCGTTCAATAGCTAAGAGGTCGAATGCCGATGTCACAAAAACTTACGACACAGCTCAGCCATGTCGGACTGTACGTGTACGATTTGCCCAAAATGGTGGAGTTTTATACGCGCGCAGTCGGCTTCGTGATCACCGATGAGGGTCCTGCGGGCGATCCGACCTTCTTGAGCCGCAGCCCGAAGGACCATCATCAGCTGATTTTGCGGCCCGGCCGCCCGGCCGGCGTATCGGAGATGGTGCAGCAGTTATCGTTCAAGTTGGGATCTCTGGCCGAGGTGCAGGCGCTCTATCCGCGCATCCGCGCGAGCGAGGCGACCGACATCGCCCCGATCACGCATGGAATCGCTTGGTCGGTTTATTTCCGAGATCCGGAAAATAACCGCGTCGAGATGTTCGCTGACACCGAGTGGTACATCACACAGCCGTTCAGGGCCCCCATCGACCTCGAGAAGCCCGCCGCAGAGCTCTACCGGGAAGTCGAAGAGATTTGCAAGTCTCGGCCGGACTTCAAGCCCATGGCCCAGTGGCGAGCCGAATTCGCTCAAAAAATGTCGGCGGCGCAGCGGTGATGCGCACGACATCATGGGCGGCGTCAATCCGGGCCGCGCGAAACCCGACGATAAGGTTTTCACGATGATTGGAGCGGCGACACGTTGATCATCGACACCGTCGGCGTGCGCGAAGAGTCGGTGCTCGATGTGACGAATTTGCCTCACAGCGATCAGATGCATGCCAGGTACGATCGGCCCGATCCGCGCTTGAAGACACGGGAATAAAAAGGGCCGCGTGGGCCGCCACGCATGAACGTTTCGCTTTTGAATTCGGAGTAACCCAGACATGACAAGAATCACGAGCCTTCGGTCCACGAGGATGGCTGTCGCATTGTGCTGCGCAATCCTTGCTTCGATTGCCATCGCGGCTCCTCAGACACCGCCACCCGGTGCGCCCGGTCCCGGCGGCTCGATGCCGAACTTTGCAACACCGGCCGGTCCCGACACGCCCATGGCCGCAGCCCATCGAGCGGCCGCTAAGGAAGTCGCCGGAACTCGCTGGCAAAACGCCTATGAGTTTCTGTGCGCGAAGAACGCGCGGCCGAGCATGCCGAGCGATGAGACCATCAAGCCGCAGTGGATCTTCGACAATGTGGCGATCTTGGGGGACCGCTCCACCGTCATGTACGTACTGAAGACGTCGGCCGGGGTCATCCTCATCGATTCCGGTTACTCGACCAAGGTCGACTCCGTGCTGCTCCCATCGCTGTCCCAGCTTGGAATCAAGCCGGCGGAGGTCAAATATATTTTGATCGCTCACGGCCATCCTGACCATTTCGGCGGGGCACCCTATTTCCAGACCCACTACGGAACTCGCGTGGTGGCTTCGGCGACGGATTGGGATGTGATGAGCAGGCCGCCGGCCATTCTGCCTCCCAATCCCCTACCGTGGATGCTCGCGGCTGGTCCGACGCGCGATATCGTCGTGGGCGACGGCGAGCAGGTCGTGCTCGGTGATATACACGTCAAAGCCTATCTGATTCCGGGCCACACGCCGGGCGCGCTAGGTTTCATTTTCCCGGTCAAGGACAAGGGCCGCACGCGCACGGCCGCCATGTTTGGCGGCACCATACTCGATCCTCGGCTGATCAGCACCGCCGGCTTGCAGCAATACGTTAAGTCCCTAACGCATTTCGGCGAGGTGACCGGCGAGCGCAAAGTCGACGTAGAGCTGCAAAATCACCCGGTATTCGACGACATGTGGATGAAGACGGATGCCCTCGCGGGGCGCAAGGCGGGTGAGTCCAATCCCTTCGTCGTCGGCGCCCCCGCTTACCAGAGTTTCCTGAAGGTCATGTCCGAGTGCACTCAAGCGACCATTGCCTTACGTCAAGGCTCATAGCAGGGCGGTGCCGGCGGCGGATAGGATCTCAGGTTCCAGGGGTGTGTGGAAACTTTTCACGATGAACGCCAATGTCGAATACATGCCCACGGTCGCCATCACGTCGAATATGCCCGTGAGGCCTATGAAAGATCGAAGTTGATGAATCATGTCGGGCCGCAGTTGCCCATCGTCGAGCAGGCTGTCGACGGCTTGTTTGAGCGCTGTCTCCACCTCGCCAGCGGGCCATTGGGAGGGGTCGGCGCGCACCGCCGCGATGTCGGCGTCGGTGAGGCCGGCCTGGCGGCCCCGTACCACATGGTGGACCCATTCATAGTGGGCTCCCCAGCGGTGACCCGCTCTCAGGATGACGATTTCGCTGTGACGCTTGCTCAAGCTGCTGTCGATCACGACGTGTTGGCGCAAGGTGGCCCAGGCGCGCAGCAGCGCGGGGTGATGGGCCATGACCTTGTAGACATTGAGCTGTCCCGCAAATCCGGCCCGCATCGAATGGAGCGAACTTGGCCAGACATCGGGGCTGAGAGGAGGCGCAACGGGTGCATCGGAGTGGGGCATGAGAGACCGATCCGCGGGTAGGAGGGATTCGCCATGGTAGCGAAGGCAAAGGTCGAGTGGAAGGGTGTCGAAATGTGCATACTTCCGACCATAATTTCGGTAATATTTCCGAAATCATTGGATCGCCGATTTAGAGAGGCTTGTGCGGCGCGGCGGTGGAAGGACGGGTAGTCGAGGGTACTGTTCGAGCGCGATTAGTTGCAGGAGAGAGTATCGATGTTGCAAGAGATCATTAGATGGATAGCACACACCACGGCCAGCAAGGCGATCGCGAACGCGGATTGGGTGATCCCAGCATTTCAAACGGTGCACATCCTGGCCATCGCGGCGGTGATATCGACCATGGGGATGTTGGACTTGCGCTTGATGGGCTTGACCGGCACGCGCTATCCGCTTCGGGCTATGGTGGATCGATATGTGCCGTGGATGTGGATATCGGTGCTCGTACTGCTGTGCACCGGCGCAGTGCTGATTACCGGAGAGCCGGAGCGCTCGCTTGGCAATTGGGTATTCCAGGTCAAGATGGGCTTATTGGCAAGCGTATTGTTGATCACCGTCGTGTTCAAGCAGCTGCTCAAGCGGCATGTCGAGGATGGGGAGCACTCCCCATGGGCGGCAAAGCTGACCGGGCTCGTGTCCTTGCTGCTGTGGATCGGCATTATCGTCGCCGGCCGCTGGATCGCCTACGTCACTTAATGGTTCTGAGCCCGGCCCGCGGCGGATACCAGGAGAGTCTCAGCGATGATCGAGCAGTTTTGTAGTTGGCTGGAGTCGCAGCCCTTTGCGCTGGCGATCAGCCAATCCTCGTGGTTGTTTCCGAGCATCGAGACGGTGCACGTGTTGGCGCTGACGATGGTGGTCGGATCGATTGCGATGGTGGATTTGCGGCTGCTGAACTGGGCGTACCGGGACCGTGCGGTGAAGCAATTGATGGGCGAGGTATTGCCGTGGA
>JALYHU010000155.1 GCA_030776345.1 Pseudomonadota bacterium | reverse complement strand
CGCAGGATGCCAGGACCTTTGCGGCTTGCGCCTTCAGACCTGCATCGATCCTTGCTCGCACGACACTGTTTTTGGCCATGACCGTATTAGTCTAACATGATGCTACACTGTAGCTACATCGCTGCGTTCCTGCATCAAAAGCAAACGGTGGTGGCCTGCGGCGTCAACCAATCCCTGGTTCGCGCGTTTGTTCCCGTGGGCCAGTATTCGCCGCTTCGCGGGCTCGATGGCAGCGGAAATTGGTTCGCTGCACGGCGGAAACTTTTGAGGCGAAGTTACGGACTAACCTTGTAATGGGATGTGCGCAGGGCAGCAGCACAGCGGATCAAAGGGGCGTTATTATGTTAACTCATTCATTTACTCGGGCACTGATGATTGGCGGGGCGCTGACGCTCGGAGCCTGCACCGGCCTCCCGGTGCGCACCGACATCAACCCCAACATGTCCGTGGCGAGCTGCCGCAGCTATGCCTTCGCCGACGAGCATGTGGCCAACACCGACCAGCCGTCTGCATTCGGTAATCCTTTGAACGCCGAACGGCTTCGTCAGGCCATCGAAGCCAATATGGCCGCCAAGGGCTTTCAGAAGGCGGCCGACCGGAAATCCGCGGAATGCGTCGTAGGCTACGCCATGGGCACGCGCCAGGTATTCGACGACTACTACGGCAACTTCGGCATCGGCTGGGGTTGGGGCGGCGGTTGGGGCCGTCCCGGCTGGGGCGGCGGGTTTGGCTACGAAGGTCCGTACGTGCGCGACGAGACCCGCATTTCCATCGATCTGTTCGATGCCAGGTCGCGGACCCCCATCTGGCATGCCAGCGTCAGCCAGAGCGTCGGGGATCTGACCGGTCCGCATGCGGTCGAGCGGATCAACGCCGCCGCGAACGCCATATTCACCAAGTTTCCAAGCGGCGCTGCGCCGGCGGCCGCGCGGGCAACGACCTGACCCACGCGGTTGGCTAGGTGTCGCGCCGCTCGCGCGGCCCCCGCCAGAGGCCCTATACCGGCCGCGCGAGCCGCTTCACGAAGCCGTAGTACAGTGCCGCCAGTACCGCGGCCATGGCCAATACCAAAAGGAAAAATCGGTGTAGCGACCCTTGCAGGAGCTCTGGGTGCTCACCCACCGTCATACCCAGCCAGGCCAGCACCGAGGTCCATAGCGCCGACCCCGCGAGCGTGGCCGCGCTGTACCAGCGAAAGTCCATGCGCAAAATACCCGCGGGTAGGCCGATGAGATGACGGATCACCGGCAGCAGCCGCGAAAAGAACACGCCGGCCCACCCGTAATGGGCGGACCAGGCCTCCGCCATCTCGATCTTCGAGGCAGCGACCCCGACGTAGGGTCCCAGCCGCAGCACCAACGGCCGTCCGAGCCAACGCGCGCCCCAGTACATGGCGGTCGCCCCGAGCCATGACCCCAAGGTGCCGGCGATAATCACGCCGACGATCGACAGCTGACCTTGGGTATGGGCGAGATAGGCAGCCGGTGGGATGATGACTTCGCTCGGAATGGGCACGACGGTACTTTCGAGCGCCATCAATCCCGCGATGAGCCAATAGCCGCCCTGAGCCAATACGGCTAGATACCAGTCCGAGAACTGATGCAACAGATCGGCCAACTAATCCAAAGCCTGCGGATTGACGGTGACCTTGGCGTCGGCGCGCGCCGCGAGCGCGTAGCCCTGCGCTTCGCTCGATGCCGACTGTTGGGCAAATTGGCGGCGCAGCTGCGCTTCCAACTCTTTCGACCCGGCGGCCGGATCTTCGCGCACGGCGGTGAGCGCCAGGACCGCGGCGTCGCCCTCGGTGAGAACCAGACTTTGATACAGGGGTTTGCCGGCCGGCTTGAGCGCTTCGAACGCTTCGCGGCGAATGGCCATGGGTACGGCCTGATCGCTGCGCGCCACGAATTTCGCGGGCTGCGGTGCGCTGCCTAAGCTCTTGGCGACCGCGTCCCAGGACTCGCCGGCATTGAGGCGCTTCACGGCATCGGCCGCGGCCGCCGCGGCGAGTTCGGCGCCGCGCTGCTTCTTCCACGCAACCACGATATCGGTGCGCACCGCCTCGAGCGGCTTCTGCTGCGGCAGTTTGTGATCGGTCGCCCGCAGCACCACCCCGCGTCCCTTTTCCACCTCCACCATGGGACTCAGGCGTCCGTCGAGGACATCCTGGCTGAAGGCGGCTTCCAATACGGGAGCGGCCTTGCCCAGCTCGCCGCCGCCATCGGTGCGGCTGAAGGCGGGAATGTCGTGCACGGTGAGCCCCGCTTTGCGGGCAACCACGTCGATGTCGGTGGTGTTCTGCAGAGCGGCGTCGGCCAACTGGTCTTGTGCATTGTTGAACAGCCGCTCCGCTTCGTTGCGGCGATATTCGGCTTCCAGATCGCTCTTCGCCTGCTCGAATGTCTTGACGGTCGCGGGCTGAATGCCGTCGAGCTTCAAAATGTGATAGCCGAATTGGGTCTTGACGGGCCCGCGGATCTCGCCCTCCTTCATGCTGTAGGCGGCATCGGCGAAGGGCGCCACCCAGACCTTGCGCTCCGACCAACCGAGATCACCGCCCTGCTGGGCGGATCCGGTGTCCTGCGAGAATTCCTTGGCGAGCTTGGAAAAATCTTCGCCGCCCTGGACGCGCTTCAAAATCGATTCGGCCTTGGCCTTGACCGCTGCGTCCTCCTTCGGATCGGCGACCTGCAGCAGGATGTGGCGCACGCGGCGCTGTTCGGGCTGCGAAAAGCGCTCGGGAGTCTTGGTCTTTTGTTCCTCGTAAAAGGCTTTCAGCTGCGCGTCGTCCACTTTCACTTTGGATTCTAGCTGCGCGGTGCTGAGTTCGATGTAGCGCAGATCGACGGTCTCCGGCGTCATGTACTGCGCCTTGTGCGCCTCGTAATACGCCTTGATCGCGGCATCGTCGGCCGTCGCATCGGCGATATATTTCGCCGCAGGCACCGTGAACCAGGACAACTCGCGCTGCTGTTCGGTGAGCGCGCGCAATCGCTTCAGTTCGCTGGGGGTGGCGAAGCTCGAAATGTTGAGTGCCGTGTCGAGTTGACGCAGCTTCACGTCGCGGCGGAAAAGCCCCTCGATCTCGGCGATCGAGCGCCCCTGAGCCTTGAGGACGGCGATGGCGTGCGCCTTGTCGAACTTGCCCTCGACCTGGAAGGCGGGCACCTGAGCCATGGCCTTCAGCAGCTCCTCATCGCTCACCCGATAGCCCAACTTGTCCGCGCGCGTGACCACGGCCTCGCCGTTCACGTACTCCTCGAGCACTTGCCGCTTGATCTGGGACCGCAGCAAATCATCGACCGCGCCGTTCGATTGGCGTTCGAATCGCGCGAGCTGCTGCTGGTAGGACTGGCGAACTTCGCTGCTCGAAATTTCGCTGCCGTTCACTTTCACCGCATAGTTGGGCGCGCTCATGGTCCAGTTGATGCCCCAGAACACGAACACCAAGGCGATGGCGCCGAGCACGACCATCGCAAGCCAACCTTTTAACTTATCGTGAATCGACTGCAGCATGTATATACCCGTTCGTCGTTCGTGTCCGCGTCCCCCCGCGGCCCGTACAATCTTACCCCGCAGCGCGGCCAGGCGGCACGCGCGGGACTCTCTTCGTCAAGGAAATGGCGGAGTGGACGGGACTCGAACCCGCGACCCCCGGCGTGACAGGCCGGTATTCTAACCAGCTGAACTACCACTCCGCGTGCTGGTGGGTGCTGAGGGGATCGAACCCCCGACCCTC
>JALYHU010000154.1 GCA_030776345.1 Pseudomonadota bacterium | reverse complement strand
CAGGGTCGGTGCCGCCCTTGATGTCCACGATCACCACATAGCCATGAACCGCGGCGTCCGAGCGGCCCTGAAGAATGAGCATCAGATCGTAGAAGTCCAGGAACCGCTGCGGATTGCCGGACGAGTCGTGATAGACGTAACCGAGCCGGTCCCTGAGTTCGTAGGTTTGCACCTGAGCCCATGTTTTGTTGTAGAGCAATCCCGTGCCGGTGGATATGCGGTCCAGCGTGTAGTCATGCGAGATGACCACATGACCGTCGTTGGTCATGCGCGCGTCGACTTCCAGAGTTTCGATTCCTCTGTTGAATACGTCGATGACGGCGAGGAGTGAATTCTCAGGATAGTTCTGCCAACTCGCACGGTGAGCCGATAGAAGGACGAGGTCCGGAGCCGGCCACTTCATCACCGTGAGAATCTTCGGAACGCTGTACGGTGACACCGTATTTTGGCCATGGCTCACGGCGGCCAATAAAAAAAGCGCGATGGTGAGCGCTGCACGATTGATTATCATGAAATCCCCGTTTTAGTAATTTGGTATCGCGTGTCGATCAAGATGACTTGCGCAGCGCACGACGCGCGCATCATGCCGTCGTCGATCATCGACCGCAAGCGACGCGTCGGTGTTTCCAATCGTCACCGCACATCGAAGCTTCGCTTTTTTTTATTTATTGTGTTGTCGCACGACGGGCGTTCGTTGTTGACACATGTCTCGCACCCAATGCGCTCCGCGTGACGCTTGCCGCAGCTCTCGTTCATCTCGCCGATATGTTGCGACGTGGGCACCGATCGACTTACCCGATAAACTAATGAAAGCGAGATAACGCTGCAAACATAAGCGTTTTAAACACCATCATGACGGGAGCGCCGCCTCCTCTCACACGACACACTCGAGTAATGCGGCGATCATCCCAATTTGAGAACGCGCCACTCGTTTGAGAATTCGCAGCACGTTCGAGAATGCGCAACACATTGGCGAATGTGCGTCACATTTGAGAATGCGCCACATGTTTGAAACACGCTTGTCATATTTGGAAAGCCGCATCGTGCGAGAGATGCGGCGCGGAGAATGAGGCGATATATTTTTTTTGGCGGCCTGGTTTTTTGTTCCACGGCTGCCCTACCGCGAGGGCTGCGATGGCATAAGAGGAATTCTTGAACGAATGATGGCGGCCACTCGGTACAATGCCCTGTGCCATGGGCACGGAACGCGCCCGTTCCGACACGCTAGATGGTAGCGCGCTACCATATATGCGCCGCATTCAGAGGATATCGAGACTCGTGACTTCGCCCAACATGCCCATCCGCCAGCCTCTGGATCTGCGGGCAATTGCACTGGTACTGATGCTCTGCGTGATGTGGGGGGTGCAGCAGGTTGCAATGAAAAGCGTGGTCGCGGATGTGCCTCCCGTGATGCAGCTGGCGGTACGTTTCGCCGGCGCGGCGCTCTTTTTCGGGCCGTTGGTCGCAATGCGTGAGGGGCGTCGGGCCTTCGCCGACGGCACGCTATGGAGCGGCCTGTTATTGGGCGTCATGTTCTCGCTGGAATTCGTGTTCGCCGGGTCGGCGCTCATTCACACGACCGCCTCACACACGATCGTGCTCTTGTATTCTGCGCCGATATTCACCGCGCTGGGGTTGCAGTTCCTGCCGGAGGAGCGTCTTGACCGTGTTCAATGGATGGGCATCATGTTGGCATTTTCGGGGATCGTGGTCGTCTTTGCGGGTCCCGGGAGGCGCGCGGTTGCCGAGTTCCTCGCCGGTGACCTGCTCGCCTTGTTGGGTGGTGCTGCATGGGGATTGAGCAATGTGGTGCTACGCCGCGGACGCGTGGGCGGGGCGGTCACAGCAAAGACGGTGCTCTACCAAGTCGGGGTCGCCGCGCCGGTGTTGTATGCGTTTGCGTCGGTAACGGGGCAGACCCGATTGGTACCTTCCGAGGCGGCGCTCCTCGCGCTGGCATTCCAGACGCTGTTCATCTCGATTTTCAGCTATCTCGTCTGGTTTTGGTTGCTGCGGCACTATTTGACGTCGCGTCTGATGCTGCTGTCGCTCATGACACCCCTATTCGGCATCCTCTTCGGTGCGCTGCTGCTGCGGGATCCCATCGAACCGCGGTTCGCTCTTGGCTCATTTCTGGTGCTCGCCGGCATACTTGTCGTCAACGGTCAGCTGCTACGTAGTCCTGCGGCCTGAGTGGATCACAGCGCCTACCGCGTTCGGGACTGGCCCGGAGTCACCGATGTTCTCTGCAATCCGCGAATTGCCAACTCGGTGATCTCGAGCGTTCGTGTTACGACCATCGAGTGCCACCTTGCCTCGTCGCAATAGAATGCGTCACGCAACCGTTGTTTTAGATCGTTTCCAAGACGCTCGTCGGCTTGCCCGTAAAGGTGCCACCATTGCTCGGCGCGTAGCGCCTCGAGTACCACTTGGACATCTCGGGTGCCGAACTCGAGACCGATGCCCGTAACGCGCGCCGCGGTGCATTCATCTTCGATCGCATGAATGAGCGCACCCCGAAGGGGAGCAGCAACGGCGGTTCCTGCGTCGGTAGAGGTGACGCTGCCGTACCACGCGATAGCCCGATGATATTCAGGCGCCTCTTTCGGGCCTATGAAAATGGCCTCGCCAATTCCGTACGTGCCGAGGCCCGTGTGCAGATCAATCCACGCGATGTCCTCAGCCTGGCTAAGATGATCGTGGACGATACGTCGAAAGACTCTGTTGGACCAGACCGGAGACGTGCCGCCGTAAAAGAGACCGTCGGGGTGGGTGTACTGACCCATGGATACCGCTTGCTGGAATCGAGAGAACCCGAAGGCTTTTATGTGCGTTTGGAGTTGAGTGTCTGCGTCCAGGCGGGCTGGACCGTTCCATTCGGGTGGAATCAGTGCCGCGTGAACAACGTCGTAGTCCGGATTTGCCGGAAGAGGACTTCGGAAATCAATGAAATTTCGATTGCAGTCGACGTTGTCTTCGTTGACTCGTCGAAGGTACGCGAATCCGTAAGGATTGATTGCGTGGATCAGCACGACGGCGCACGACGGCGGGCGGTGCCGAAGGATCCCATCGCGTAACAGCGCGGTTTGCCCCCCGGAACCGCCAAAGCCCTCCACCCCGTGCGTGCCCGAGCACAGTACGAGAACCGACGAGGCTCTGGGGGGACCCAGCCGCGCGACATCGACCGTGAGAGCCGAACCGTCTCCCGCCAGCAGTGCAGGATGTGATTCTGCGCTGAGTAAACAGCCTTCCGCGGCAGCGGCCTCGCGGAATTTCACACGTGCCTCTTCGTAATTCTGCGAAAAGAACTTCATGGCCCACCCTCCCTAGCTCCATTTGTTCTCAACTTTGGCCGGCTTCCTGCGAACTGCACGCCGCTGCTCAGGCAGCTTGGCTCAGCACAGATGATAAGCTAACGAGCATCGAACGGCGCAACGAAGCGGCAACGAAAGAGCAATGGGGCAGCGCAGCAACGGAGCAGCAGCTTGACCGAGCACTCGGCATCATCGAGGGAGGGCCTCCGGCATGGGGACTAAAACGTTTGAACTTGCGGAGCTGAAGCGAATCGCCGCGGAAACGCTCGCGTACTACGAGCGACGTGCCGAGGAGTTTCGCGCCGGCACGCGTGACCACGATGTCAGCCAGAACATTGCCTCGCTCTTGCGACATATCGAGGCCCCTGCGCCTTTCACGATACTCGATTTTGGCTGCGGACCGGGCCGTGATCTGAAGGCCTTCACCGACCTGGGTCATACCGCCATCGGGCTGGACGGCGCGGCTGGCTTTGCCGCCATGGCTCGTGCCGACAGCGGGTGCGAGGTATGGCAACAGGACTTCCTCGAGCTCCATCTGCCGAGCGAACGATTTGACGGCATTTTCGCCAATGCGTCGCTATTTCATGTGCCGAGCCAGGAGCTGCCTCGGATCTTGCGAGAACTACGCGCCGCGCTGAAACCGAGAGGCGTCTTATTCAGCTCCAATCCGCACGGCGATGGCGAGGAGGGCTGGAATCGCGACCGCTATGGCGCTTACCATCATCTCGAGGCGTGGCGAGGCTACCTGTCCGATGCCGGCTTCGTGGAACTCGAGCACTACTATCGTCCCGCCGGTCAACCACGCGAACGGCAGCCGTGGCTGGCCAGCGTGTGGCGGCGCACTCCCCAATGACCGTGCTACCCTACACCATTCGCCCGACCTGGACGCCCCGTTTGAAAACATCGCTTCTAGTCATTCTGCTCTGTCTATCCGGCTGCAGTTGGTTTCACGCCAAGAAAGCAGCCGCACCGGAACCACCTCAGCTGATTGTTACGGGCGCGCCGGCGGGTTCCATGCTTTTCGTCGATGGTGTGCAAGTTCGTCAAGCCAGTGAGGCCGTCGGCCACGCGCAAGTGCTGGAAGTCGCGGCGGGAACGCATATTCTAGAAGTGCGAAAGGATGACGCCGTCACCTATCGCGAGAACTTTGATGTCGAGGCGGGCGAAAAACGCGTCATCACCGTCTTGTCAGGCACCGGCTGAAACCCGGAAGCCCTCGCCGCTCCTCGCGGGCCGGGACTCGCTGCCAACTCGCGTGCGCCTACACGAGGACCCGTCCACTGCCTACAAATTGCGCGAAATTTTGAGGTACCTTTGCGCTCACGAATGGGAAAACACGATGCCTTGGTTTGCAGTGCGTCATTTGGATCGACTCGGTACATTTTATGCGCACCTCCGACGCTCGTGAAAACACTCGGCGTCGCCGCCCTGGGCGCCGTCATATCGCACATGAGCCAACACACTTGAACAGGATCTATATGAAACAGTTTTCAATTCTAGTGGGCGTCCTCGCCTTGAGCATTTCGAATCTCGCGCAGGCCGCGGGCTATACCGAGACAATCGACGTGTTCAAGAAGGCTGGCGCAAGTGCGGGTTTCTTTAAAACCGCTTATGCCTATGCGGTCTTCCCGACCGTGGGTGAGGGTGGGTTCATCGTGGGCGCCGCCGTCGGCAAGGGTCGGGTGTATGTACATCGCCGCTTGGTCGGAGACACCACGATGACGCAGTTGAGCGCCGGCTTTCAAGCCGGCGGCAAGGCGTACTCGGAAATTATTTTCTTTCATGACAAAGCCGCACTCGAGCAGTTCGAAAGCGGCTCCTTCCAGTTTGCCGCGGGCGCGAGCGCGACCGCCATCACCGCGTCCGCCGGGGCCTCCGTGGGCACCACCGGCGCGACTGCGAACGCCAGCGGAACGGTCAACAACGCGACGACGGGAGCTCTAGGCTACACCAATGGCATGGCGGTATTCACCATCGCAAAAGGCGGACTCATGTACGCCGCCACGCTTGCCGGCCAGAAGTACTCCTACAAGCCTCGGGGCGCCGCACAGTAGACCCCAAGGCCGGTCGAAGGATTGACCTGCACTCGTCGATTGCGCGCCAGTCGCGCGAACACATCTTGGGTGCTGTCCCCGCCTCTTCGTAGCTGAACCGCCGGCGCAGAACCTAACGGCCAGAGCGTTCCTGCCGCGCGTCGACGCCGGGGCAGCGTCGTGCTCACGCTCATGTCGAAATCCCCCTCCGCCAATCGTCATCCTCAGTGACCGGGCTCGAATAAGGCGCGCCCTTCGGGAGCCCCATTCAAAAGTCCTTGTTTAATAGGAGAATTGCCGATGAAGGTCATGGTATTCGTGAAGGCTACCCCCAGCAGCGAGGCGGGTATCATGCCCAGCGAAGCGTTGCTGACCGCCATGGTCAAGTTCAATGAGGAACTCGTCAGAGCGGGCGTCTTGTTAGCCGGCGAAGGGCTGCATCCCAGCTCGCGCGGCAAGCGCGTGCACTTCTCGGGCACGCAGCGAACCGTCGTGGACGGCCCCTTCACGGAAACGAAGGAACTGGTCGCAGGTTTCTGGCTTTGGCAGGTGAAGTCCATCGAAGAGGCCGTTGAATGGGTGAAGCGCTGTCCGAATCCCATGCTCGAAGATTCGGACGTAGAAATTCGCCCGGTCTTCGGTCCCGATGACTTCGGTGCCGAGTTGACGCCGGCACTGCGGGCGCAGGAAGAGCGTCAACGCGCTCAAATCGAAAAATCCAACCAACGCTGACCGGGACGGGGCAATTGGCCCATAATCGGCGCAAGCCTGATCGGTGCCGGGTTGATTTATGGAGGGGGCTGTCCGTGGCATACGCACTGATAATCGTGGAACCGGTGGGGCAGCGGCAGGCCCGAACGGAGACCGAGGGGCGGGATCTCTACGACCGAATGCTGCGCTTCAGTGAGGACCTGAAGGGCCGCGGCTTGTTGACGATTGCGCAGTCGCTCAAATCGGAGTCCGACGGCGCCCGGGTGAGCCTGCGCGACGGCCAGTCCACCGTAGTTGACGGACCGTTTGCCGAGACCAAGGAGATGATCGGCGGCTTTCTCTTGATCACCTGTGAATCGCGCGCCGAGGCGATTGCGGTTGCGCAGCAGTGCCCCGCGGCGCAATGGGCCACGGTCGAGGTGCGGGAACTCGGCCCGTGCTTCACGTAGGCGGCCGGCGATGCCCCCGAGTATCGGATCCCCCATCCAACGCACCGTCGAGGCCGTGTGGCGCATGGAGTCGGGCAAGATCATCGCCAAGCTAGCGCGCATGCTGCGCAACGTCGGGCAGGCCGAGGAGATGGCGCAAGACGCACTCGTTGCGGCACTCGAACAATGGCCGAGAACCGGCGTGCCGGACAATGCAGGCGCATGGCTCATGACCACCGCGAAGAATCGCGCACTCGATGAATTGCGGCGGCGCAAGCTCATGGAGCGAAACCAGGATGCCATCGCTCATGAGAGGCCGTTCATGGGCGGAGGCGAACCGAAACCCGAAAGCGCTGCCGACGATGACATCGGCGATGATTTCCTGCGATTGACATTCATCGCCTGCCACCCCGTTCTATCGACCCAGGCCCGCACCGCACTCACGCTCCGTTTGCTCGCAGGTCTCACCACAGCCGAGATCGCGCGCGCATTTCTGGTTCCGGAGCCCACCATCGGGCAGCGCATCGTGCGCGCGAAACGGACGCTCGCCGAAGCGCACATCCCGTTCGAGGTGCCGCCCGCCGCGGAGCGGGTGTCCCGTCTCGCATCCGTGCTCGAAGTGATTTATCTCATCTTCAATGAGGGCTATTCGGCCACGACCGGCGATGATTGGATGCGGCCCGCGCTGTGCGAGGATGCGCTGCGGCTCGGACGAATCCTGGCCGAACTCATGCCGCAGGAGGCCGAAATACACGGCTTGGTCGCGCTCATGGAAATCCAGGCATCGCGCTTGGGCGCGCGCACCGATGCGGCGGGCGATCCTATTCTGCTGCTCGACCAGAACCGAGGGCGCTGGGATCAACTCCTGATCCGGCGTGGACTCGCGGCGCTGGAGCACGCCGCTTCACGGGGTGGGGCCTTGGGTCCGTACGCGCTGCAGGCGGCCATCGCGGCCTGCCACGTGCGAGCGCCCACGCCGGCCGACACCGATTGGCAGCAAATCGTGGCGCTCTACGATGCGCTCGCGCAGGTGGCCCCTTCGCCCGTGGTCGAGTTGAACCGAGCGGTCGCTGTGTCCATGGCGTTCGGGCCCGCAGCCGCGCTGGAGCTGGTCGATGCGCTGGCGTACGACGAGCGACTCAAGACCTACCACTGGCTGCCCAGCGTGCGCGGTGACTTGTTCGAGAAACTCGGCCGTTTCGAGGAAGCACGTATCGAGTTCTCACGCGCCGCGGCGCTCGCGCGCAACGCGAGAGAAAGCGCCCTGCTGCTGGGGCGCGCCGCCGCGTGTGGCACCGCGACCGGCGATCCGCAGCGCGGTTCGTAGCGGGCGCACCCCGCGCGGGGGCGAGTCGAAATGCCTAGTGCCCGAACGTCGTTGCTAGGAGAACCCAGGGGAGTGCGGCAACGATGAAGCTCTACTATTCGAAGAATCTCAACCCCCGGGTGGCCGTCGCCGTGGCCCGGTATCTGAAGTCCCCGGTCGAGTACATCCGGGCGAGTCCGCGCCACCCGCAGCAAGAGCAAGCGTTTCGGGCGATCAATCCCAACACCCTGGTTCCGGTACTGGTCGAGGAATCGGGCTCGCTCTGGGAGACGGACGCCATCGCGTGCCGCCTTTCGAGCATCGCGGGGTCCGATTTTTGGCGACGCGGGGAACAGCAGCCAGACATGATTCGGTGGATCAGCTGGAGCGCATACCATCTGACCAAAGCCGCCGGCGTTCTCTATTTCGAGAATCTCGTACGTCCCACTTTTTCCGACCAGGCAGCCGATCCCGCCATGCTCGACGAAGCCTTGCAAGATTTTCGACGCTTTTCGAGAGTGCTCGACAGGTACCTCGAGGACCGCCGCTGGCTCCTCGGCGAGGCCATCTCCTACGCCGATTTTCGGGTCGCAACGCCGCTGCCGTTCGCGTCCGGCGCCGGGCTTCCGCTCGCAGAGTTTCCGAACGTGCAACGGTGGCATGCCCAGCTTTGCGAGATCGA
>JALYHU010000153.1 GCA_030776345.1 Pseudomonadota bacterium | reverse complement strand
GCGGCGTCCAACTCGGGAACATTTACCGCGGCAAGCAGGGTGAGCGCCCCGCCCATGCAGAATCCCGTTACGCCGACCTTCACACTGCCTGAGGCCTTCAAATATTGAACGGCGCCGCGCACGTCCTCGCCGGCCGCCTCGCCAAAGTTCAGACTATTCATTAGATGCTCGGCTTCGTTGGCCTGCAACGTCACTTTTCCGCGGTACAAGTCCGGCACCAGTGCCCTATATCCCGCCGCCGCCAGCTTGTCGGCAACTCCCTTGATCTGATCGTTGAGACCCCACCACTCCTGGATGACCACGATGCCTGGCATACCGCGACCAGAGATAGGTTCGGAAAGATAACCGTCCACGCTTTGGCCGTCCGGCCGCTTGTAGCTCGTCATCGTGCCCATCGGGGTCTCCTTGGTCAGCTGGGTATTGCGCACGGCGCGCGCGTCTCATCCTATATCACCCCCGGCTCCCCAGCGAGGCTCAGATTCGGCTCGCTGCGCGAGCGCGCCGATTCTATTCGTCGATTTCAGCCAGGAGCGTAGAGGCCTTGTGGCCGAGCACTCGCGCGATTTCGATGAATTCCAGGGTGTTGATCTGCCGTTCACCCGCTTCGAGCTTCCAGACGAATGAATTCGACCGCTTGAGTTTCGCTGCCAATTGCCGCTGCGTCAGCGGCGCAGCCTTTCGCGCCTTAACGATGACGGCAATCAGTGCTCTATGCTTTGCGCTGCGCAGGTGCTTCAACATGATGCCCCAAACTGGATGCACCACAGCTAACCGCAAAATCTTCTTGCCTCCATTTTGGTCGCGCCTGTAAGATATCCGAAGCGCGACCAAGTTAGAGTCACCCGTGAGCGCGTCGCAGCTCGAAGGCTGCCTGCCGCCGGTGTCGCTACCATCACAATAGGTACCCGTCGGCGGATGAATGAACGGACCAAGCACCTGCGCGATGGGCTCAAGGACCAGCTCGCCCTGTTGCGGCGTCGTCTCCTGCAGCGTGGACGATCGAGCCGAAGGGATATTGACGAGCTGATTCAAGAGGGGTTTCTCCGGCTGTGCCTCTACCAACAGGCGCAGAAGGCGCCGGTTCGCGATCCGGTCGGATTTCTCGTGGATGTCGTGGAAAAGGTGCACATCGATCGCTTGCGCCGCGCGGCGCTTACGCAGCGCATCTTCTCGGATCAGCCGGTCGAAGAGGTCGAGTACGTGGACACCGCGAGTTCACCCGAGCAGGACGCCGAAGCGCAGGAATTGATCGAGCGCATCGAGAGGAGCCTGGCGGCCGCCAACCCGCGTACGCGCGAAGCGTTCTTGCTCCACCGCTTTGGCGGCAAGAGCTATGCGGAGATCGCCTTGCAGCTCAGCATTTCCACACAGGCGGTCACGAACCACATCGCGAAGGCCCTGCTCCTCATCGATAACGAGCTGCTGCGCGAATGAACGGAACCTCACCGCAGCAGACGGCAGTGCCCTCCGAAGCCGTGCGTTCCGAAGCGGCTGCCTGGGTTGCCCGGCTGCGCGATGAGCAGCGAGCTCCCGAGGTGGACGTGCGGTTCCATCGGTGGCTTGGGGAAAGCGAGGATCATCGGCGCGCGTTCGAACGAATGACGCAGGTGTGGGAGCGGACGAGCCGAATTCGCATGCGGCCGCGCAGCGACACCATTGGCGCCGGCACCGCGCGGCGTTTTCGATTTATCCCTGGGGCCGTGGCGTGTGCCGCCTCCTTGATTCTGGCGGCAATCGTGGTGGTGTATTACCGGCACGCGAACGACGTCGTGACCGCGGTCGGGCAGCAGCAGGTCCGGGTATTGCAAGACGGCACCCGTGTCGTGCTCAACACGGATACACGCCTCGAAGTCCAATACGATGGGCGCGCGCGTCGCGTCCGTTTGCTACGGGGCGAGGCGTGGTTCGATGTCTCGAAGCGCCCGGATTGGCCCTTTCTCGTCAGCGTGGACGGTCAGGAGATCCGTGCACTGGGTACGTCGTTCATCGTGCGCAACGATGGCATTCAGGATTTTTCGGTCACGCTGGTCGAGGGACGGATCAGCGTCGCTCCCATCGCCCCTGATGGCGATGCGATGTCGAGAAGCCCGCAAATCCTGGTCCCAGGGCAACGGCTGGTGATCTCGCGAAATCATGCACCAACCGTGGACCGACCGGAGCTGACTCGCATCACCGCCTGGAAGCGGGGGCAAGTGGAGTTCGAGCAGACGCCTCTCGCAGATGCGGCCAAAGAAATGAATCGGTATAGCGCCACTCATGTCATCGTTGCGGATGCCGAGTCCGCTCAGCTACATGTCGGGGGGATCTTTCGGGCGGGCGACTCGGACGAATTCGTCAGGATCGTGACGGCGGCATTTGGGCTGCGCGCCGTTCGCAGCCGTAACGATATCGTGCTGTCCCGGGTTGGTGTCCATCCTACACCGTAGACGGTGCACGAAAGAATTGCACGCGCGGGTTGTGTTTACTTTGTCTGAATCGACCTCTTCCTATTGTGGCATTTGAATGACGGCCACGAATACGACAGGAACGGGAGGTGCCAGTGCAAAGGATTTCGGGTCACATTCACTGTGTTTGGATTGCGTGCCTCGCCGCAGCCGCAGTCTGGTGTTCGACGGCGAAGGCGCAGGCCCTCGTCCACTTCGA
>JALYHU010000152.1 GCA_030776345.1 Pseudomonadota bacterium | reverse complement strand
GCCGTCGGCTCAAGATCCACCATTCTGAAACCGCTGAAATGACCGCGGCGTCGACGCCGCGGTCACGATCATCAATGGCCCATCACCGATCGTGAAGATCAGTCCATCAAATTAACTGACCGCTCTCGCCATATCGTATTCGGCATCCACTCCGCGTTGACGGTGGTCGGGCCGACCAATCGTCGCGTTGGTATATCGTTTTAGCACGTTTTAGCACGGTCTATGGCTGCAACGGAATCGCCCCTCCGCGCTGGCGGCTGCGAAGAATCGACGGGATCGGGCTCAGGCCGCCTTGCATTGTCATATGCGAGTTCTAGAATGGGGGTGCGTCTACCCAATCAACCACAAATTGAGGAAGGAAAAGCATGGCGACCAAGTCAATTCCAGACGGTTATCACTCAGTCACTCCTTATCTCATTATCAATGGAGCTGCCGACGCTATCGATTTCTACAAACGTGCATTCGGCGCCACCGAACTGATGCGCATGCCAAGGCCCGATGGAAAGATCGGCCACGCGGAGATTCGGATTGGCGATTCGGCAATCATGCTCGCAGACGAGTATCCTGAAATGGGTTACCGCAGTCCACAATCGTTGGGCGGAGCCGGCGTGAGTCTAATGGTATACGTTGAGGGGGTGGACGAGGTTTTTAAACGTGCGGTCGCAAGCGGAGCAAAGGAGCAGCAAGCCGTCAAAGACCAATTTTACGGAGATCGGTTGGGGACGTTGCAAGATCCGTTCGGACACACCTGGATGCTGGCAACGCACATCGAGGATGTTCCCCCTGACGAGATGCGCCGCCGCGCCGAGAAATTCATGCAGGGCGCTAGCGCGTAAGCTGCCGTACGGATCGGTCGCCGCAGATCTCCCCGGCTCACCAGGTAAACGTAGCAAGTCTCTTCGCGCTGACCGCGGCCCTGTCGGGAATACGAGCCACGGACGGAATCAGCGTTTTTGAATGCTGGGGTAACACTGTGCGCATTGATCACATTGCTCTCTGGACGGACGATCTCGAACGTTGCGCGCAATTCTATTCAACGTACTTCGGTGCCAAAGGCGGTGCGCCATACGTCAACCAGAAGAAGGGGTTTGAATCGTACTTCCTGAGCTTTTCCGAGGGGGCGCGCATCGAAATAATGAAAACCGCCGCGCTACATCCCCTTGGTGCAGAGCCAGGAGTCCAACGAATGGGCTTCGCACACATCGCGATTTCACTGGGTTCCGAAAAACTCGTCGATGAACTGACGAAACGGATCATGGACGATGGCTATCCGCTTCTGGACGGCCCCCGCTGGACGGGTGACGGATACTACGAAAGCGTGGTGCTGGATCCCGATGGCAATCGTATCGAGATCACCGCATGACACGCTGGGGTGCTGCGCCGGCCAGGATCAGTCCGGGTTTTCCCAGAATAAGTAGACCAATCTTGTCAAACGATCCGGCGCCCGATTTTAGAGTCGGGGCGTCAGGAACTTGCAGGTTACCCCATTTGATTTCGCAAAAGGTCCAGAGCCGCGAGCGCGGCAGTTTGACGCGCTTCGGCAAGAGCGACGTGCGACGACCCCGGCAAGCCGCTTCATCAAACCGCGGACTTGCCTTTGCCCCACCACATCCACATGGATGCAGCCATCAGAACCAAAATGGGCATCAGGAACAGGCTGGCCTCAGGACCCGTAGCCCCTCCGCTCCAGAGAGGGTTCCCCGTGGGGTGGGCCAAAAAAGGTGTCCTTGCATCAGCCAGCCGCTATTCGCCGTCCCGTAGAAATAGGACTGACCCCAGTCCCAGCCCGCATGGAAGCCGACCGCCCAATACAGCGACTTGGTGTACCAGAGGCTCAGGCAGAAGACCATGCCGCCGGCACCCACGGCTAACAGCCCAAATAGCGATTCGCCGTTATTGCGTGTGTGCAGCAGCGCGAACGTGACGGAGAGGAGCAATGCTGCCCACCAGAAACCCAGTCCCTTCGACAGGGTGTACTGGAGGTAGCCGCGCAACAGGGACTCCTCGAGGATGCCGACGAGCATGAATACCAGCGCCCATGCGATCGCGTACCTCCAGACCGCCGCTCCACCGAGTGAGTACCCATCGAAGACCAGTGAGCCGTTCCGCCATAACACGCCGATCAACACGGAAAGACTGACGAATCCCCATGCCGCTCCACTCATCAGCCGAACGAGCTTTCCGCCACCGGTATAGCCGAACGAAAAAACACCGCGCCTTTCTATTCGCGCCAGCACCCAGGTGGCAGCAAAGACGAGAATGACTTCCCAAGACTCGCGGATCAACGCGGACTCCGGCGGGACGGGTCCCGTTGGCTTCGTCGATATGAAGTGCCGGAGCACGGGAGTCGCGGCTAGGGTCAATCCTTGATAGAGGCAGACGAAAAGCAGCACCTTCCAGCCTACCCGAAGGCCATGCTCGCTGAGGAAGACCCACTTGAGCCTATATCGGTGGGGTACCGACTTGGTCACTCCCGCATTTGGCAGTATCGTTGGCTCGTCCATCCATCACCTCGGACCTGCTAGCCCGGCAATTGTCATCTGGGAATACTGAAGCTCAGCCGCGCGCGTGAGCCGCAATAGGGAGTCTTCGGGTCCGGCCTCGAGTTCGCGGCGCAGTATCACCCGCACGATCGCCCCGCGCCAACCCGATGGAAGGCAAAATTGGCAGTGATAGTTGACGCGGCACTGTGCGTCGCCAACGGCACCGCAGCTGAGGTCTTCACGGACCGTAATGCCCAGCGGTAGCTGAACGTTCAGTCCAATTGTCCGCCGCGCGGCGTCG
>JALYHU010000151.1 GCA_030776345.1 Pseudomonadota bacterium | reverse complement strand
ACTTCACGAAATCAAGACTACCCCTCTCCGCGCGACAGCACTCCGGCGATCACGATCGCGATGGCCCCGATCGTGAGTCGCCACGTGAGCTCTTGAACGCCGAGCGCCGTTAGCAGAAGCGCACTGCACAAGGGAGTGCCGTAGGCCAGGACGGTCAGGAGCTGGCCGTTCCCTTTGCGAAAGCCCTCATCCCACGCCACGTTCGCAAGGCCCGTAGGCACGATGCCGACGGCCGTCGCCGCGGCCATTCCCGCAAGCGCCGGCACGATGGTCGGCTCGAGCAACCAATGCAAGCCGGCGCATAGAAAAGTCGCGACACCAAATCCGCGAGCGAGCAAGGGACCGGCGCCGCCGCGCCACTTCAGTCGGAGAATACAATACAACGCCCAAGAAAGGCCTGCCGACAGCGCAAGGCCGATGCCGACGAGAGACCCGCTCAAGTTATCGACGCCGATCAGAATCGCTGCGCCTGCGAAACCAATGGCTACGCCGGCCACATGATGGCTCCTCAGCCGGAAGACTCCGAGTGCGGCACCTAAAAACACGACGATTCCCGGCCACAGAAACACGATCAGGTTCGCTTCAGCCGCGGCTATGTGACGCGTTGCGAGCAGGAAGAACTCAGCAGATCCGACTTCGGCACAGCCGAAAGCCACCGCCGGAATCCACGAGCGCCACCCCGCAGGCTCCGATTCCTTGAGCTTGACCCTTCGCTCCAACGGTGCCGACACTAACCAAGCGACTAAAAAAACAAGAGTGAGGCATTCGAGCGCTGGTATGTCATGCGTCTGCAGCGATAGCGCGGGCCAGGTCGCCCATAGAGGAATGGCCGCTCCGCCAAGGACGGTCCAGCACCACGGCGGCCGGGAGCGCCTGGTGTGATGCGGCGCGCTAGTGTTGACCGGCGCCGCCAGCGGATCCGTAGACTTGCCCCGTCGCAAAGCTGCTCTGATTGTCGGCGAGCAGCACATAGATGCCCCCCAATTCGGCCGGCATTCCGGCCCGGCCCAGCGGGGTTTGTGCGCCGCACTGCTTCTGTTTTTCCGGCTGCGCGCCCCCGCTGATCTGCAGCGGCGTCCAGATAGGCCCCGGCGCCACGCCGTTGACGCGAATGCCCTTTGGGGCCAGCTGCTTGGCGAACGATTTCACAAAGTTCATCGTGGCGGCTTTTGTCTGGGCGTAGTCGTAGAGATCGAAGTAGTCGACGTCAGCGATTGCCCTACGCAAATCGATTCGCGTTTCTCCTCATACCAAGGCCTTTGAGAACAACGCCAGTTGGCGGCTCCACGCCTTCTCGGCTTGGTCGTGGTTGTACACGGCAGAATCCGGCGGGCACCAGCCATGCTGGGCACCGGAGTACACCTCTACGTCCGCGGACAGATTCGCCTTGGCGAAGGCATCCTTGAGCACGGTCTTGGCCTCCGGCTGACGCATATCGTCGTTCTCGGCCACGGCCACCAAGAACTGCGCCTTCATCTGCGGGATGAGCAGATGCGGGCTATCCGGCTTGTCGGTGACAAGGCCGCCGCCGTGAAACGTGGCAGCCGCCCCGACGCGTTCCGGATACGCCGCGGCCGTGCGGAACACGAACGGACCGCCCATGCAGTAACCGGTGGTACCCATTTTCTTTTTAGCATCGACCGACGGCTGGCTATCGAGGTAGGCGATAAACGCCTTCGCATCGGTCGCCGCCGTTTCCGGGGTCAATGTGCCAGCCAACGCCATGAGAGCCTCACGCGCGGCGGGGTCGTTGAAATTTGGATGTTCCGGCGCGGTTGGCGCCTTCTTGGTTCGATAGAACGGATTGATGACCAGGACCGCATAGCCGGTGCCGGCAAGCCGCGTCGCCATCTCCTTGAAAGCGGGCCGCAATCCAAAGATATCCGGCCAAATCAGCACGGCGGGATGCTTTCCCTTCGCTGGACTCACGAAGTAGGCATCGCAGATGCCGTCGGGAGTTTTGATTGCTGCATCGACGCCCTTCGTCTCTGCGGCATCTGCCGATCTCGGCAAGGCGATTGCAACTCCGGCTGCCAACGCCAACGCGCTGAATTGGCGCCGTGAAACGGCGCTCGTCCGCTTTGAAAATTCCTCCAGATCATCGAGTTCGCACATAGTGACTCCTAGTTGTCGTTCCGCCGGCAGCCGTGTCGCCGCCGCTATTTCTCCGGGTGCAGCAGCGCCCGGTACACCAAAGTTTGCGTGTCTTTGTCGAGGCTGACCAGCCGCGGCTCGGACCAGCGATTCATGACTTGGATCATGCCGACGAAAATCACGTCGTTCTTCGGATCGATCCAGAACCACGTGCCCGCGGCGCCGTTCCAGCTGTATGTGCCGACCCCCGTCAGCGTGCCCGCCTTGGCCGCGTCCTCCACCACCGCGACATCGGCGCCGAAGCCAACACCGCTGTGCGCCGAAAAAGGCTCTTCCGGCTTGGCGCGAACCTCCTCGTCGAGGAGATTGCCGGCCAACAACTTGACCGCTGCCGGGGACAGAATGCGCACACCGTCGAGTTCGCCGCCGTTGAGCAACATCTGCGCGAAACGTGCGTAATCCGTCGTCGTCGATACCAGGCCCGCGCCGCCGGACGCGACGCCGGGAGGTTTGGAATAGTCGAATACCAAGACACCCGTCGGCTCGATCAACGAGTTGCTCGCGACATCGTAAGACCGCAGCGAGACCAGACGCTTGCTCTTGTCGGCAGGCACATAGAAGGCCGTGTCGTTCATCCGTAACGGTTCGAAGATTCGATCCTGCATGAACTCAGCCAAGGTCCGACCGGTGATCCGCTCGATGATATATCCCTGAATGTCCACAGCTGCGCTATAGCGCCAATGCGTACCGGGTTGCGCGGCGAGCGGCAGCTTGGCGAGGCGCTCGATGGCCTCGGTGGCATTGGCCGCGGCCATGAAGTTGGCTTGCCGATAGGCCTTATCCACCGGATTATCTTCCGACAAACCGTATCCGAAGCCCGCCGAGTGCGTCAGCAATTCGCGCAGCGTCGGTGCGCGCACCACATCCTCGAGTTGCAGCGTGCCGTCGGCTTTCACCGCCTTGACGGCGTGCAACTGCTTGAACTCAGGTATGAACTTCGTGATCGGATCGTCGAGGTGCCACTTGGCTTCCTCGAACAAGATCATCATCGCCACGCCGGTCACCGGCTTGGTCTGCGAATAGATCCGAAAAATCGAATCGCGGGTCACCGGCGCGCCGCTGCGAGGATCGGCCTTGCCGTACACCTTGAATGAGAGCACTTTGCCGTGGCGCGCCAGCAAGGTGCTGGCGCCTGGGATGTGTCCGCTGGTCACCAAATCCTGCATGTAGGCATCGAGCTGTAGCAAGCGATCCGCAGAAAAGCCGGCGCTCTCGGGTGCGGCGGAGCGCAGCGCAGGGCCATCCGCAGCATGCGCACCGGCAAGCAGCGCAACCCAGGCTGCGGTCGCAAGACTAAGGCGGCGTACGGACGACCTAAGACACACGCCGCGGCCCGCAGCTATAGTTTCGTGTTGGCTGCCGACCATTTCACCGACAGCTCGATTCCGTTGCCGATCGGTATGAGTGCCGATTGCATACCGGGCAGCGAGCCGACGGCGCTTCGATACTTGCGAGCGTCTTCGCGCCACATGGGGGGTTCGATGATGTTGTCCGCCGCGATGATCCCTTCGTCGGACAATTTCGGATAGACCGCTCGAAGGCAGGGTACATACAGCTCCTTCCAGATATCGAGCAAGACGAAGTCAAACGGTCCGCTGTCGGCGTCGATCATCGCGACGGCATCGCCGCGCCTGAATTCCACGACGTCGGAGATACCTGCCTTGTCGAGCATCGCGCGGGCATGGGCTTGCTTGTAGTCGGCAAGGTCCATCGTGACCATGCGCCCGCCGGTCTGCTTCACCGCGTCCGCCAGGAACAGAGTCGAATATCCATAACTCGTCCCCAATTCCAAGACTCTGGCGGGGCGCTTGGCAAGGATGAGGCTGTGCAAGAACCGTCCAACCTCCGGACCGATCGGCAGCAAGAACTCATCGCGGCGCGCGTGCAGGGTGTTGCCCAAGGCAGCAAGCTTTGCCTGCTCATCGATATTACGTCTTTCGTACTCCGAGAAAACCTGAGCAACGGCTGCGTTTGTAAAATGCATGACTTGACCCATCCGGAAAAAGCAAGGCTACCATGGCCCGTCACGGGCAGCCACGCTCCTGAGCTCGACGGTGCGCCGGACGCCGGCAACGCCACCGATTCCCGCGGCGCAGCCGGAACGGCAATAAAATCCGCTACTTACACGGGCAGCTTGGACAACTGTGGCCCTGCGCGAACGCAAATTCCGTGACGTCGCCCGCCCTTCGGAATCGCAGACATCTGCCGATAACCCATAGTGCGGCCCGCAACGTTCGGGGTAATCTAACGATAGGATCTCTGCCCTCTGCGCCATGTCCGTTAACTCGCCAGGTATCGTCAAAGACCATTCCCACCGCACGGCGCAGCTGCTGCTGGGGGCAA
>JALYHU010000150.1 GCA_030776345.1 Pseudomonadota bacterium | reverse complement strand
TGAAGTTTGTGATGAAGTCTGGGGTTGTCTATAAGGGTCCCGGGGCCAAGTAGGACCGGTCGGCCCGCGCCAATTGCACGCGGAGTCCGCAATTTTCGCGAAAATTGCTCGCTTACGGCATTGCGTCGCAGCGTTTGCATTCCGATCGGCCAGCCGGTCAATCCCTTCCCTTTGCGGCGCGATGACATCGAATGAACTCCTCCGGCTCAGTTGCCTGACGCCCCCGGGGAGGCGGCGGCAACCGGTGTGAGGACGAGGCGGGCGGTGAGGCCGCTCCAATCGAGGCGTGGGCCGCGGGATCCGTTACAATTGCTGCCTGCATGCCCCGAGCCATCGTAGCGGTATTGGATTCCCTCGGCATCGGAGCCGCGCCGGACGCAGCGCACTTCGGCGATGCGGGTGCCTGCACGCTCGGCCATATTGCGGCGAGGTGTGCTGCAGGCGCTGCCGACGTCGGCGGACGCCGGGGGCCTTTGCACATTCCAAATCTAACCCGGCTCGGTCTGGCCCATGCAACTCATGCGGCCAGCGGACTCAAAGACGGCCTTGATTTGCGGCAGGAGCCGCAGGCAGCCTACGGCTACGCTGCAGAGCTAAGTCGAGGCAAGGATACACCGAGCGGGCATTGGGAAATGATGGGACTTCCCGTTGAGTTCGAATGGGGGTATTTTCCACGGGAAATCCCCTGCTTTCCCCGGCCGCTGATCGACGAGTTGGTCGAACGGGCGGATCTACCCGGTGTGCTGGGCGAGCGGCATGCCTCAGGGACGGACATCATCAGGGAACTGGGTGAGGAGCACGTTCGAACCGGCAAGCCAATCATCTATACCTCGGCCGATTCCGTGCTTCAGATCGCAGCGCACGAGGTCCACTTCGGCCTCGAGCGTCTCTACGAAACATGTCGGATCGCTTATGAGCTCGTGCGCGCGTACCGCATCTGCCGCGTCATCGCCCGTCCCTTCCTGGGGGGGACATCCGCCGGCTTCAGACGATCGAATCGCCGAAAAGATTACACCACACCACCGCACGCGCCGACCCTCCTCAGTATCCATGCCGAGCTGGGCAACCCGGTGATAAGCATCGGAAAGGTCGCAGACATCTTTGCCCATCACGGTATCACCACGTCGATTCCAGCCGGTGGAAATTCCGAAATCTTCGACGCGTTGCTGCGGCAGGTCGAGCAAGCACCCGATGGCGCGATCGTTTTCGCGAACTTCGTCGATTTCGATACTCTTTATGGCCACCGGCGCGACGTTGCCGGCTACGCCTGCGCATTGGAGGAGTTCGACCGCCGGTTGCCGGAACTTGAAAGGCGGCTCCGCCGGACCGACCTCGCAGTCCTGACCGCCGATCACGGTTGCGACCCCACCTGGCCGGGTTCCGATCACACGCGTGAGTTCATTCCGGCGCTGGTGTTTGGACCGGCAGTGATCCCTGGGTTTTTCGGGGCCCGAGACAGTTTCGCAGACATCGGACAAAGCATCGCGGCTCATCTGGGGTTGGGACCGCTTTCTCGCGGCGTAAGCTTTCTGTACGCAGATCGGCAGCGCGAACTCCAGTCTATTTCCCCAGGGTCTTCGTGAATCTCAGCCCGAACTCGCTCGCGTCGTTGCTCAATAGATTGAGGACATAATCGCCGACGTTGAGCTTGCCCTCGACGTAACGCTGGTCCGTGACGTTCTTTCCATACGCCCCCACCGTCCAGCCGCCGCTCGCCGCCGTGTAGGTAATGTCGAAATTGACCAGATAGCGGCTAGGTATCAGCGCCAGAGGATCGTTGTTGGGCTGACCTTCCATCCGGCTGCGGTAGGAATAATCCACCCTCATGGCAACACTGCCGCCGCCACCGACTGTCAGGTCATATTCCGGGCCGGCAGCGATGGTCCATTTGGGCGTCAATGCTGGCGTATCGTCGACCTTGAGGGACGATCCCGCTTTGACCTGAGTGTATTTGGCGTCGTCATACCCGACGGATGTATTGAAGAAGAATCCAGCCAAAAGCCGTGCGCGGCTCTCCCACTCGACGCCGTAGGAGCGCGCCCGTCCGGCATTCTCGGTGATGGTGCTGAAACCGCTGGCGGTAACTTCGCTTACCTGTGCCGTCAGGTCTTTGTACTCCGTGTCGAAGACCGTCAATTCTTCCTGCAGGAAAGGGAACGGTTCTCCCTTGAGGCCTACTTCGTAGTCGGTCGCGGTCACCGGGTTGTAGGGCTTGAAGATGCTGGCTCCGCCATAGGGGCGAGCCGGGTAGCCGCCGCTCTGATAACCGGTGGCGATGGTGGCGTAGGCGGTGAGCAACGGTGCGATCTTATAAGTCCCGGAGATTTCCCAGGTCGCTTGCGACCACGTCTTATTGCCGGAAAAAGTCGGCGGCGAACCTATGTTGGCGAACGCGTCCTTCTTGTCGTGGGTATAGCGCGCACCGCCCGCCACATGGAAGTCCGGCGTGAGCTGATAACCCACATTACCGTAAATGGCATTACTTTGCGTGTGCTGATCCTGCTCGAAATATCCGTCCGGGAAGCCCGCGAATGTCACCGGAATCTGGATGTTGGCTCCGTTCTCATCGAAGACGAACACACCCGTCACGAAGTCGATCAGGCCGAACTTGCCGTTGATCTGCGGTTCCACCGAGTGCTGTGTCGCACGGCCGTGCTCGGGATAAGAATAGAAATCGACCAGCTGACCGTCGTCATCGAGACCGCCGGTGTACTTCGACGCCCGGTAGCTCGCAATGAGCTTGCCCGTGAGGCTCTGGGTGAACACATCCGTCGCCGTGACGCTGACTCCGTAGGATGAAGCCGTGGTCTCGACCTGATTGGCCTGGCCGGTGTTGTTGTTGTAGGGATTGGACGCCTCTCCGGAATTTCTCAACCCCCCGTCGTACGCGAGATTTCCCGGCGCCTCGATGATGTACGTGTGATACGGCGCGAGCCCGTCCCTGTCGTTGTTGCCGTCGGCGGATATTAGCAGCGAGAAGCTGTCCGTCGGTGTCCAAGAGGCTGCCAGGCGACCCGACGTATTGAACATCTCACCGACGCCCTCTTTGGCGTTCGGGACGTTCACGAACTGGCCAAGACCATCCCGATGCTTGACCGAGACCGAGGCCGACATTGCCAAGGTATCGCTCACCCTCGAGTTGAGGTAGAAATCGCCATTGACGCGGGCGCGCGTGCCCCCCTCCAACGAAACCCGCGCCGTATCTTCATCCCCCGGCTTCTTGGTGATGATATTGATCGCGCCGCCGATCGAGTTGCGGCCGAAGATCGTGCCTTGCGGACCGCGCAGGACCTCGAGCCGTTCTATATTGATCAGATCCAGGTTCTGACCGATCTGGCGCCCCAGATAGACGCCGTCGATGTAAACACCGACACCGGGATCGACGACGATGAGGTGGTCCTGGACGCCGATACCTCGGATAAACGGCATCTCGGCCGACGTGTTGCCCGCACCGAAACTCGTGATGTTCAAGTTGGGAACGAAGTTTCCGACATCCATCAAGTCGTCGGCGTGGCGCGCCTGCAGTTCCTGCGCCGAAAACGCGCTGACGGCCACCGGCGTGTCATAGATGCCCAGCGCGAACTTGGTTGCAGTCACCGTGATTTCTTTGAATGGTTGTTCGCCGCTGTCGGTTGATGCGGCCAGCGTCGGCGCGAGCAGCACAGAAGCGCCCACGAGCACCATCGCAACCGAGGCTGCAGCGCACCGCACATCCAGGCGTACGCGCCGACCGTGAAATCCTTCTCGAGGTAATCCCATTGCAGTCCTCATATAGCAAACAGCGATCGACTAAAGCCTCTCACGAGTTTTACCAACTAGTCAAATGTGAGTCGTGATTTTTTTATTGTTTGGAATGGAAGCGCCGGTGCGCGGATCAATTGGAAGCACGCGCACACGCTTTGCATGCGCTACGCACGCGATCGGTGCGCGGTGATGCAACGGATGGTGCATGATGATGCGACTGACGCGCAGCGCGCACCGCGGCGGCCCGCACGCGGTCTATAATTATTCCGCGGCTAGTGCGTTGCAGAGCGGCCGAATTGCCGGCGCGGGTGGGGAGTGGTCTCGAGCGCTAAAATGGCCCACTCGTCGCCATAACAACGGAAGAATGACTGTATGAATACGCATGCGCTGCTCAAGCCGGGATCTTTGAAGGCGGCGGCAAAGAAAAAGACTCGCATAACACTTAGAAACGAGGAGAAGATTCTCAACGCTGCTCAGGGAGTGATCGCCGAATTCGGCTTTCACGGCGCCACCATCGATCTCATCGCAGAGCGTGCGGGAATCTCAAAACCCAACCTTCACTACTATTTTCCGACCAAGGTCGACCTGCAGGTTGCGGCGTTGAGGCGGACGCTCGACGTCTGGGTGGACTCGCTCGCCAAGCTCGATCCTGAGGGTGATCCCGCCGTGCAGTTGTCGCGATACATCGCGGAAAAAATCGAGATGGCGCACCGGAATCCGGTAGCCTCCCGAGTTTTCGCGAACGAGATCCTGCGCGGAGCTCCTCTTCTGAAGGGCTATCTTCGTACGGAGCTAAGAGCGCTGGTCGCGCGGAAGGCTGAAGTCATTCAAAGCTGGATTGCCCAGGGAAAGCTCGCGCCAATCGAGCCGGCCTATCTCATATTCCTGATCTGGGCCGCGACCCAGCATTACGCAGACTTTGCTCCGCAAGTGCGTGCGGTGCTGGGGGAAAAGAGCCTGACGCCGAAGTTCTTTCGGGAAATCGAGACGTTTCTCTGCAATGTCGTGCTTCGCGGCGTTCTGCCGCGCCCGCCAGAGGCGTCTTATCTCTCCATGCCCGAGATCGGCAAGACATCGGACGCGCCGAAGGCAGCCGGGAGTAGGGCGCTCAGGTCGAACCGCCGTACGATGCCCAACTCGTCCCGCAAGAGGATCTGAGTATTCGCATCGGCAAATTCCGCGATGCGCTGGCGGCAGGCGCCGCAGGGCGCGCAGAACACGGTCTTTTTCACGTCGGCCAATCCACCAACGATGGCAATCCGCCGGATCCTCTCGCCTCCGGCAACCCTCATTGCGCTGATCGCACCTGTTTCGGCGCATGTACCCACGGGGAAGGCCGCATTTTCGACATTGCAGCCCACATGCACAGCGCCCGATTCATCCTCGATGGCGGCGCCGACCCAGAAATTGGAATACCGGGCATAGGCGCGCTGGCGCGCAGCAAACGCCCGGTCGAACAACTCATCTTCCGTCATGGACACGTCAGCGCCCGATCGGCGTGAACTGTGGGCGGGCCGGCGCCTTGGCCAGCGCACCGAACATGGTGTGGAAGGCAGGCCGCTTCACATAGCGGCCTCGGTTTCGCTCGGCACGCAGGGTGCCGTTGGCGTAGACGATTGCGCCCTGGCTGATGGTATGGGACGCAAGGCCGGTTACCGCCATCCCCTCGAAAATGTTGAAATCGATGTTCTGATGATGGGTCTTGGCCGAGATCGTTTTGGTGGCAACCGGATCCCAGACGACGATGTCCGCATCCGCGCCCGGCCTGACAGCGCCCTTGCGGGGGTAAAGATTAAAAATCTTGGCGGCGTTGGCGGAAGTTGCGGCAACGAATTCTTCCGGTGTCAGGCGGCCCTTCCCGACACCCTCGGTCCACAGAACCGCGAGACGGTCCTCGATTCCCGCAGTCCCGTTCGGAATCTTGGTGAAATCGTCCCGGCCCATCGCCTTCTGGTCACGGCAGAAGCAACAATGATCCGTCGCGGTCGTTTGTAGATCGCCCGACTGCAGGCCGCGCCACAGCGCCTCCTGGTGCCCTTTTGCCCGGAAGGGCGGCGACATCACGTGCGCCGCAGCGTACGCCCAGTCGGCGTTGCCATAGACGGAGTCATCGATGACGAGATGGCCGGCAAGCACTTCGCCGAACACCCGGCCACCGCGCCGGCGCGCGTGCGCGATGGCGTCGAGCGCATCCTGCGTGGAGACATGCACGAGATAAACCGGAACGCCGATCACATCGGCGAATTGGATGACGCGATGCGCGGCCTCGCTCTCTACGGCGGGCGGGCGGGACAGAGGATGACCTTCCGGGCCGGTGATTCCCTGGGCCAATAGCTCCCTCTGCAGTTGAAAGACGAGCTCACCGTTTTCAGCATGTGCGGTCACGATGGCGCCGAGTTCCAGGGCACGCCGGAAACTGTGATACAGGACTTCATCGGTTGCCATGATGGCACCCTTGTAGGCCATGAAGTGCTTGAAGCTGTTGACACCCTCCTGTTCCACCAGCGTCTTCATATCGGCGTGGACCGTCTCATCCCACCAGGTTACTGCCACATGAAAGGAATAATCGCCCGCCGATTTTTCCGCCCACGAGCGCCACTGCCGGTAAGCATCCAGCAGCCGCTGGCCCGGATCCGGAATCACGAAATCGATGATCATCGTGGTTCCGCCGGCAAACCCTGCAGCGGTGCCCGTGTAGAAATCCTCAGAAGCAACCGTGCCCATGAACGGTAGCTGCATGTGAGTGTGCGGGTCGATGCCGCCGGGCATGACGAGTTGTCCGCCCGCGTCGAGGATCTCGGCGCCGGCGGGCGCCTCCAGATCTGGCGCGACCGCCTGGATGACGCCGTCTGCGCACAAGACGTCGGCGCGCCAGCGGTGATCGGCATTGACGACGGTACCTCCACGGATCAGCAATGGCATGGTGCGGTCCTCGTTAACTATTGCTCGGGACAGAGATGGGCATGCGCTGGGAACGCGCCAGGATCAAATAAGCCGCGGCGGCGATCGCAAAGCCTACGAACCACGCGTAACGATAGAGCGCTTCGAAGAGCGGTGGAACTTCGGCGAGGACCTTGGTGGCATGCAGGAAACCCGGCAGATTCGGTACGACGCCCAGAGCCAACGCACCCAGGCCCGCCGAATTCCAGCCCTCGTTACGGCCGTAGATCCCTGCCGGCCGGAAGAAATCCTCGACCTTGAACTCGGTGCGCCGGACCAGATAATAATCGGCCAGCAGAATCCCCGCGATCGGACCCAGAAGGGCCGAATACCCCACGAGCCAGGTGAAAAGATAGGTGCCGGCACTTTCCATCAGGCGCCAGGGCATCATTGCAATACCTAAACCCGCGGTAATATAGCCCCCGGTCTTGAAGGAGATCCGTTTCGGTGCCAGATTGGAAATGTCGAAGGCCGGTGAAACCACATTCGCGGCGAGATTGGTGCTGAGCGTGGCCAGCGCAATGGCCAGCAGCGCAAACTCGATTCCTACTCCACCCATGCGGGTTGCGAGCTTGATCGGATCCCAGATGGTCTCGCCAAAGATCCTCGGTGTCGCGGCGGTCACGACGACGGCAACCAGGGAGATCAGAGCCATGGGCCCCGGCAGGCCGATGGCCTGGCCCAACATCTGATCGCGTTGACTGCGCGCATAGCGGGTGAAATCCGTGATGTTGAGCGCCATGGTCGCCCAGAAGCCCACCATGGCAGTGAGACTGGCAACGAAAGTCGGCCAGAACTGGCCGGCCTTGGCGCCCCCCGGAGCAAACTGGGAAGGCGCCCCCAGCATCTCCCCGAATCCACCGGCCTTGTCATAGGCCCAGATGACCAATGCCACGCACATGGTGATGAGAAATGGCGCGCTCAGTTGCTCGAGCCACCGGATCGAGTTGGTACCGTTGCGGATGAAATAGATGTGCAGGCCCCAAAAAGCCATGAAGCATAAGAATTGGGCGAAATCGATCCCGAGGACCGGTAGCCGGCTGCCCTGGAGCGCGCCATGAGTCATCACATTCAGGACCGCATAGATAGCCGACCCGCCGAGCCAGCAATTGATGCCGAACCAGCCGCAAGCAACCAGCCCTCGCGCGAGGGCCGGGATTTTGGCCCCATTGGTTCCGAAAGCGGAACGCAGCAGGACGGGAAACGGTACGCCATGCTTCGCGCCGGCGTGCCCAATGAGCACCATCGGCAGCAGGATGATGACATTGCCGAGAAAGATCGTCAGCACGGCTTGCCACCACGCCATGCCTTCGCTGATGAGCCCGGAAGCCAGCATATAAGAGGGCACACAGGCCGTCATCGCAATCCAGAGGGCGGCGTAGGATTTCCAGTCCCAGCTGCGCTGCTCGAGCGTGGTGGGCGCCAGATCCTCGTTCCACAGCCCGGGATCGAGACCCTGCGGTATGCGGGCGCGCTGTGGCACCGGTAGTCCTACTCCGCCTGGGTGAGCGAGCCGTAGAGGGAAGGCCGCCGGTCGCGGAAGAATTGCCAGCGATCGCGCACCTCCTTCACCATGTCCATGTTCATGTCGTGGATGAGAAGTTCGTCGCGGTCGCGGCTCGCCTCCTTCTCGATCTGCCCGCGAGGATTGACGAAATAGCTCTGGCCGTAAAATTCCCCGATGCTCCAGGGCTCCTCGACACCCACCCTGTTGATGGCGCCGATGTAACAGCCGTTTGCGGCTGCCGAGGCGGGCTGCTCGAGTTTCCACAGATACTCGGAGAGACCCGCAACGGTTGCGGACGGATTGACGATGTACTCCGCGCCGTTCAGCGCAAGCGCACGCCAGCCTTCCGGAAAGTGGCGGTCGTAGCAGATATAGACCCCAAGCTTGCAGTAGCGCGTGTTGAAAACCGGCCAATTCGAATTGCCGGGCTTGAAGAAGAATTTCTCCCAAAAGCCGGCGACCTGCGGAATGTGGGTCTTGCGATACTTGCCGAGATAGGATCCATCGGCGTCGAAGACGGCCGCGGTGTTGTAGTAAACCCCCGTGACCTCGGCCCGCTCATAGATCGGGACGACGATGACCATTCGGAATTTGCGCGCATAGTCCTGCATCAGTTTGCAGGTCGGACCGCCAGGAATCTCTTCGGCCGCCGCGTACCATTTCTCATCCTGGCTAGGGCAGAAATAGGGCTGCGTGAACACTTCTTGAAAGCACAGGACTTGAACGCCCGCGGCGCCTGCCTGCTCGATCAGCGGAATGTGTGCATTGATCATGGCCCCACGGATGGTCTCCGGCGACTGCGTCGTGGGCGCCTTCAACGCCATTTGAATGAGGCCACCGCGCAACATCGTCATGGTTCAGCTCCGCATCGAATTTTTGGGATGTTCCGGCCAAGTCAGCGCCGGAAGGCCGTTCGCGACCGGGCGCATGTCGATACAATCGCTGACGGGGCAGATCATCTGGCAGAGATTGCAGCCAACGCACTCATCGTCAATGACTACGAAGCGGCGTCCGCCACCTGCCTTCGCCTCGATTCTGATCGCCTGATGCGATGTGTCCTCGCACGCGATGTGACAGCGTCCGCAGCCGATGCACCGGTCCTCGTGAATGAAGGCCTTGAGATCGAAATTCATGTTGAGCTCGTTCCAACTCACGGCGTTGCGCAGGGCACGACCCTTGAACTCCTGCACCGTCCGGTAGCCTTTCTCGTCCATGAAGGCACCGAGCCCATCGATCATGTCCTCGACGATACGGAACCCGTAGAGCATCGCCGCGGTGCAGACTTGAACGCCGCTGGCTCCGAGCGCGATGAACTCCGCCGCATCGCGCCAGGTGGTGATCCCGCCGATTGCCGAGGTCTCGAGCCCGCGTGTCTCCTGCGCCCGCATGATTTGCGCCACCATATGAAGGGCAATCGGCTTCACGGCCTCCCCGCAGTAGCCGCCGTGGGTACCAAGCCCGTCTACGGTCGGTGTCGGCGCCATCGCGTCGAGGTCCACCGAAATGATCGAATTGACCGTGTTGATGAGCGAGACGGCATGAGCGCCTCCTGCCTTCGCCGCCTCCGCAGGAATCAGTATGTCCGTGACGTTGGGCGTGAGCTTCGTGAAAACCGGTAAGTCGGTCGCCTGCCGCACCCAGGCGGTCGCTTGTCTCACCAGGTCCGGCACCTGGCCCACTGCCGAGCCCATACCGCGCTCGCACATTCCATGGGGGCAACCGAGGTTGAGCTCGATGCCCTGCACCCCCGCATTCGCGACTTTGAGCGCGAGATCCTTCCAGGCTTGCTCATCGATCGGAGCCATGATCGAGCCGATGATGACGCGATCCGGCCATTCCTTGCGAACGGCCTCGATCTCGCGCAGGTTCAGCTCCAGGGGTCGATCGGAGATGAGCTCGATGTTGTTGATGCCGAGGATCTCCCGCAGGTGGGAACGGTGTACGCCGTAGCGGCTCGTGACATTCACGACCGGTGGATCAGCGCCCAGCGTCTTCCATACAGCACCACCCCAGCCGGCCTTGAAGGCCCGCTCGACATTGTACTTTTTGTCCGTTGGCGGCGCGGATGCAAGCCAGAACGGATTGATGCTCTTGACGCCGGCAATGTCGCAGTTGAGGTCAGCCCTCATGCGCTAGCCTCTTGGGAGCGACGCAAAGCGGCATCGACGCAGATCGCCGCCCGCTTGCCGTCCTCAACCGCCTGAACCGTCAAATCTTCACCTGACTTGATGCAGTCGCCGCCTGCATAGACGCCCGCAAGCGATGTCCGATAGCTCTCATCCACCCGAATTTTCCCTCTGCAGATCTTAAGGCCATCCAAGACGCGTTCATCCAGAGTCTGGCCGATGGCGACCAGCACCATATCGGCGGGTAGGGTATAGGTTTCCTCGGATGCGACGAGCTGACCTTCCCTTGTCTGAGTCGACGCCAACTTAACTGCGGTCACGGTGCCGCCCATCCCGGTAAAGGCTACGGGAGACGACCAATATTGGAATACCACGCCGCTCCGGCTCGCAAACTCCTGCTCCCACGTCGTTGCTGACATTTGTGCCTTACCGCGTCGGTAGACGACCGTAACAGTGGCGGCGCCGAGATTCTTTGCTTGAACTGCCGCGTCGATTGCAGTGTTGCCGCCCCCGATGACGATGACATGGCGCCCGATGCGAACCAACCCCTTGTCGGGCGCGCGCCGAATCTCGCCGATGAAAGCCAGGGCGTCGCACACACCGGACAGATCTGTGCCGGGGACGTCGAGAGACAGAGCCTTGCCGAGGCCAATACCAAGAAACACCGCATCGTGGCTCCGGCGCAGAGTCGCCAGGTCAAGGTTTACGCCCAACCGGCAGCCGGTCTCGATTGTGATGCCGCCGACGCCGAGGATAAAGGCGACCTCGGCTTGCGCGAAGTCGTCGACCATCTTGTAGGCGGCCAGACCGTACTCGTTCAGGCCGCCGGGCTTCTGTGCCGCGTCAAAAATAGTGATCTGGTGTCCGAGACATGCTGCGCGATGGGCGAAAGAAAGCCCGGCGGGTCCCGCTCCAACCACCGCTATGCGAAAGCCACTCCCGGGGGCGCGCGCGAATGGATGGTCCCCTCGCTCGGCCATCGCATGGTCCACTGCGTGCCGCTGGAGAAGGCCTATCTTGACTGGAGCGCCTTCAGTTTGGTTCACGACGCAAACGCCCTCGCACAGAACCTCCGTCGGACAGGCCCTCGCACAGGTCCCGCCCATGATATTGGCCGACAGGATCGTCCTAGCTGACCCGCCACGATTGCCGCTGCGGATCTGGTGAATGAATTTCGGGATATCGATCCCGGTCGGGCACGCACTCACGCATGGCGCATCGTAGCAGTAGAGGCATCGGGATGCCTCCACGAAGGTCTGCGCCACGCTCAGCGGCCGGTGAAGATCGGCGAAGTTCTCCCGCAGCTCCGCAGTTGTCAATAACTGCTCGGCTCTGATTACGTTGCTGCTATTCATCTGTCCGCCACGTGTTCACTTTGACCCACTGTCCGATACCCGCAGTCAGATTCAGTGCAGAGCCTCAAGCTGCGTGCACCGGAAGTGATCAGCTGCACTGAACACCAACACCACGATAACCTTATCAACTAATCAACGTTCGATCACCCTAAATTTTTATCAACTAGTCAGCTTTGTTGCCGCGGGCCATTTACAATCCAAGTCAGATATAGTCCCTGTCCACACCGGAGGTACCCAGTCGTTGCAGCCTGCGCTACGGCGCAGCGATCGTAAGCAGTGGTCTGGGACTGATTCGAATGCTATTCAAAGAGATCATCCGCAAGAAACGCGATAAGGGTCAGTTGAGCCAGGAGGAGATCGGCGTCTTCGTCGCCGGCCTGAGCGATGGAAGCTTGCCGGCAGAACAGGTGTCGGCTCTGGCCATGGCGATTTTTCTCAATTCGATGACTGCCGCGGAGACCGGCGCCCTGACGATGGCGATGGCCGGGTCCGGCCGTGTCATTGATTGGCAAACCGAGAGTCTTGCCGGCCCTGTGGTGGACAAGCACTCGACTGGCGGTGTCGGCGATAAGGTCAGTCTGGTGCTGGCTCCCATCGCGGCTGCTTGTGGGTGCTTCGTGCCGATGGTATCAGGCCGGGGCCTTGGGCATACCGGCGGCACTCTGGACAAGATGGACTCGATTCCCGGTTACTGCTCCACGCCCGACCTCGCGGCCTTCAAACGCGTGGTGAAGACGACGGGCTGCGCGATCATCGGGCAGACGGATGACATTGCGCCGGCCGACCGCCGTCTGTACGCCATACGCGACGTGACGGCCACGGTCGAGTCGATCCCGCTCATAACGGCCTCAATCCTATCGAAGAAAATTGCCGCGGGCAGCGAAGCCCTCATCATGGATATCAAGACCGGTTCGGGCGCATTCATGACGACGCTCGCACAGGCGCGCGAGCTTGCCTCATCCATCATCGCGACAGCCGCCCATACCGAGCTCGAGGTTGGTGCGCTCATCACCGACATGTCGGAAATCCTCGGCGAGAGCGCCGGCAACGCCGTCGAGGTTGCAGAGGCACTGCGTTACCTAGCGAATGCCGGATGCGAGCCTCGCTTCGATGAAGTCGTGAAATGTTGTTGTGAGCAGATGCTTCTCGTCACCGGATTGGCGGACACCGCAGCCGAGGCGCGGCGGCGCATCGTCGCGGCGCTCACGTCCGGGCGAGCAGCGGAAGTCTTTGAGAAGATGGTGGCTGCGCTGGGCGGTCCTACCGATCTCATCGATCACGCGGAGCGCTATCTGCCCGCGGCGCCGGTGAAGATGCCCATCTTTCCAGACTCGGGGGGCTATCTTTCCACTATCGACGTACGCGCTCTCGGCAATGCCGTCATTCTGCTGGGCGGCGGGCGGCGGAAGGCCGATGACCGGTTGGACCTCTCGGCGGGTTTCACGGGAGTCATGCCCATCGGCACCTGTCTTGATCGTAAGACACCGCTCGCCATGGTGCATGCATCCTCGAAGGAAGCGGCTTGCCAAGCAAGTGCCGCATACAGAAGGGCGTGCATCATCAGCGCCGAGAAACCGAAAGATCGCCCTACCGTAATCGAAACGCTGTCGGCCGCGGTGCCGCCAAGTGCGACGTTCCCTGGTTCGAGGCGCTGAGGGAGATAAAGTCCGCCATGCAGCACTTCTCGACCGATTTTGCGAACGGGCCGCTCAGGGGGCTGCTGGGTGTTCTTGTGATTCTGGGCCTGGCCGCCGCACTGTCCACCCGTCGGCGGGGCATTAACTTCAGAATCGTCGCGAGCGCATTCGCGCTGCAGATCACCTTCGCGATCCTGGTCTTGTGGTTTCCTCCTGGAAAGAGGGTGGTCGCCGCGCTTTCCCAAGCCGTGAACCAGCTCATCGCCTATTCCAGACCCGGCATCGAGATGATCTTCGGTCCGCTCGCTGCCGACAAGCACAGCACGATTTTCGCGATCGATGTTCTGCCCG
>JALYHU010000149.1 GCA_030776345.1 Pseudomonadota bacterium | reverse complement strand
CGGAACCATCAAGAGTCCGGAAACCCGGGTCGCATCATCGATGGTAATTTCTACGGAGCTGGAATTGGGGGCCTTCGCCATCCTCAAGCGTCCCGATCGATCATGCGCCGGTACGCGAGCAAATGCCGCAGAGAGGCTTTGTTATCTCGAGCCCGTTCGTAGAGGCGGGCAATATTGAAATGCGCGTCGGCGAACTGCGGATCGAGGGCCAGCACTTCACGGTAACTCACTATCGCGTCCGGTTCGCGGCCTAGATCTTCGAGAAGAACCGCGAGGTTGAATGCCAGAAGCGGTTCCGCCTGAGCCGCGGCGCGATACACTCGCTCCGCTTCCGCAAGCCGGCCGGCGAGGTGCAAGAGCCGCCCCAAGTTGATCCTCGCTTCGACATGCTCCGGATCGGCCCGAAGACATGCTTCGTACGCGGATCGAGCCGCTTGCGGGTCGGCATCCTCGAGCGCGAGCCCCCGTGCGAAATGCTCCTCGGAACGCGCCTCCTCAGCCGCCGGTGCGGCCGCGTCTGGTCGCGTGATGACGTGGAGGCGGCCCTTCTCCTCGACGATCTCCAAGGCCAGTGCATACTGGCCGGAGTCCGATTCGCGAAGCGTCTGCCCCTCGCGAACCGCGATTCGATTGCCAAGCGCAGTGAGCGAAAGCCCATTCAAGGCAGCCCCGGCCGGCAAGGCGGAGCGAAGTTTTTGCAAAGTACGGTTGATTCGCTGCGATGAGATGTTGGCGGCGCGCAGGGCGCTCGCCGTGCGCAGCACCACGAGGTCGTGAAACGAGTAGTGCAGCCGCCCCGCTCGCCTGACCGGATGGATGTTGCCCGCGCGGGCTAGTGCCCGGACTGCCGAGGGCGGCAATCCGAATAACCGTTCCAGGTCCTTACCATCGTAGGCATGCATCTCATCGGCGGGCGGACTTGCGCGACGATCCCTGCCCGGCCGCACGTTTTGGAGCCTTCCGTTCCTTGAGGTCCGCTGCCTTCGATCCGCGCGCATCGATACTCGCCCGCAGCGCCTCCATCAAGTCGATGACGTTGCCGCCTTTGGCCGACACCGGCGCCTCCGCCAGCGAGACTTCCTTGCCCTCGACTTTCTTTTGAATGGCCGCCTGCACCCGCACCTTGTGCTCATCGGCATATTCGTTCGGATCGAAACGCTTCGCGGCCAGGTGCTCGATGAGCTGCTGCGCGAGCTTCAGTTCGGGCTCCGACACGGGCGCGGCCTCGATGCCCAGATCCTTGAGTTCACGCACCTCCGCCTTGAAATGAAGCTGGTGCATCGCGAGGCCGTCCTCCATGGCTCTGACGACGACGATATGTTCCTTGCCGCGCGAGATCCACCGCCCTATGGCGCATTGACGAGCCTTGCGCAGTGCGGTGGCGAGCAGAGTGTAAGGCTTCGCCCCGCCCTTGTCGGGTGCCAAATAATAAGTACCGTCGAAGTACACCGGATCCACCGATTCCAGCGGGACGAATTGACCGATGTCGATGGCGTGACTGGTCGTGTCTTCGAGTTCCTTCAATTCCTCGGGGCTGAACATGACGTACTGGTCTTTAGCGAATTCATAGCCCTTGACCATCTCGGAGCGTTCGACTGGTTTGCCGTCGTTGACGGCGATGTACTGCTGCTTCACGCGCGAACCGTCCTTTTGACGCAGCATATTGAAAGAGATCCGCTCCGAGGAAATGGTCGCGGAATACAGTTTGACGGGGATCGCGACCAGTCCAAAAGAGATGGTCAGCGAGGCAATTGATCGAGCCGATGTAGCCATGATGTCACCATCCCTCAAAATCCATGTCCGGTCAATCAGGACTCCAAATGAATAAATGCGCGCAAAACCTTTGAATGCTTAGGCTTTCCCCGTAGCGTAGGAATAATATCGGCAGGTTTCAAGCAAAATCGGACTCGACCCGCGAGCGGAGGTGCGCCGTCACGGCGATCTGGCGGGCCCGCAGGCCCACGCGCCTCTTGCGGCGGGCTCGTGCATGGGGCCCGCGATCTTGGTTCACGAACGATATTTTATATTATATAACAACGTGTTACATAACATACTTGATGTGTAAACGCGTGAACTAGCCACGCGCGAGAGGTGCCTCCCGCGCGTGGTAGCAATAGCTCAATACTTGACGACGCCTTGAATCACACGCGGTGCGCTGGTCAGCGTCGGCTGCGTGCCCAAGTAGATGTCCGAACTGCTGTCGCTCGGATTCTTGAGGGACGTGGCAACGGGCAACTGCACGCCCGTGGGCGATTGCAGATTGTCATTCGCGCACACGCTGGCAGGCTTCACGGCGAAGCGGATTTCGCGCTGCAGCCACTTTGCGAGATAGGTGGTGGTCACGCCGCCCGCCGTCGTGGTGACCACGCCGCGCTGCGGCGCCGCGGTGGGATCGTAGGGGATGACGAACTGCGGAACGTAGCGCGAGTTCGGCGTACTGCAATCGACCGGCATATTGGTGGTCTGCGACACGCAACTGCCCGGTATGCCCCACAGGTCGCCGAAGCCATTGTACTGCAGCACGATGGCGGTGCCGCCGTAGCTGCCATACGCGGCATCGGTGGGAACGGCGAAGTTGACGTTGAGGGGCGCATCGAAGTGGACGAAGCTGCCGGAGGAGTCTTTTACCGCGGCGAACTGATTCCAACCGCCGGGTCCGGTCTGCCATTCGTAGTACGTACCGGCCGAGTTCACCTGGTAATCGCAGTAGTCCGGCGGCGTGGCGTTGTCGGGGCACTGCGCATCGCTCAAATTGGCGAACAGCCGCCCGCTCATCAGGCCGTTTTGATACTGCGGATAGGATTGATAGTCGCTCGAACTGGTATCGATCACGGGCTGGTTGCTGCTGTCGCTCAAGACGGCGGCGGTAACGCTGTACGTCGTAAGACTGGCGAGCGCCACGGGCTGGAAGTTGTTGTAGGTCGCCGCCACGTACGGCGAGGCCACCGAACCGCCCTGGCCTTGCGTGAAGTAGGCCTGTAAGGAGGCCACCGTCGGACAATTGTTGGCACAGTACAAAGTCGCGGGCATCGTGCTGTCGTCGGGATAGACCAAGTCCTGTACGTGGTACACGACAGTGATCGCTGCGGAATTGATGCTGCCGCTGACCCCGCCCAGATTGATGAACAGATCGCCGCCGAGGGATTGCGACCATGCCTGCACGCCGCCCATGTTCGCCCACAACGACGGGTCGAGCGAGACCGTCGCAGAGAGGTTGCTGAGCTGACAGCCGCTTTGGTCGCAGCGCTGCTCCCCGGTTACGATGAACTTTGCCGAAGCCTCGTCCCAGTACATTTCATACTGCGTATTCGGGTCGGGCAAACCGAAAGGCGTGACGTCGCCCAGCCACACATCGAAGTGGACCTTGTCGATGCTCTGCAAGGTACGGGTCTGGCGCGTATATCGCGTCAACCGGCCGCCGTTGGTCACTACCGTGAAATTCGCCGTCGTTGCCGCACCACCTTGATAGTCGACTTTCTGGATGGTCGAGCCATTCACCGGCGACGGTGCTCCGGACTGCAATGACAGGCCGTAGTAGCCGATATAGCCCTGATAAGTAGTCCCGCCGCTCGTATACTGCACGGGAAACCCGGAATTGCGCTGGACGCGCGCGCCGGTCACGGCATCGTACAGGCCGTACTGCCACACCGACAGGCCGGTCGCAGGATCTGTCGCGTCGCGGCTGAAGCATTCGCTGCTGCTCTGTGAATCGCTGCGCAGGAAGTAGTTTTGATCGTAGGCAAAGTCGAAAGCGCTGGAGCTGCTGCCGCCGTTACCCGACTGTTGCATGGAAACGCTGCCGCTGCCGCTGGTCGTTCCGACGCTGGAAAGTTGCAGTGCCGTCGTCTGGGAACCGCCCGGGTTGTTGTCGGCCTCGTAGTAGCTCAGCGTGCCGCTGCCGCCCTGGATGAAGCCATTCATGAGACAGGCGCTGCTGCTCGAGTCCTTGCCGCAGAAGTCCAAGCGAAACGCGCCGTAAGGATTCGCGGCGGATGGGGATTCCGTCGCGCTGATGTGCGCGAACACCGTCACCGGCGTCCCTTGCTGATCGACGGAGATCCACGCCTTGACGATCATCGGATCGCTGTTGGACGCCCGGGTTGAATTGACCACCGCCGTCATATAGTTCGGCGCTTGCGCCGCTCCGGCGCCGGCGCCCGATGTGGCACCCGAGGATTTGGTGGCGTCGCAAACGTTCCGGTCGACGAGTGCAACGTAGGGCCCTTGGTTCACCAAGGCGTCGGGTCGCATCGAACTCATGACGCAGGTGATCATATTGACCTGGCCGATGCTATCGGAGGTAGCGTCCTGCACGTAGCTGCTTTG
>JALYHU010000148.1 GCA_030776345.1 Pseudomonadota bacterium | reverse complement strand
AAATGATCGTTGGGCAGGTTGTACTTCTCGGCACCACCGGCCAACGGCTCGAGATCGTAGCGCGAGGGCATGCCGAGTTCCCGGTAGATCTCGGCGTAGGTCTCGTAACGGCCGGTGATGTGGTCGTCGTCCTTGACCGCCAGGGCGCCGTTGGAGCCTTGCGGTGCGACCAAGCGGCGCCCGTCCACGTCGAACTCGTTCTGCTTGGCCTCGCCGCCGAAGACCGGATGATTCTCCAGTACCAGGCAGGTCTGTCCGGGCTTTCGGTGTTTGGCGAATTCGTAAGCCGCGGTAGTGCCGGAAAAACCGCCGCCGATCACCACCAGATCATGGCTTTCCTCGACGGGCAGATCGGCCTCGGGGTACAGGTGATCCCGGATACCATGTGCCGCGTCGCGCACCGCTTCGGTATTGCCGTTGGACCACCGGTAGTCACCAATGCCGCCGTAACCTGTCCACGGCGAGCCGGAGGGCGCGTATTTAGCGGTCGGATCCGAACCTGCCGCAGCGGCCGGCGATTGTGCCGAGAGCAACGCGGCGCCCGAGCCCGCCAATACCCCATTGACGAAATCGCGACGCGATATGGGGCAGCTCATGCCTAGCGCCCCCGGCTTACGTTTGCGAGTCATACGCACTCCTTGGGACATCGAGCGGTGGCGAAAGTCGGCTGGATTCGGCGTGCGCACGATTCTCTCGCTCGCGATTTGCGTGCTCGCGCCGCAGGTGTGGCGCGGCAAGCAGCAAGGGAAAGATCACTCCCACCGCCAGAAGCTCGACGACGATGAGAGAATCCTGCAGCGAATGGATGCCGCCGCGCGCAGCCAACGCTCCGCTGATACCGCCTACCAACGCGGGGCCCAGCGTCAACCCGGTCACCCCAGCGAGCAGCAAGGTGAGCGCACTCGTCGTGGCGCGCATCATGGTCGGAACATGAACGAAGCAGGCGGCCCAGAGCGCCCCATTCGTGGTGAAAATAGCGAAGGCGTAGGCCGCGTTGAGCGCCAAAGCGGCGTTCGCGGAGTGCGCCACCAACATGCACAGCCCCAGCGGCAGTGCGATCGAATACATGGAGGCGGGAAACCACACCAACCAGCCAACATCGCGGCGAGCGAGATAGTTGGCGATCAGGCCGCCAACGATGCTGCCCGGTATGCCGCCCAACGCCACCGCCATCCCGTAGCGGAATCCCACCTCGGAGAGGCTCAGCGAGAATTGGCGGACGTAGTACGAGGGTAGCCACTGGTTCAATCCGAATTCGACCAGCATGCCAAAACACACGGCGACCACGACGAAGACGTAGGACTTGAGGGACACCAGGTGTGCTACCACGTTGCGCAACGCCAGCGGCGAAGCGGCTTCCTCCGGGGTGGCGCCGACTCGCACCGGTTCGCGCAGGGTCGCGTACATCAACAACGCCAGCAGGCAGCCGGCGAGCGCGAAATAGCTCATGGCGTGCCGCCAGCCAACGCGCATTTCCAGATAGCCGCCGAGGATCAACGATAGGGTGGCTCCCAGTACGGCACCGGTGGAATGCAGACCCAACGCAAATGGCCGGCTCTCGGCGGCAACATAGTCGCTCAGCAGCGAATGCGAGGTGGGTATACAAACCGATTCGCCGACACCCAGGGCGACGCGGGCGGCGAACATTTGCAGGAAGGTGCGCGTCAGGCCGAAAAGTCCCGTGGCAGTGCTCCAGAATAAAATCGCGATCGACAGCCACTTGACGCGGCCGTGGCGGTCCGCGAAACGCGCCAGCGGGACGCCGGCGAGCGCGTAAAGGAGCGCAAAGCCCCCGCCCATCAACACACCGAGCTGTCCGTCGGTGAGTGCCATGTCCGCTTGGATGGCCGGCAGAAGAATCGACACGATCATGCGCTGTCCGTAATTCGCGACGTTCGCGAGAAACAAAAGAAAGATCACATAGACGGCATAGGAAGCCGACGCCGGCGCTTTCATGCCGGATCGATCATCAGCGCCAGATACCGATCGATGAAATCTACGGTCATGCCCTCCAGTTGCGAGTACGGGCCTGGAGCGTAGCCGCGCGAAGCGACACCAGCGGCATTCAGTTCGATGATGCTTTTGTCTTGCTTCGTGGTTTCATCCCACAGCCAGCATAACTTCGCGACATCGTAGTCCCGGCCCTCCACTGCATCAGCCCGCACCAGCCAGCGCATGACCGCTTGCGTGGTGGTCACGCTCTGCGGCACGTAGGTCACCGCGATGGCGTGATCGCACATCGCGCCCACGTAGGAAAGGAATCCGATGCATCCCGTCGTGACGCTCTCGTCGTATGCGGCAATGCCGCCGAGCAGAGGCGCCACGCCCTTGCCATCTCGCGAGGCGGTCAGTTGACCCGGCGCCATAGGCCACGTGCCTGCCCGGCAGGGCTGTCCGCCCGTATCGATGATCGCGCTGCGGCCTGTGCGGATGTTTGCCGCGTGCATTTTCAGCTGCCAGGATTTCTGATAGGCGGCGAAGACTTCCGGGGCGTCACCGATTTTTTCATCTGCGCGCACGAAGGCGTTGGCGCCGCTGTATTCCGGGTGGCTGGGCAGGCAGTGATAGCATTCGAGATTGTTCTCGATGGCGAGCTTCCAGTTTGCTTGAATCGGGTAGACGCGCGTGGCCGCCACTTTGCATTTGGCAAGTTCGTAGCGGGCCCAATACGGCTGCACATGCTGCAGCAATGCTGCGGGATCGGGTGCCTGCGCTGGATGGAGGCTGATCAGAATCAGCCCCTCGAATATGAATGCGCCGCAGCGGCGCAAACCAAAATCCGATTTGTTCAAAGCCTCGGGCATGTGACGCCACGCCGCGAGTTCACCATTGAGGCGGTATGACCAGCCGTGGTAGCGGCAACGCAGCAGCGTCGTTCGTCCGGCGGCTTCCTCGCATATCTTCGACCCGCGGTGCCGGCAGACATTATGCAGCGCGTGGACCTCGGCATTCGCGCCGCGCACGACGATGACCGACGCCCCCAGCGCCTCGACGACGAAATAATCACCGTGCTCGGGAATCTGGGAAACATGCCCTACCATGATCCAATGAGCATCCAAGAATCGCTCGACCTCCAGCTCGAACAATTCTTGGTTTACATAGAACGGCTGGGCGAGGCTGCCGCCGCGTCGATGCTCGCGGACGAGTTGCTGCAATTGCGGCGAAGTACGCATGCTGATTCTCCCTGCCGCCCTCGGAACATGGTTGTTATGCACCGACTCTAGCTGCAACGGCAGATCACCCGTTAATAAAGACGTTTCTGAATGATGAAAACGTACCATCCTCCGGCCACTTTCCATTGTGAGGCCAGGGCCAAAGCCACCCGTCCGAGCCTACGCAAAATGCCCCCCCGCCCGCCCGGTAGCCAATCCAATCCATCTTGTCTCTTGGAATCTATTCTTTTTTTGGTGGCGCGTACGGCCGAGTTTTCAAGTCGAGCGATGTCGGCCGCACCCGGAAGTGGGCGGCCCCCTGCTACAAAAGCCATGCGAGCAATGGGCCATGCGGTAATAATGGGATCGTCACAAACTAGGCGAACCGCATGGCGACCAAAGTCTTGCTAACTGCCGGGGATATCGATTTCTGGGGAAAACTGGAGAAGATCCAGAAAATAGATCCTGCCGTCAGCGGCGGCATCCAGAGCATCGTGCAGGGGCATCATCGGCACAGCCGCAGCAAGCCCATCTCCATGGTGTTCAGTTCCGGCTACGAAGAGGTGCATCAAATCGACAAAGGCTTCTGCGTACACATCACCGATGCCGTGATCGATCGAGACTGGCGCATTACCGCCACGAGTGTCGACCATACGTTGCGCTTCAGGGTCGCCTTTGCGGGGCAAGCCGGCTACTTCGCCGGCGATAGTCGAGTCTCCGATGCGATTGCACGCTGCGCCTATATCGTCCGGCCGCCGGGCGAGTCGCTTACCGCAAACTTCAAAGGGGGGACCGCCTACCGCTACTGCTCGCTGAGTTTGACTCGGGACTACCTTCGCCACGCTCTCGAACTCACCGATGAGGAAATGCCGCCGATGCTCGACACGTATTGGGCGCGAAAAGAAACGGTCATGGGGCATTTCGGGGTGTCGAAGATATCCCTGACGCAGGCCACCCGCTTCTTCAACATCAGGCTGTCCGGCGCCTGGCGTGATCTTGCTGTGCGCACGATCGCGCTCGATCTCTTGCGGTTGCTGTTCCAGGATTGGCAAAGCGCGCGGCCGCAGACGCGGACAGCCATTCGCATTACCCCTGGCGAGCGCGGCAAACTGCTGAAGATTCGCGAGCAGATCGACCTCGATCCGGCCGCACCTGTGAGGCTTCACACGATCGGCGCCAACGCCAAGCTCAACCGCAACAAATTGCATTTTGGCTTCAAGCAGCAATTCGGCGCCTCGATTCATGAGTACCAGACCGAGTTGCGCATGCGGGCGGCCCTGCACTTGCTCCAATCCACCGAACTTCCCATCGGGGAGATAGCCGAGCGCACCGGATATCCGGAGCCTACCAACTTCACGGCGGCCTTCAAAAAACACTTCGCATCGCTTCCCCGCGACATTCGAAAATTCGAGCAAAAGCGCTAGCAGCTGGCCGTCGGGCCCTCCGCGAACGTCGGTTAGCGCACAGTTCTGCGGCACACCCCGTGATTGAATGACAGACTCGACAGAATCCAAGGATCGCCCGGTGCCTCTGAAAGACGCGATTGACCGCTGGGTGGAGCGGGCAACGGAACCGCAGATACTGTTTCCCGCCATCGCGCTGTTTTTGGTGGCCGCCATATGGGGAACGACCTACGGCGTGCTGCGGGTCCGGCAGGCCGATGCCGAGCACGCCGCGGCCGTTTCGAGCCGCGAATTGCTGGGCACGTACGAGGCACAGGTCGTGCGCGCGTTGCGCGAGATCGATCAGTCGCTGAAGCTCGTCAAATTCTGGCCCGAACGTCGAGCGAGTCGGCGCACGCTCGCAGATCTCGCGGACAAGGGATTGCTGCCGCCGGAACTGGTCTTCACCGTCACCATTGCCGACCATGACGGCGCCATCATCGAGAGCACTCGCCCCTTCGGGCAACGCAGCGTCGCCGATGAGGATGTGTTTCGCACGCAGCGCACGAGGGACGCCTTGTTCATCGGGCTGCTGCCGCGCGGTCCGACGGGGGAACAGAAACTGCAGTTCAGCCGGCGTCTCAGCACGCCGGACGGCGCATTCGATGGCGTGGTAATCGTTTCGATCGACGCCGATTTCTTTGTCAGTGGCTACGAAGCGGCGCAGCTGGGCCAGCATGGGGTACTCGGCTTACTGGGAGCCGACGGAGTTTTTCGGGTCCGGCGTACCGGGGATGCGGTGTTCTCGGGAGATACCGTCGACTACACGGCCGCGCTGGCGGTCCCCGGTGCCGAGGATGCGGAAGCCAGCGTGACGACGAACCCATGGGATGGGGTCCGGCGCTGGACTAGCGCGCGCGAACTGTACGGGTTTCCGCTCGCCGTTCTCGTTGGACTGTCGGTGGAAGAGCAAATGGCCGGCCCGCAGCAACAGATCCGCGCCTATACGAGGTGGGCGGTGCTGGGCAGCTTCCTGGTCGCGTCGCTCGCCGGCCTGTTGGGCCGCATGAGCCGGCAGCTCGCACAGAGCCGGTTGCGCGAGAGCGAAACCAAGCTCGCCCATGCTGAGCGCGTAGAATATCTCGCTTATCACGACGGGCTCACAGGGCTGCCAAACCGCAGCCTGTTCAGCAAACTGCTGAGTCAGAGCATCAGCGAAGCGCACCGCTACGATCGAGCCCTGGCGGTCGCGTTCCTCGACCTCGACCATTTCAAGAGGATCAACGATACGCTCGGACATGAGACGGGCGATCAATTGCTGCAACAAGTCGCAGCCCGACTCAAGGGCTGCGTGCGTGATAGCGATACGGTCGCGCGTCTGGGTGGGGACGAATTCGTCGTGCTGTTGCCGGCCCTCGTGGATGAGAAATACGCCGCGACCGTTGCCCAGAACATACTCACCGCCACCGCCAGGCCGTTTAGCTTGTTGGGCCAAGAGTTTCGCGTCACGGCCAGTATCGGCATCAGCACCTATCCGCAAGACGGCCTGGATGAGCAGACCCTCACCAAGAATGCCGATATCGCCATGTATCAGGCGAAAGCCGAGGGCAAGAACAACTTTCAATTCTATTCTGAAAAGCTCAACGCGAATTCCCTCGAACGTCTCACGCTGGAATCGAGTCTGCGGCACGCGCTCGAGCGCGACGAATTCCGGCTCCACTATCAGGCGAAGCGCGACATCGCCACCGGCCGCATCACGGGCATGGAAGCGCTGTTACGCTGGGAGCATCCAGACCTCGGTACCGTGGCGCCCATGCAGTTCATCCCGCTCGCCGAGGAGACCGGCATGATCGTCCCGATCGGCAAGTGGGTGCTCAAAACAGCCTGTCTGCAGGGAGTCGCCTGGCGTAAGCAAGGATTGCCGCCATTGAGCATTGCGGTCAATTTGACCGCGCGCCAGTTCGGCGACGAACAGCTGCTGGCCGACGTGACATCGATACTCGAGTGTACCGGCATGGACCCGCATCTACTGGAAATAGAACTCAATGAAAGTCTGCTGATCAACGACGTCGAGAACACCCTCCGGATCCTGGCGGGCCTCAAGAACCTGGGAATTCGGATCGCCGTGGACGACTTTGGCACCGGCTATTCCTCCCTCGCCATGCTGCAGCGATTTCCGCTCGATACGATCAAGATCGACCGTTCGCTCATGCGTGATATCGACGGCACTTCGCAAGACACCGGGCTGGCGGATGCCATCATTGCGCTGGGCAAATCCTTGAGCTTGACGGTGGTGGCGCAAGGCGTGGAAACCAAGGAGCAAGCCGATCACCTGCGCGTCCACGCTTGCGATGAATTACAGGGCTTTTACTTCAAGAAGCCGCTGCCCGCCGCCGAATTCACGCAGCTACTGCGCGACCAGTCACCGGAAATAACTTACGTCGGCAAACGACTCGGATTGAATACCGGATGACTGCGGCCTCGCAGCCTACGCGCCATCGGCTCAGAAACTCAACTCAGGGTGTAATCGCTCATATTCGGCGGCGAGCTCGGGATCCCGCTTGCGCACATCGGCATGCTCCACGCGACCGGTTCTTCGCAGGTAATCGTAGGCGAAGGAAACCGGATCGAGAGCCAGTTTGGGGCCGAGATTCTCATACCACTCGGCACTCTTGATCGCTGCGTTCTGCAGCGAATCGGAGCCGGGGCGCCTGATTCTCACGAACTCAGCGAGCAATTCCGGTACATCCTGACCACAGGCCTCATAGGCTTCGAAAAGTGCAATTGCATCTTGGAACGCGAGTCGGGTACCCGAACCCACCGACGGGTGTCCGGTGCGCAATGCATCGCCCAGCAGAACGATGTTGTCGTGGTACCACTGCTGGTTCTTGACTATGGTGTATCGGAACCAATTGGACTTGTTGGACAGCAGCGCGTGTCCCTGCAGATCCTCGGCGAATGCCTGCTCACAGTACCGCAGGCCCTGCGTCTCGCTCATGCGATCGAGGCCCGAGCGGCGAAAAGTCGCCGGATCGACTTCCACGAGGAATGTGCTGTGGGTCGCGCTGTATTGATACGTGTGCGCGATCACCAAGCCGTCGCCGTTCTGGCGGAATATCAGGCTCAGCGCTTCGAACAGGCGGTTCGTGCCGAACCACGCAAGAAAATTCGGCCGCTCGTCGAGTAACGGTTGGAATTGCTCCTTGTATCGTGAGCGAATGGCGCTGTTAGCGCCGTCGGCGGCAACGATCAAGTCGCAATCCGCGAACGCCGTGACGTCGTCGAGCTTTCGATCGAATTCGAGGACCACACCCACCTCCCGGCATTGCTCATGCAGTGCCATCAACAGTTCGAGGCGTCCCATGCGATGGAACGTGTGCGACATGGTGATGGCCTGGCCGCGGTGTACGACGGCCACGGACGGGAAGACGACCTCGTTGCGGGTCAGCGCTGCATATACAGCCGGAGCGACATTGTGTACAAAGGACAGTGCGAAATCCGAGAACACCAGCCCCCATCCATAGGTGGCGTGCTCCGGATTGCGCTCATAAACTCGAACATCATGGTCCGGATTATGGTGCTTCATCAGATACGCGAAAAACAGTCCCGCCGGACCGCCGCCTATAATTCTTATTTTCACGATCTACCTCGAACCAGCCGCCGGCTTACCCGCCGGTAGGGGTCATTGCGGCGCAGCGCTCGACGGCGGCTCTCCCGTGTCCGCACCCTGTACGAGGGCCACGAGGTGCTCGTCGCGCCACCGAATCCAGTCACCGATGGATCGCGTACCCGCAATCTCCGCAGCGCCCGCGATGATTTTCGCACGAACCTGCGGTGTCAGATGCAAATCCCCCAGATCAGCCCACCACCGTTCGAAAGCCTCCCCCGCCAAATCGAGCGTGTGCGCTGCGCCCCCCTCCCCTCCCGCGAGATGAAATGTCATGAGGCCGCCCATCAAGGCCCATCGCAGACCAAGCCCATAACGCACGGCGTCATCGATATCCTGCGCCGATGCAACCTCCTCGACCAGACAATGGAAGGCCTCCCGCAGCAACGCCGCCTGCAACCGATTGGCCAGATGTCCGATGACCTCCCGGCGCAGCACGATTGGGTGCTTGCCCAAGCTGCGCAAGAACGTCCTCGCCCAGTCCACGGCCGCCGGATCCGTTGCGCCGCCAGCGATGATTTCCACCAAGGGGATGATGTGTGGCGGATTGAAGGGATGCGCAACCACGACACGCCCGGGAAAGCGGCACTGTGACTGTAGGAGAGTGGCACCGATGCCGCCCGTGCTGGAAAGTATCAAGCACTCTTTCGGCATGACGGCGTCGAGTTCGGCAATGAGCCGGATCTTGAGCTGCGGATTTTCCGGCGCGTTTTCATGGACGAGATCGCTGCGTTGCGCGACCTCGGAAGGCGATGCCGCAAAGCTCAACCGTTGCAACGGGAGAACGGCCGCGGCGGTTGGGTGCAGGCGTCGCAGCGCAGGCCACGCGTCGGTCACAAAACGACGCAATTCGTCCTCGAACGCGGGCGCCGGATCCGTGGCGATCACTTCATAACCGTGCGCGAGATACAGCGCCGCCCAACTTTTACCCACCGAGCCGGCGCCCACCATGGCGACAACTTTGATTTGGTCGGCGGTGCGGTAGGTAGAGGGGCTGGTCTGGTGCATCGCCGTACTATACCATATAGTATGGTCATTGGCAGCCCCGGGGTCGACCCGGTGCGATAGCCGTTTGCACATCGCCGCACGCCGTTGATGCCGTCCCCGATTAGTGATTTACGGCACCAAATGGTATGGTTGTTGTGCAGACGATCGGGTCGCAAAGTATCTATCCGGCTACCGGAAAACCGGGACGCCCTTGGAGCCGATGGAGGATCAGCCATGGCATTGAGCGTCGCGTCGAGTACCGTGCAGCAGCGTTTTTACGATCGCCTGGACAGGAGCAACCTCGCTCCTCTGTGGGAGAGCCTGCATTCGTTGGTTACTCGCGAACCCACGACCCCCGTCAAACCCTATAAGTGGGACTACGATACGGACCTGCATCCGCTCATCGTGGAAGCGGGCGCGTTGCTCACCGCGAAGGAGGCAGAGCGGCGGGTATTGATCCTCGAGAATCCGGGGTTACGCGGGCTTGCCTCCACGACACATACCTTGTATGCCGGTGTGCAATTGATTTTGCCGGGAGAGGTTGCGCCGTCGCACCGGCACACGCAGTCCGCCCTGCGCTTCGTGCTGCAAGGCAAAGGCGCCTACACGGCCGTGAACGGCGAGCGCACCGAAATGCATCCGGGGGATTTCATCACGACGCCGAGCTGGACCTGGCATGACCATGGCAACGACACGCAGGAGCCCATGGTGTGGCTGGACGTGCTCGACATTCCCTTGGTACAGACGCTCGATGCAAGTTTCGCCGAGCCCGGCCGCAGCGACAGCCAAGCAGTGACCCGTCCGCTGGGCGACTCGAGTGCCCGATATGCCAATAACCTATTCCCGGTGGACTGGCAGCCGCAGACCGACAATTCGCCGATCTTCAATTATCCCTACACGCGTACCCGCGATTCGCTCGAAACCTTGGCGCGCAATTCACCGCCGGACCCCTGTCACGGTTATAAATTGCGCTACGTCAATCCCGCGACCGGCGGCTCCCCGCTGCCCACCATCGGTACTTTCATCCAGCTGCTGCCCAAGGGCCTGCGGACGGTAGCCTATCGCAGTACCGATGCAACCATTCACACCTGTGTCGAGGGCGAGGGCGAGACCCGCGCGGGAGACGTGACCATTCGCTGGAAGGCACGCGACATCTTCGTGACCCCCGGTTGGGCTTGGCTGAGTCACACGGCCGCAAGCGACGCGGTGCTGTTCAGCGCCTCCGATCGGCCGGTTCAGCACATCCTCGGGCTGTGGCGCGAGGAGCGCGGCACCGTCTAGCGGTCCAAGGTACCCATGGCATCGAGAATGATGCGGGCGGCACGGCTACATCACCTCGGAGAGCCGATGGTGATCGAACAGCTTGCCGTACCGGATGTTCGCCCCACCGATGTCCGGGTAAAAGTTGCGGCGTGTAAACACGTTCCCAATCTTCCCGTGGTGCTGGCCAACCGCCAGGCTCGAAGTCCGGAACTGCCGCAGCCGAAGCTGCCGGCGGTCTTCGGGCTGGACGCGGCCGGTGTCGTCGATGAGGTCGGAAGCCTCGTTCAGAACTTCCAACCCGGCAATCGAGTGTACGTCAATCCGGGTGTTGGCTGCGGCGCCTGCAGACCATGCCGCGCGAACCGAGCCAATGAATGCGACCACTTCACATTGGTCGGATGGTTCGGCTTTGGGGCGGCTTCGCAGCGATCATTTGCCGCCTATCCCATCGGCGGATTGGCGGAATATGTGATCGCCCCGGAAAGGAATCTGGTGCGGCTCTCCGACACGGTGACGTTCGAACAAGCGACGCGCTTCGGCTATCTAGCAACTGCATTCGCCGCGCTGAAGCGCAGTCGAGCCGGGCCCGGGAGGACCCTCGTTATCGATGGCGCGACCGGTACCATGGGTATCGGGGCGGTGCTGAACGCCCTGGCGCTCGATGTGGGTCTCATCCTGGCAACGGCGCGCAACAAGATTCTGTTGTCCCGGGTCAAAGCGCTGGCACCCGCGCGAATCGAAACGTGGTCGCTCGATGACGGTCCCGCAGGAGCGTGGATCAAAGAGCGCACGCAGGGGCTTGGCGCACAAGCTGCCCTGAACTGTCTGGGACCGGGGAGTTCAGGCAACACCATTACCGACACGCTGTACTCGCTGCGCCGCGGCGGACGGTTCGTCAACATCGGCGGCACCAGCGGCGCCATCCCCATCGATTTGTTTCGCTTGATGGCGGCGCAGATCGACATTGTGGGGAATAGCTGGTTCGTGACCACGGAGGCGCAGGAAATGGCCGACCTCGCCGCGCTCGGCCGCCTCGATCTCTCGGTACTGGAGCATCAACGATTTGCGCTGGAGGCGATCAACTCTGACGCGGCCAATCACCCTGATCGAAACGGCGGCTTCACCAACCTGGTGGCAGTCCCGTAGGGAACCGATCGGAGCTATCGACGAGCGCCTTTCCTACCTGCTGCCCTCTGGCGCGGCTTTGCGGCATCCGTGGGCTTGCCGGCCGGTCGCTTCTCCTGAGCCGCCTTCTGCATCGCGCGCTCGATCTCGCGGGCAGCGGACATGACCATGGGCGCCAACCGATTGACCGTCCGCTCATCCGCATTGTTGGATTCCAGCACGAAACTCAGGCTACCGATGGCATTGCGCTCGCCGCTCAGCACCGGAGCCGCAATGCCGAATCTACCGCGATCGACTTCGCTATTCGCCAGCACATGGCCCGCCATGCGCAACTGCCGAAGTTTCGTCAAGAACTCTTTCCAATCGGAACCTAAACCGGCGGCCTGAATCTCCGCGGCACGGGTATCAAAAAGTCGCTTCAATACACGGCGCGGCATGGACGCAAGGATGGCCTTGGAGGTGGCTCCGCGTAGCAAGGGTCGTGGGCGCCCCCGTTCATAGCTCACCGGCGCCTGGGGGCCGCTCGCGACCTGGTGCACGCAAAGGACCGAATCGCGGAAGGCTCGGCACAGCAGCACGGTCGAGCCCTCGGGGGCGAATCCGATGAGATAGTCCATGACCGGCCTGGCCGCCTGGAGCAGAGGGTCGGTCAGCTGAATCTGGCGGTCGAGTTGGATGATCGCCGGGCCGAGGACGTAACGGCCCGGAGTTATCGCATCGACCAGGCCTGCTTTGGCGAGGCGGCCGATCAGACGGTACGCGCTGCTCACGGCGACTCCGAGCTTCGGCGCAATTTGTTCAACCGTCCAAGCCGGTCGTTCCATCGAAAAGAGTCCAAGAAGCTGAAA
>JALYHU010000147.1 GCA_030776345.1 Pseudomonadota bacterium | reverse complement strand
CGATCGACGATGTGGTAGACATCGAGTTGCGGGTCGCCATGGGCGTTTTGCTATCGCCGTTCGACAAGAGCGCAGCGGATCCCGATCCTGCGTCGGATGCTTCGCGTCAATTGCACTATACCGACGGTGCAGAACCAAATCCTGCCAACTACTTGCCTGCTTTTCCCTATTTAAACACGCCGCTCGCGGGATCGCCCACCAGCGCCAACGACTAAAGGAATGACAATGAATTACAAGAGATTCCTCATAGGCGTGGTCGGATTGTCTGTAGGATTGATTGGCGCGTGTCACGATGACCATCATGGCGCTCCGACGCCTCCGCCGACTACATCCCAGTCACTCGATACGGCGCAGGTGCTGGCGCTGGCGCGGCAAACCTCTGAAACGAGCACGCCCATCGCGGTCAACGGCGGTGCTGTCACGCTCAACGACACGAGTGAAACCAGCGCACCGATTGCCATCAACGCAATGTGAGTGTGAGCCCCGCGTGCATAGCCGTCTGAAAAACTACGCGGTGGTCGTAGCGCTTGCGCAGATCAGTTCCGCTTGGGCCTCGCCTCATGTTCCTGCCCGCGAGGCGCAAGTGCTGGCGGAGCTTCCAGCCGGGGCGAGACACGCCAGCGCTCCATCGCAGGCACTGACGGCGACTCGCCTCGACATCGCACTGCCGCTCGCGCAGTTCGATATCTCTCGGGCGCGCGCCACCGGTGATTTGCGGTTTTTGGGCTACGCCGAGGCAATCCTCGAGCCCTGGATGAATCGCCCAGCCGTTGCACCGCAGGTTCTGGTGCTTCACGCCACCATTCTGCAAAGCCGTCATGCGTTCGACGCTTCTTTGGACGAACTCAATCGGGCTCTCAAGGCGCGGCCCAACGATGCGCAGGGCTGGCTTACTCGAGCGACAGTCCTTCGCGTGTTGGGCCGCTACGAAGAAGCCGTCGCTTCATGTGATCATCTAGCTCGCACGGCGGATCCGGCCGTCGCGAGCTTGTGCCTGCAAAGCTTGCGAGGTCTGACGGGTCATTTGCGGGAAGCGTATTTAGTTATCAAATCCCTGTCGCCCCAAGAGCTTCCCCCCGAAGCTCGAGCATGGCGCTACTCGGAGCTCGGCGAAATGGCGGAGCGTCTGGGTGACGACGCAAGTGCTGAGCACTGGCTCCGAGAGGGCTTGCAAATTTCGCCAGAGGATTTTTACATGCGGACGGCCTGCGCGGATCTCCTATTGAGACACGGTCGCGCTGCCGAGACGCTGCAACTGCTGGCGGGCTACGAATCCATGGAGCCTATGCTCCTTCGCATCGCCATTGCGCATCGACAGCTGCAAGACGGCGCCAGCGGCCAGGCTGAGGCTCTTTTATCAAGCGCTTTCACGGTCGAACAGCAGCGTGGCGACGCGGTACATCGGCGCGAGCAGGCGCGATTCTTGCTCGATGTGGATCAGCGGCCGGTCGACGCCCTAGCTGCAGCCCAACAAAACTGGCGGCTGCAGCGCGAACCGGATGATCTCTTGATTTTGCTGCGCGCCGCGCAAGCCGCTCACCAAATTCAAGCCGCCGCCGCCGCCCTGCAATTCTTGAGGCAGACCGGTCTTGAGGACGTCCGGATAGACCCATATCGAAGCGCGACATGAACAACCGTCGCGGGCGATTCCGTGCAGTGGGAGTTCTATTGGTACTCGTGCTCGTCTCCGCGGCGCACGCGCATATCGCAAGCAACGGTTTTTTGATTGCGAAGGTCACCGGAAACGAAGTGGCCGGTTCCATGGAAATCGCAGTGCGCGACGTTGAACTGGCCGTCGGGATCGATACCGACCGGGACGGAAAAGTTACTTGGGGCGAGTTGCGTGATGGCGCACCGCAGATCACTCGGTACCTCGCGGCGCATCTCACTTTTACTGCTCAAAACGACGACTGCAAGTTAAACTTCCAGACGCTCCAGGTCAACGATCGCGTGGACGGCAGTTATGCGTGGCTGCCGTTCACGGCGCGGTGTCCGGCGGCGGTCCATCGACTCGCAGTTCACTATACCGTCATGGAGGACATTGATCCCTCGCATCGAGGCTTGCTGACGCTAACCGCCGGCAACGTGGTGCAGACCGGTGTTCTGGGCGGCGCGACAACGCAGGCCGCATTCGCCGTGTCCGCGCCCCAACGTTGGCGTGCGTTCAGGGAATATTGGCAGGCCGGCGTCTGGCACATCTGGAGCGGAATTGATCACCTTCTTTTTTTGCTGTCCTTGCTTCTGCCTGCCGTATTGCTCCGCACAGGAGGGCGGTGGCAGCCGGTTCCCGAGGTTGCGCCGGCGTTCATAAGTATTGTCAAGGTGGTAACGGCCTTCACGTTGGCACATTCCTTGACGC
>JALYHU010000146.1 GCA_030776345.1 Pseudomonadota bacterium | reverse complement strand
AGTCCTCTCCTGGGCACCAATTCCTAATTTTTCGTGCCGCCGGCACGCCCCCGGACCTACGTACTTTTAGTTTGGTTTTACATGCGTTAAACTCGGCTGCGAGGAGACCGCTATGACTGCAACCTTGAAGCTTCGTCGGCATGGTAATTCGCTGGGCTTCACTGTGCCGCAAGAAATTTGCGAGCACTTGAACGTCCGTGAGGGCGATTCAGTCCATGTCGTGGCTGAGCCGGGCGGCACCCTGAGAATTACACCGTTCGATCCGGCGTTCGATCGGGCACTCAAGGCTTACGAGCGTACGCGGCGCAAGTACCGCAACACTTTGCGGGCGCTGGCAGATTGATTCTTTTCGAGTGCCGACTTGGGTAAGTGAAGAGATCGTCAGTGCGTTCCACGCCCAGCAACTGATTGAGCACGGCGGCCTTCCAGGGTCCTTGCGTGAGGGGGCCCTGGAAGCCGCACTCGGTCGCCCGCAAAATCTTCTCGCCTATGGCGATCCGGCGCCATCTCTAATGCAATTGGCCGCAGCCTATGCGTTTGCACTCGCTCGCGGACATTGTTTTACAGACGGCAACAAGCGCGTAGCGCTTGTCACCACCGATGTCTTCCTGCAACTGAACGGTTACGAACTTACCGCATCGGACAGCCCTGAAACGGTGAGTATGTTTCGCGCCCTAGCCTCGGGCGAAATCACCGAGGATCAAATGGCGGATTGGATAAGGCTGAACAGCAAGCCTCTTACCGACTGCCCGCCGTGACCATCCCGGCACACCCCATCCCAATCGCCAATCCGACCACAGAGGACCAACTCGATGAGCAACTGCGAACAGAGCAACCGCCTCGAAATCCGCACCATCCAACCCATCGCGCGGGACCAGCGGCACGGCAAGGCACGTGATCTATTCACGGTTTGGTTCGGCTCGAACGTTCAACTTTTGGCCATCGTCACCGGCGGGCTGGCCGTGACGACGTTCGGTCTATCCTTTGTTTGGGCCACCGTGGGTCTTGCCCTCGGCAACTTCGTCGGCGGCGTTTTCATGGCGCTGCACGCCGCCCAAGGTCCGACGCTCGGCGTGCCGCAGATGGTGCAGACGCGCGGCCAGTTCGGATCCATCGGTTCGCTGCTCGTCATCGGCATCGTCATCATCATGTACATCGGCTTCCTCGCATCGAACACGGTACTCGGCGGCGAGGCGCTTGCCAGCCTTGCACCCGGGTTGACCGACACCCCCGGCATCATCGTGGTAGGCGTGCTCGGTGTCGTCGCCACCATTTACGGCCACGACCTCATACACGCTTACACGCGCGTGATGTCTTACGTGGCCGGTGCCGTGCTGCTGCTCACGGTGGTCTGGATCGTCTGGGTGCACGGCTTGCCGCCTGATTTCCTGACGCGCAATGCTCTGAACACGACCGGGCTGATCGGTACGATTTCGGCGGCAGCCCTGTGGCAGATCTCATACGCCCCCTATGTGTCGGACTACACCCGCTACATGCCGGCCGATACCGGCGCCGTGCCGGCATTCTGGGCCAGCTACTGGGGTTGCACGCTCGGTTCGTTGCTGCCCATGATTCTCGGCGCGGCGGTGGGCATCGCGGCCCCTCAGGGCGGCGGTCTCGTGCACGGGCTAGCCCTGTTGACGGCGGGGATTTCACCGCTCGTGCTGATCGTTTTTTCGGTGGGCATCGCCGCGTCCAATGCGTTGAATCTATATTGCGGCTCGCTGTCCACGCTGACATTCGGTCAGACCCTGTTTCCGGCATGGTCGCCGGGACCCAAGGCCCGGGTCGTCGTCGCGTTGCTGCTGTTTGGCATGGCGCTCGCCGGGGCCATCCTCAGCAAGGACTCGTTCCTCGCCAACTACGAAGAATTCATTCTGCTACTGCTCTACGTGCTCGTTCCCTGGACTGCCATCAACTTGGTCGATTACTACCTTCTGCAGCATGGCCGGTATGATGTGGACTCCTTCTTCCGCCAGGATGGCGGCATCTACGGCCGCGTCAACGGTGCCGCGGTGACCTGTTACGTGCTGGGAACGGCGGTGCAGCTGCCGTTCGTGGCCTCGGCGCTGTACACCGGGCCGATCGCCCGCGCCATCGGCGGTATCGATGTGTCGTGGATGGTCGGGCTGGCGGTGACTTCGCCCGCGTATTATTGGCTGGGGAAACGCTCGCAGGCGCGCCGTGCCGGCGCCCTCCTCGCCTCCGCAGGCTGATCTGGCAGCGCGGCGCTCGCGCGGATTTCTCAGTCCGTGAGGACGGCATATTGCGCAGAAACAGGGCGGCCGGAATTGATGCGAATCACGTCCTGAGGGCATGCCGACATCACCAGGATGCAATCGACGAGCGCACGGAATATGACAGTGTCGCCTGGTTTCGCAACGGTCTCGCGCCACTCCAGTTCTCCGGTCGGCAATACCGGAATATTCATCCATAGGTTGAAGGATGCGGGGCATGCCGGGACCGCAAGGCCGAGCGATTTGAGAGCTCGCTGCAGATTGTCCGCGCAGCTGGCGTGATCTTCCGCGCACCCGAGCTTTGCGTACCGTGCCGGATCGCACGGCGCGATCACCGTATCGTGTACGCCGGGCGAGGTATCGGACTCGAACGCGAGCATGGGTTCGCGCCGATTGTCGACCAGTACGTCGCCGACCCGCGGCGTCAGCCGGCTGAGCGTGGCACGGGTGTGTTCCATCGACAGAAACGTGCCGAGATCGCGCGCATCGAAGGCCCAGAAGTCGACGACCTGATGCCCGAAGGTATTGATGATCTGCAGCGCCTGGCCGCGATCGACCCTGACGGCTCGCCCCTGGCGAGCGGGAATTTCCTGTATCGACGGCATCGAGTCACCCCTGGTAGCTTGGCGCACCCCAGTGTACCGGAGCACTCGGCTAGGCGGCTCGGCGGATCGCGCGCCGCACCAAACCCATAGTAAACTGGCGGCACGGCCGCAACACATTCACGCTAGAGAGAGCTATGTCGTCATCGTTTTTCGACCGCGAGGCAACCCAAGCCCCGCCGGGTTACAACCGCTTTCTGGTGCCGCCCGCCGCGCTCGCGGTGCATCTGTCCATCGGCCAAGCCTATGCCTTTTCGACTTTCAATCTGCCTCTCACCAAATTGATCGGCATCACCCACTCCGCGCCCTCGGACTGGAAATTGACGGATGTCGGCTGGACCTTCTCGATCGCCATCGTCCTCCTCGGGCTCTCCGCGGCCGTTTTCGGACGCTGGGTGGAGCGAGTGGGGCCGCGCCGCTCGATGTTCGTGTCCGCTCTGTGCTTCGGCGGCGGCTTCCTCGTCTCGGCAGCCGGCATCCATCTCCACCAGATCTGGCTCCTGTATCTCGGCTATGGGGTATTGGGCGGCTGCGGACTGGGAATCGGCTACATATCGCCGGTATCGACCCTCATCAAATGGTTCCCGGATCGACCGGGGATGGCGACCGGAATGGCCATCATGGGTTTCGGGGGCGGCGCGTTGCTCGCGGCCCCCTTGTCATTGATCCTCATGGACCACTTCAAAACTGCGACGTCCACCGGCGTTCTGGAAACGTTCGTTACCATGGGCGTGATCTATTTCATGTACATGATGATCGGCGTGATCGCCGTGCGCGTGCCCGCCCCGGACTGGAAGCCGGCGGGTTGGACTGCCCCCGAAAAGCCCAGGCGCCTGGTGACCAGCGCCAATGTCGCCGTCGACATGGCCTGGCGGACGCCGCAATTCTGGCTGTTATGGGGCGTGCTGTGCATGAACGTGACGGCCGGCATCGGCGTGCTGGGTCAGGCCTCGCCGATGATTCAGGAAATTTTTGCCGGGAGGGTCACACCGGCCGCCGCCGCGGGCTTCGTCGGGTTATTGAGTCTGTTCAACATGGGCGGCCGATTCGTCTGGGCAACCCTTTCGGACTATCTGGGACGCCGCGCCACCTACATGGTGTTTTTCTTGCTCGGTATCCTGCTGTATTCGTCGGTACCGACGCTGGGTCACTTGGGCTCGATCAGCCTGTTCGTTGCTGCATTCGCCATTATCCTCTCCATGTACGGCGGCGGGTTTGCGACGATTCCGGCCTACCTGCGCGACGTTTTCGGCACGATGCAAGTGGGAGCCATCCATGGACGGCTGTTGACGGCCTGGGCGGTGGCGGGCGTGCTCGGGCCCGTGCTCGTGAACTACATCCGCCAGTTTCAAATCGACCACGGGGTCCCGAAGGCGCAGGCCTATTCGATCACCATGTACATCATGTGCGGGCTGCTGCTGGTGGGATTCCTGTGCGATCTGGCCATGCGTCCCGTGAACGAGCGCTACCACTACCGCGCTGCGCGGCCCGCGAAAGGAGCTATTCCATGAAAACCCGGCTGGTCATTCTGTGGGTGGCCGTCCTCGTTCCGCTGCTGTGGGGTGTCATGAAGACACTGCAAAACGCGCTCAAACTGTTTGCCTGATGCCGCGTCTCGACGCCCGCACACCATAATCCAAAAACTGCCCCAACACGGAGACCGACATGGCCCTGCATTTGAATCTCAGTATCGCCCCGCTCGTCGCCCTGCTCGCGGGCATTCTCATCCTCGTCATGCCGAGGTTATTGAACTACATCGTGGCCCTTTACCTGATTATCACCGGTCTCCTGGGGCTGTTCGGCGCAGGCTCGTATCACCTGCACTAGCCCCCGGCTAAAGTTCGCGCGCCTCCCGCTCCAGAGGACGGCGCGCGAACCAGCCAAAGGCAAGGATGACGCAATAGCAGATCGCGGGCACGATGAGCGCGAGCTTCAGGCCCCACAGATCCGCCGCCTTGCCGGCGATGAGAGGCACGATGGCGCCGCCGACGATGGCCACGCAAATGACCCCGGAACCCTCGGCGGCGCGTCTTCCCAGCCCTTCGCTCGCCAAGGTGAAAATGGTCGGGAACATGATGGAATTGAACAGACCGATCGCCAGCAGCGACCAACCCGAAACCACTCCGGTCGAAGTTGCGGATATCCACAAAAGCGCCACGACCGCGGCTGCGGCGCAGGCCAGCACCTTGCCGGGAGCGAACAACCGCAGTACATAGGCGCCGATGAATCGGCCGACCATCGCGCCGCCCCAGTAGAGCGGCACATGCTTACCCGCCTCCTCGGCGCCCAAGCCGAGGACCGAGGCCTGCCTCAGGTAGCTCACGATGAGGGAACCGATGGCCACTTCGCCGCCGACGTAGAGAAAGATGCATGCCGCGCCGAAGGCGAATCGTGGGCGTGTCAGCAGGTTGAACGCACGCAGGATGGGCGTCTGGGCCGGGGCCGTCTCGACCAGACCCTTGCGCCGCAGCCACACCACGGCCGTGAGCACGAGCAGCGCTATCGCCAATCCCAGATAGGTATGGGCGATCACGCGCGTCTCGACGCCGCGAAAGGCGTCGAGCGCGGCACCGGACAGCGTCGCCGGGCTAACCTTTGCCACGGAGCCCAGAATCAGCATGGAGCCCACATAGGGAAAGATCGTCGTGCCCAAGGAATTGAACGCTTGCGCGAAAGTCAACCGGCTGCTCGCGGTCGCCGGGGGGCCCAACATCGAGATGAGCGGATTGGCCACGACCTGCACGGTGGTGATGCCCGCCGCCAGCACGAATAGGGCCAGCAGGAATAATGCGAATATGCCGTTCGATGATGCCGGCACGAACAGCAGGCAACCCGCCGTCATCGTCAAGAGTCCGATGGCCGCCGAACGCATGTAGCCGACGCGCCGTACCAGCGCGGCGGCGGGTATGGAAACGATGAAGTACGCCGCGAAGAACGCGAATTGGACCAGCATCGCGTCGGCATACGACAGCGTGAACAGCTCCTTGAGTTTCGGGATCAGCACATCGTTCAGGCTGGTGATGCCGCCGAAGGCGAAAAACAGCGCGAAGACGAAGCCCTGGAGGTCGCGCGAATAGGACGCGGGCGCATGCACGCCGTTGCGGTTCTGCGGCTCCGCCGACGCCGCTGCCGCGGTTTCAAATGCCATGGGCTGCGCTCCCCTCAGTGAAAGGGATTCTGCCGAACGATGGTTTGGTCGCGGTCGGGGCCGGTGGAAATGATCGTGATCGGAATCCCCACCAGGGTTTGCAACCGCTCGATATAGGTGCGCGCATTGACCGGCAGATCTTCGTATCGGGTGATGCCAACGCTGCTCTCCTTCCATCCTGGGTGTTCTTCGTAGACCGCTCGGCATTCGCCGAAGTGTTCGGACAGGAGCGGCGGCGTGAGCACCGTCGCACCGTCGATCTCGTACCCCACGCAGACGCGAATGGTATCCAGGCCATCCAGCACGTCGAGCTTGGTGACGCACAGCGAGGAGCAGCTGCTGTGCACGATGGAGCGCCGCAGCGCCACGGCATCGAACCAGCCGCAGCGCCGGCGCCGGCCCGTGACCGAACCGAATTCACGGCCTACCCGGGACAGGTGCTCGCCGAATTCATCGAACAGCTCGGTGGGAAACGGACCGGCCCCGACGCGCGTCGCGTACGCCTTGACGATTCCCAACACCTCGTGCAATCGGCGCGGTCCCAAGCCGGTGCCGGCTGCGGCTCCGCCGGCCGTGGTCGTGGATGAGGTCACGAATGGATACGTGCCGAGGTCGACGTCCAGCATCGCCCCTTGGGCACCCTCGAACAGAACGTTGCGGCCATCGACGCTCAATTGCTCGAGAATGCCGGTGACATCGGCCACCAGCGGCTTCAAGCGCTCGCCGAGTTCGAGATTCGATTCGAGCACCTGTTGAAAATCGATGGCCGGGGCCTGGTAATAGCGCTGCAGTATGAAATTGTGGTAGTCCAAGATTTCACCGAGTTTGGCGGCGAAGCGTTCGCGATGAAACAGATCGGCGACCCGCAGCGCGCGGCGCGCTACTTTGTCCTCGTAGGCCGGGCCGATTCCCCGCCCGGTGGTGCCGATGGCGTTCACGCCCTGCGACTTTTCCCGCGCGACGTCGAGGGCTATGTGAGACGCGAGGATCAGCGGGCACGACGGGCTCACCTTGAGGCGCTCGAATACCGGTATGCCTTCGCCGATCAGCGTTTCGGCTTCCTTGAACAGCGCCTCCAGCGACAACACCACGCCGTTGCCGATCAAGCATTGCACGTGCGGGTGCAATATTCCGGACGGTATGAGCGACAGAATGGTTTTCTTGCCGCCGATCACCAGAGTATGACCGGCATTGTGGCCGCCCTGAAAGCGCGCAACCGCCTGCACCTGGTCAGTGAGCAGATCGACGATTTTGCCCTTGCCTTCATCGCCCCACTGCAAGCCGATCACGACGAGGTTCTTACCCATTGCGCGCCATCCACAGTAAAGCAAGGCCGGCGACCATGCTGATGAGGCCGCCCCAGCGGAGCTGTTTCGCATCGGTCTGTGCCAATTTTGCCATGAGCCGTTGCGCAGCGCTCGGGTTCAAGAACGGCAGGATGCCCTCGAGCACCAGGTACAAGGCAAAAGCGCCGCCGAGATAGCGCGCCAATTCGGTCCAGCCGATTTCCATTGTCTACCTGCGAGCCTAGCGCTGCGGCTGGGGCGCTTTGAAGTACTTGAAGTAGGCGCTGTCCGGTGCGAGGACCAGCACATCGCCTTGAGTGCCGACGGACTCGCGATACGACTGCATGCTGCGGTAGAAGCTGTAGAACTCCGGATTCTTCGCATACGATTTGGCAAACACCTCGCTGGCCGATGCATCGCCGCGGCCGCGGATTTCTGCAGCCTGACGCGCCGCATCGGCCAAGATCTCGGTCTGTTGTTTGTTGGCCTCGGCGCGGGTGCGCTCCGACGTCTCGATGCCTTCGGCGCGCAGTTTCGCCGCCTGCGCCTTGAACGTGGCGCGCATGCGATCGAACACGGAGTCCCGAACCTGCTGCGGCAGATCGATTTTCGTGATGCGCACATCGACGAGTTCCACGCCCAATTGTTCCGCGGCCGGACGCGCGTTCTTCATCATGGCATCGGTGAATTCCGTCCGATCGGCAGTTATCACTTGCTGCAATGATCGCTGCGTCACCACGCTCTTGATGCTGTCCTTGATGGTCTCGCCCAACCGCGCGTTGGCAACCTCTTCCGTGCCTCCGGTCGCCTCGTAGTATCGGCGCAAATTGTTGATGCGCCACTTGACGTAAAAATCGACGTTCAGCTGTTCCTGTTCGCGGGTGAGGAAGCGCTCCGCGGGGTACAGCTGAGTGATGATGCGCCGGTCGAACAGCGCAACTTCGTGGACCAGGGGGATGCGGAAGTGCAGCCCGGGCGCGATGTTCGAATCGACGATCTCGCCGCCGACGGACTTGATGGCGAGCTTTCCCTCGGTGACGGTGAAAACGCTGGCGCGGATCAACAGGATCGCGGCCACCAGGCCCAACAACAAGTAGAGGACTCGGTTTTGCATCAGCGTACCCCGCGCACGCGGGCTGGATCCTCGAGCGGAGTCACTTGGACTTCGGGCACCCGCGCCGGCGCCACGGTCATCGTGTCGTTGGGCATGGTGATGGATTGCGGTCCCGCCGCAATCAGTTTATCGAGCGGCAGGTACATCATGCTGTTGCCGTTCTTGGTATCGACGATGACTTTGCGGGAATTCTTGTACACGTTCCCCATGGTGTCGAGATACATGCGCTCGCGCGTGACGGCCGGAGAACGGTCGTATTGTTCCAGCACCTGGTCGAAGCGGGAGGTTTCGCCCTTCGCAATTGCCAGCACCTGCAACTCGTACGCCTGGGCATCTTGCAGCTGCTTGGCCGCTTCGCCGCGCGCTCGCGGCAGTACATCGTTGCGGTACAGTTCGGCTTCCTGCTGGTAGCGTTGACGGTCCTTGTCCGCCTTGATCGCATCGCGCTGCGCGTCTTGAACCGCCTCGGGAACGTTCACGTCCGTCAGATTGACGCTTAGAATTCGAATACCCATGTCGTACGAATCGAGCGTGCGCTGGAGCAGAACCCGCGCCCGGTCCGTGATCGATGGATCGAACGCCAGCGCCTTGTCGAGCGACGCCTGCCCCACCGCCTCGCGCATGGCGCTCTCGCTCACTTGGCTCAAGGTCTCCTCGACATCCCGCACCTTGAACAAGAGTTTGAGCGGGTCCGGCTGCGTGTACTGGACCGCCGACTTCACTTCGACCAGGTTGGTATCGGCGGTGAGCATGCTGGCATCATCGGTGACGCTGTATTGCCGCGATACGTTGACGATGATCTTGCGCTCGATCGGCCAGGGTAGATGCCAGTTGTATCCCGGCCCGGTGGTTTGCTCGTATTTGCCGAATCGCAGGATGATGGCTCGCTCCTGTGCGTCGACGCGGTAAATGCCGCTGCCGATCCACAGCGCCGCGATCAGCACCAAGGCGCTGGTCAAGCCCTTGTTGAAGTTCGGCGAACTCTGACCCCCGCTCGCGCCGCCGCCGCCGCGTCCGAACAAAGCCGACAGCCGGCGCTGAAAATTGCGCAGCACATCGTCCAAGTCGTTCTGCGATTGTTGCGGGCGATTCCACGGATTGCGTTTCTCGCCGCCAGGTTCGTTCCAAGCCATGCGTAATGCCTAATTGTTTGCCGAATTGTATGAGCAGCCGGGCATTCTAACAGCCGACCCGGCGCTCACAAGGGTTAAGCGCGTCGGACAGGCCCCTATGCCACGCGCTGCTCGTGGCCTGTTTTGCTATTATCCACCAAGTTGACTCCCCGGCTGCCCAGCAATTTGGCCACTTCGGTCAAATCGAGTTCGACGTCCAGTTCCCAACTGCCGTCGTCGAATTGACGCTCGGCGCGTATGGCGTTTCGACGATAGAGATCCGATCGCACGGCGGCTGCCGTCAACTGCACATGCAAGGTGCGGCGCACTTGGTTCGGCCGAACGGCATGGGCCACGGCATGGCGCAGCTCTTCGAGCCCTGCGCCGGTGGCAGCGGACACCCATGCCTGCGCCGCCACTCCATCCTGAGCCACGACGATTTGCGGCGTCGAGAAACCCGGCGTGGCGGTCGTGGGCGCTGCATCCTCGAGCAGATCCACCTTGTTGAACACCAGCAGCTCGCGAATCTCGCCCGCTCCGATGTTTTGCAAGACTTCTCGAACCTGATCGATGCGCTCGTTGCGCAGCGGATCGCTGGCATCGACCACGTGCA
>JALYHU010000145.1 GCA_030776345.1 Pseudomonadota bacterium | reverse complement strand
GCGTCGTTTGCCTTGATGGGTGCGGCTGCGACGCCGATCAACGTCGTCGGGGTCGTATTGTGTGTGCACACCATGGTGCTCGCGGCCTACCTCATTCACGAAGCCGCACATCAAACCTTGTTTGCGGTCCAGCCGGCCAACACCGCGGCGGGAGAAGCCATGAGCTTCATCGCGGGCTCCTCGTATGCCGAGTTCGAACGCATACGGCATCTGCACATTCGACACCACATGGATCGGGCCGACATCACCTGCTTCGACTTCAAGAGCCTGATGCTGCGCCACCCGATGGTTCGTCGAATCATGGAATTGCTGGAATGGGGTTACATACCGGCGATCGAGGTCCTCATGCACTTGCAGGTGGTGTGGCGGCCGGTGTTTGCGCACTCGCAGCGCCGGTATCTGGCGCGCGCCATGGCGATGCTGGCATTGCGCGCATCCTTGTTGGCGCTGCTCGGTCTGTGGTCGGTCAAGGCCGTGGTGCTGTATTTCATCGCATACGGATTGACGCTGCACGTGCTCAATTTTTTCGACGCCTTTCACCACACGTACGAGCAGATTTTCGTCGAGGCCCAGCAGCCGGTACCGGACCATGACCGAGACCGAGCCTATGAAGACCAGAACACCTATTCGAACCTGCTGTCCCTCCGATTACCCTGGCTGGATGTGCTCATTCTGAATTTCGGATACCACAACGCGCACCATCAGCGCGCGTCGCTTCCTTGGTTCCGGCTGCCTCGCTATCACCGATCTTTGTATGGCAACGCAACCCCGGCTGTTCTGCCGCTTTCGGACCTGTTGCGTAGCTGGCATCGCAACCGGGTGCGGCGCGTCATGACGGACGGTTCCGGCCCCGGACAAGGTGAAAGGCGGGGAGACGCCTTCGTCGGCGCTCATGGGGTTTCCTTTCTGACCGTCGTGTGAGCGCGGCCATGCATGAGGATACGGGCGTGCTGGACCCCTCTCTGGGCGGGCGCCTCGCGGTGGTCACGGGTGCGGCGGGAGGCATTGGCTCTGCCATCGTGCGTGCCTTGATGGCGCGGGGGGCCGTCGTGCACGGCCTCGACCGGGACTCGGCCGGTTTGCGGCGATTGGCGGCGGCGGTCCAAGGGCACGGCCGATTCGTGCCGCGCGAGGTGGACTTGACGAACCGCAACGCGACCGATCGGGCCCTGATCGAATTATCTGTCGATTTGGCAGGCCGCTGCGATATCTTGGTAAATAACGCGGGTGTCAGCCAAGTGCGATCGTTTGCCGACACCAACGATGAGTTGTTGGATTTCTTGTTCGCGGTGAATTTTGCGGGGGCGTTTCGGGTGACGCGCGCGCTGCTGCCTGCGCTCAAGGTCAGCGGTCGTGCCGCGGTAGTCAATATTGCTTCGGAACTCGCCCTGATCGGACAGCAAGGCTATGCGGCCTATAGCGGTACGAAGGGTGCTGTGCTCGCATGGAGCCGCGCGTTGGCGGTGGAACTGGCCGGGGAGGGGATTCGGGTCAACGCGGTTTGTCCCGGCCCGGTCGACACGGCCATGCTCGCCGCCGAGTTTGCTCTATCCGACGCGCCCGCCGAAGCGCGGCGCGCGGAAGTCGCGACGGTGCCGTTGGGCCGTGTGGGAAACCCTGCCGACATTGCCACGGTGGTCGCTTTTTTGGCCAGCGATGCGGCGAGTTTCGTGACGGGCGCTGCTTGGTCGGTCGATGGCGGCAAGACCAGCCGCTGAGTTCAAGGGCACGCGGCGCGGTAGGCCATGCCGAAGCCGCCGGCATGTCGGTTCGTCGAGGGGTGAGCGATGTCCGTACACATGAGTCAAATGAGCTGGGTGCAGTACCGGGAACGGATCACTGACGCCAAAACTCCGGTATTTCTGCCGGTGGGCGCTCTGGAGCAGCACGGACCGCATTTGCCGTTGGGCACCGATGCGTTGCTGGCGACGGCCATCGCCGCGGGGGCAGCCGAGGCCGTGGGCGGGATCGTCGCGCCGGCGTTGGCCTATGGTTATAAGTCGCAGCCGAGATGCGGCGGCGGCCAGCACTTTTGCGGTACCACGAGTCTCGATGCTGCTACGTTGATAGGGCAGGTACGCGATTCGATCCGCGAATTCGCGCGGCATGGCGTGACGTCCTTGGTGCTCGTCAATGGGCACTATGAGAACCAATGGTTCTTGATCGAGGGTATCGATCTTGGATTGCGGGACTGCGGCAACGGCGCGCCCCTCTCCATCATGCGCTTGGAGTACTGGGATTTTTGTACCGAACAGACGCTCGCGGCAATTTTCCCCGCCGGCTTTCCGGGGTTCGCACTTGAACATGCGGCGGTCATCGAGACCTCCCTGATGCTGCACTTCCACCCGGAACTGGTGCAGTTGGAACGCATCCCGGACGATCTCGCGGCGAGCTTCCCGCCGTACGATATGTACCCGAGCCGCACCGAGTGGGTACCGCCTTCCGGTGTGTTGTCCTCGGCGCGCGGCGCGAGCCGGGACAAGGGGGCACGCATTGCGCAGGAA